>MUMD01000156.1 GCA_002155895.1 Streptomyces rochei
GTGGTCACCGTCGACGGGGTCTGGCAGGGCCGGCACGTCTCCTACGAACGCACCTTCGCCAACGAGTGCGTGAAGAACGCGGGCAGCGCCGGCGTCTTCACCTTCTAGGACCGGGACCGGCCGCCCGTGCGGCGCGAGTGGCGGCTCGCTACTGGGGAGTGCGAGTCGCCGCCGGACGGGAAGCGGTCCCGCACCGGGGACGGCGGACGGAGTGGGGCCGTCCGCCGTTCTCCGGGATCAAGAGGGTCATAAGAGGGTCAGCCCTTCGCCGCGGGCCCGTCACCGGAGCCCGACGAGCGGGGGCGGTGACTGGTGTCGCACCAGGGATAGCGCCGACTGCGGCGACAGGTGCACAGGGCGACCCGGAAACGGTCGGAGGACACCGTCGTGCCGTCCTCCAGTTCCACCTCCACCGGGCCCTCCACCAGCAGCGGCCCCCGGCGCTGGACCTTGACCCGGCGCGGGGCGTCAGACGGGGAGTTCGGCACGGACGACCACCAGCTCCTCCTCGTTGTCGGCCTGGGACAGCAGCCCGCGCTGGCGCAGCCAGCGTTCCCGGCCGCGCACCACGGGACCGAAGGCGATCCGCTGCCGCCGGGTCACCGCCGCCTTCAGACCGGCCTCCCGCAGGCGGCCCACGGTCCGCTCCGGATCGCTGAGGGCGGACTGCACGAGCAGCAGCACCCCGCCGGGGCGCAGCAGGCCGGGTGCCTCGGCGCAGATCCGGTCCAGCACCAGCCGTCCGTCGTGGCCCGCGTCCCAGGCCCGCGCCGCACCGCGCGGCGCACGGCCCCGGCCCGGGGCCGGTACGTACGGCGGATTGGCCAGCACCAGATCGAACGTCTCACCCCGTACGGGCGTGAAGAGGTTGCCGTGCCGGACACGGACGCGCAGCCCGGCCCGCGCGGCGTTCACCCGGGCGGCGCACACCGCGCGCCAGGACACGTCCACCGCGGTCACCCGGCCGCCCCGCCGGGCGGCCGCCAGGGCCAGGGCGCCCGATCCGGTCCCCACGTCGAGCACGGCCGCGCCCGGCGGGAGCGACTCGTCGGACAGCGCCCCGGCCAGCAGGGCGGTGTCCTCCTGAGGGGCGTACACGCCCGGTAGCACCATGAAATTCACGGAACCCAGGTACCCCACCGGTCACGAAGTATGGGACGCCTCGCGCGCCGCGTGCCGCGGGTCGGGCAGCGGGGTGCGCAGGGACGACCTGCCGCAACGCCAGTCGGCGAGCAGCCGGGCCCCGAAGCGGTCCTCCAGGAAACCGGTGGCGTCGATGCCGAAGGCGACGTCCGCGGCGAGCCAGGGCTCCTGCTCGAGGAGCCCGTCGATCACCTCGTGCCGGACGATCTGCTCGTGCACCGCGTCGGCCTCGACGTGCTCGTCGTAGAAGTGCTCGGCGGCGGGTCCGGCGCCGGTGCGGCGCATCGCCTCGGCGAGCCGCCGGGAACCGGGCGACGAGGTGATCTCGACCGCCGCGAAGTGGCCCACCAGGGCGCCGCGCAGCGACCGGTGCAGGCCGAACAGCGACATCATGTTCACCGTGGCCAGGCACTCGGCCGACGCCGCGTCCAGATGGCGGCCGTACGCGGTGTCCAGACCCAGGTCCGTCATCAGGTCAGCGAACAGCCGGGCGTGCACCCGCTCGGCACGGCCGCCGCCGTACTCGTCGAACTCCACCGCCGCCATCGCCGCCTTGGCCCGCCCCCACAACCGCGGCAGCACCCAGGCGTGCGGGTCGGCCTCCTTGAGGTGGTAGAGGGAGCGCTGGGCCGCGTACTCGCGCAGCTGCCACAGCTCGCCCTCGTCCCGGAGGAAGTGACTGACGCCCTTCCCGTCGACGGGTTCGATCAGCAGCGCCCCGACCGCCTCGGCGACACTGTCGTGCACCGGGGTGTCGGCGCGCAGCGCGGACAGGAAGCGGTCCTCCAGCGCGGCCCGGGTCCCCAGCACGCCGGGGTCCCATTCGAGAGCGGGGGAGACGCCGGCGAACCCCCGGTAGTGCAGCTCGTAACACTGGTACAGGGCCAGTTGCAGGTCGTCGCCGTACGGCGGGGCCTCGGCGACGGTCTCGGCGGCGGGCAGCGGACCCGCCCCGAGCAGGTACGCGCCGACGGCCGCGGAGATCGGGCCCCGGGCCGTCGGCAACTGTGGTCCTTCGCGGTCGTACTCCATGGCACGCCGAGTACCCGCCCGGCACCGCGGCACCCCTGCCCGGCCGGGACGGGTGACACGTCACTCTCCCTCGGCGTCCTCCTGGGCCCCGGTGTTCGGCGAGGTGGCGTCCCCCGCCTCGCCCCGGCGCGGGCCCTCGTCGGACTCGGCGTCGCGCGGCCGGGCCTCCGCGATCTCGTGCAGGACCTCCTCGATGGCGGTCTCGGGGGACTTGTGGTCGGCATCGCCGTTCCGGGACACGGGTGCTCCTTTCCTCCGTACGGCCGGACCCCTGCGGCCCGGTCCTTCGGCTCGGTCAGCTCGATGTGCTCGCGACGCGCAGCGGCACCGGTGCCGCCGCGGTCGCCTCGTCGTTGTGGCGGGTGACCTCCGCCCACCAGGCCGGACCGTCCTCGATGTGCCGCAGCAGGACACCCTCGCGGATGGCCCAGGGGCACAGGGTGACCGACTCCAGGCCGGTCAGCTTCATGGCGGTGTGCCCGACCACGGCCCCGGCCAGGCTCTGCGCCGCCCGCGGCGCCGAGATGCCCGGCAGCCGGGCCCGCTCGGCGGCGGTCAGCGCGGCGAGGCGGTCCGCGGCCTCGCCCAGGTCCGCGCAGCGCATCCGGCGCTCCACGAACGGGCCGTGCCGGCCCGGCGGCGCCCCGCACAGCCGGCCCAGCTGCTGGAAGGTCCGCGACGTCGCCACCGCGGTGCGCGGCCCCTCCCAGCGGATCCGCGCCGCGACGTCCCGCAACTGGTGGCGGACCCTGCGGCGCAGCGCCCGGACCTGCTCCGGCGGCGGCGCGTCCACCCCGCCGTCCAGGAACTCGTGGGTCAGCCGGGCGGCGCCCAGCGGCAGCGAGGCGACGAAGTCGGGCAGCCGGCCGCGGCCGAAGGCGATCTCCAGCGAGCCGCCGCCGATGTCCAGCAGCGCGAGCGGACCGGACCGCCAGCCCATCCAGCGCCGGGCACCGAGGAACGTCAGCTCCGCCTCCACCTCGCCCGGCAGCGTGCACAGGGCGACACCCGTACGGGCGCGGACGGTGCGCAGCACCTCCCGCCGGTTGGGCGCGGCGCGCACCACGGCCGTCGCGAAGGCCAGCGGGGCCGAGGACCCCCATCGGGCCGCGGTCCGGCTCGCGCCCTCGACCGCCGCCACGAGCCGCTCCACGGCCTCCTCGGGCACCGCACCGCCCGGCTTGACCTGCTCCGACAGCCGCAGCCGCCATTTCGCGGTGTGGACCGGCAGCGGTACACCGCCCTCCGCGTCCGCCACCATGAGACGGACCGTGTTCGAGCCCACGTCCACCACGCTGATACGCATGAGGACGCAGGTACCCATTTACGGCCGGTCCAAGGGCCGCCCGCCCGGGTACGGCCGGAAACACGCGCCGGGGCTCAGGCGAGCTGCCGCCGCACCAGCTCGTGCAGCCGTCCGCCGGTGTCGGCGAGCAGTTCCGCCGGCGGCCCCTGCTGGGCGACCTTGCCGTCCTCCATCACGATCACGCGGTCGGCGTCCAGCACCGTGGACAGCCGGTGCGCGATCACCACCCGGGTGGCGTCGAGGGCCTTGGTCGACTCGATCACCCGGCGCTGCGTCTCGTTGTCCAGGGCGCTGGTCGCCTCGTCGAAGAAGAGGATGCGCGGCCGGCGGATCAGCGCCTGCGCGATCATCAGCCGCTGCCGCTGGCCCCCGGAGACCGCCCCGCTGCCCGAGACGATGGTGTGCAGGCCCATCGGCATCCGCCGGATGTCCTCCGCGAGCCCCGCCATCTCGGCCGCCGCCATCGCCTCCTCCGGCGTGTACGGCTCGGTGCCGCAGATGACGTCGAGGATCGAACCGGTGAACGGCTGCGCGTGCTGGAGCACCACCCCGCACTGCCTGCGTACCGCGGACTGGTCCAGCGCGGCCAGGTCCTGGCCGTCGTACAGGACACTGCCCGACAGCGGGCGGTCGAAGCCGATCAGCAGCCGCAGCAGCGTCGACTTGCCGCAGCCGCTGGGGCCGACGATCGCGACGAACTCGCCCGGCCGCACCTCGAAGGAGACGTCGTCCAGGACCAGCGGACCGTCGTCGCTGTACCGGAACGACAGCCGCCGCGCCTCGATCGCGCCCGACAGCGGACCCGGCCGGGTACTGGCCGCCCGCACCTCCGGTGTCGCGTCCAGCACCGGCCGGATCTCCTCGAACAGCGGCAGCGCGGCCACCGCCGAGACGAACGCCCCGGTCAGCTGGGTGACGGAGGTCAGCAGCATCGTCACCGACGCGTTGAAGGTGAGGAAGTCGGCCGCCGACATCGAACCCCGCGCGGGGCCGGCGAGCAGCATGAACATCAGCAGCGTGCACAGCGGCAGGTACACCGCGCCCAGCACCGCGTTGAGGTTCTTGATCCGCCCGGCCCGCTGCTGGAGCTCACGGCTGCGCGCGAACTGCTCCGCCCACGCCGCGTACGCGTAGTTCTCGGCGGCGGCCACCCGCAGCTTGGGCAGCCCGCGCAGGGTCTGGAACGCCTGGTTGTTCAGCTTGTTGGTGAGCTGGACCAGCCGCCGCTGCCAGCGCACCTGCCACAGCCCGAGCCCCAGGAAGACGGCGGCCACCACCACCAGCATGCCGATCGCCGCGAGCGCCATCGGGACGCTGTACCAGAGCAGCAGCACCAGATTCATCGCCCCGACGGTCACCGACTGCGCCACCGTCGGTCCGACCCCGGCCAGCAGTCTGCGGATCGCGCTGATGCCCATGGCCGCGCTCGCCAGTTCGCCGGTGGAACGCTCGGTGAAGAACGTGGTCGGCAGCCTCAGCAGCCGGTCCCAGACGGCCGGCTGGAGCGTCGCCTCGACGCGGCCCTCCAACCGCAGGACGGTGAGGTTCTGCAGCAGCATGAAGGCCGCCGCGACGACGCCGCTGAGCATCACCGCGAGACACACCTGCGCGATCAGCCCCGTCTGGGCCTTCGGCACGAACTCCCCGAGCACCTTGCCGGTCGCCACCGGCACCAGCGCGCCGAGCGCCACCGTCACCAGGCCCGCCAGCAGCAGCGCGGACAGATCCCGGCGGGTGCCCCGCAGACAGAACCGCAGCAGCCCCAGCGGGCCGAGCCGGCGTTCCGGCAGCGGCCGGTAGAACATCACCGCGCGCGGCTCGAACTCCTCGGCGTTCGCCTTCTCGACCGGCGTCCGGCGGCCGGTCGCCGGATGGACGGCCACATAGCCGCCGCGCTGCCACAGCAGCGCCACCGGCGCCCCCGACAGGGCCCGGTGACCGACCAGCGGACCGACGTCGTCCCGCCACCAGCGGCCGTCCAGCCGCACGGTCCGGGTGCGCACGCGCGAGGCGACGGCGATCCGCTCCACCGGATCGATCCGGTCGCTCTCCGTGCCGTTGCGCGCGGGTTCGGCGAGCGGAATCCCGGCGGCCCGGGCGACGAGCCTGCACGCCGCGTACGTGGCGTCGGCGTCGGCGGCGGTGCTCCGCTGCCCCGACCGCTTGCCGATGGAGGCCAGCAGCGTCCGGTCGGCCCGGGCGCGCACCGCCTCACCGGCCTTGATACCGGCGGCCGTACGGGTCTCGTGGGTGCGTTCCAGCTGCTCGATCCAGCGGTCCAGGGTGGTCAGCAGCCGGTGCTGCTGGTCGACCATGCTCTGCCACAGCGCCGGGTCCATCAGCAGGTCGGCCGCGGCCTCCGCGCCGTACACCGCCCCGTACTGCACGCTGCCGGGCGGCACCTGCATCCAGAACACGTCGTCGTCGCCCACGCCGGCGTGCGCCCGCGCGGGGGAGCCGCCGTGGGCCGTGGCCGGTTCGGCGGCCATCGGCGCCTGGAAGAGGACGGTCAGACCGCGGCCCACGCCGAGGGCGAGGGCGTACTCCAGCGGGCTCGTCCGCGGCGGAACGTACTGCGGGTTGCCGTACTCGTCGTACGACCACGTCTGGGTGTGCGCCGGCTGGTACAGCTCGCGCAGTGCGATGCGGTGCACCACGCAGTCCCGCAGCGGGCGGGCGACCAGGGTGTGCCGGGGCCCGGCGACCGGGCCGAGCAGCACCGAGCCGGCCTCCAGGCGGCCCAGGTGGTGCCAGTGCCCCTGCTCACCGGCGTCCACCGCGAACAGGTCCAGCGCCCCGGACGCCACCAGCCACAGGACCTGCGGCCCCTCCAGGTCGAGGCGGCCGAACCCGGCGCAGTCGACGCGGGTGCCCAGCGAGCCGAGCGCCCCGAGGACGAGATCGCCCTGACCTTCGTGCACGGCTGTCATCTCACCGCTCCCTGACCAGTGCCGCGTACGCGCCACCGCGTGCCAGCAGTTCCTCGTGCCGTCCGCGCTCGACGACCGTGCCGTGCCGCAGCACGACGATCTCGTCGCTGTCCCGCACGGTGCTCAGCCGGTGCGCGATCACCACGCAGGCACAGCCGCGCCGGCGCAGGTTGTCCATGACCACCAGCTCGGTCTCCGCGTCCAGCGCGCTGGTCACCTCGTCGAGGACGAGGATGCTCGGCCGGCGCACCAGGGCCCGCGCGATCTCCAGCCGCTGACGCTGACCGCCGGAGAAGTTGCGGCCGTCCTGCTCCACCCTGCTGTGGATGCCGCCCGGCCGGCGCATCACCACGTCGTGGAGGGCGGCGTCCCGCAGGGCCTCCACCACGGCGTCGTCGGGGATCGAGGGGTCCCACAGCGCCACGTTGTCGCGCACGGTGCCCTCGAAGAGGAACACGTCCTGGTCGACGAAGGAGACGGAGGACGCGAGCGCCCCGCGCGGGATGTCCTCCAGACGCTGTCCGTCGATGCGGATGACGCCGTCCCAGGGGGCGTACAGGCCCGAGATCAGCCGGGACACCGTGGACTTGCCGCTGCCCGACCCGCCGACCAGCGCCACCTGCCGCCCCGGCCCGACGGTCAGGTCGAAGCCGGTCAGCAAGGGCTCGTCGAGGGGGTTGTAGCCGAAGGAGACGTTCTGCAGCTCGACGTGCCCGCGGAGCCTGCGGGTGGAGTCGCCGGCGCCGCCCGGACGGTCGTAGAGCGGGTCGGCACGGAAGTTCTCCACGTCCTTCAGCCGTGCCACGTCGGCCGCGAAGTCCTGGATGCGGCCCGCGACGCCGTT
This sequence comes from Streptomyces rochei, assembly GCA_002155895.1. Lineage (GTDB taxonomy): Bacteria > Actinomycetota > Actinomycetes > Streptomycetales > Streptomycetaceae > Streptomyces > Streptomyces rochei. The sequence continues at coordinate 7,256 of MUMD01000156.1, forward strand.
CAGCCGGGTCAGCGGGGCCGTGAAGCGGACCACCAGCGCCTGGAAGGCGACCAGCAGGCCGACCGAGATGTGCCCCTCGACCGCGCGCAGACCGCCGATCCACAGGATCAGACCGCTGTTGAGCGTCGCGAGCGTCGGCGCCACCACGCCCAGCCAGGCGCTCGGCACCCCGAGCCGCTGCTGCTCCTCCAGCGTGGTGGCGTGCTGCCCCGCCCACTTGCGGAAGTAGCCGTCCTCGCCACCGGTCGCCTTCATCGTCTCGATGAGCTGGAGGCCGGTGTACGCGGTGTTGGTCAGCCGCGCCGTGTCCGCTCGCAGCTTCGCCGTGCGGGTCGCGCGCAGCCGGATCACGATCCGCATGGCGAGGATGTTGAGCAGCGCCACGCCGATCCCGACGAAGGTGAGCTGCGGGTCGTACGTGTACAGCAGCACGGCGTACAGGACGACCACGATCGCGTCCACGCCCGCCGCGGCGAGGTCGCGGGCCAGCGTCTCGGCGACGGCGTCGTTCGACTGGAGGCGCTGCACGAGGTCGGCCGGGCTGCGCTGGGAGAAGAAGGTGACCGGCAGCCGCAGCAGATGGCGCAGGAAGCGGGCGCTGGAGAGCGTCGAGGAGATGATCCGGCCGTGCAGCAGGTTCGCCTGCTGGAGCCAGGTCAGCACCACCGTGAGCAGCACGCACGCCGCCATCGACGCGAACAGCACCCCGAGCAGCGAGGTCTGCCCGCCGATCAGGAACATGTCGATGTAGGTGCGGCTGAGCGCGGGCACCGCCGCGCCGACCGCCACCAGCAGCAGACTGGCCAGGAGGGCGGCGGGGAGCGTGCCCGCGGTGCCGCGCAGCCGGGCCGGCATCGCGCCGAGCACGCCCGGCCTGCGACCGCCCCGGGTGAAGCCGTCGCCGGGCTCCATGGTCAGCACCACGCCGGTGAACGACCCGTCGAAGTCCTCCAGGGAGACGAAACGGCGGCCCTTGCCGGGGTCGTTGACGAACACCCCGCGGCGGCCGAAGCGACGCCCCATGCCGTCGTAGACGACGTAGTGGTTGAACTCCCAGAACAGGATGGCCGGCGCCGTCACCTCCGCGAGGGCGGCCAGGTCCATCTGCATGCCCTTGGCGGTGAGGCCGTAACTCCGGGCCGCCTTGAGCAGGTTGCTGGCGCGCGAGCCGTCGCGGGAGACGCCGCAGGCGATGCGCAGCTCCTCCAGCGGCACGTGCCGCCCGTAGTGGGCGAGGACCATGGCGAGGGAGGCGGCCCCGCACTCCACGGCCTCCATCTGGAGGACGGTGGGCGTGCGGACCGTCCTGGCCCGCGCCTTGGGCGCCGTGCGCTTGGGCGGGGCGGCACGGCGCCTGCCCCGGGTCTCCTGTGCGGTGCTCACGGCAGCAGCCAATCGACGGGACGCTGATCGGCCAGCCGGATGGAACCGGTGGCCATGGTCATGGAAGTGAGGGCGAACGGGGGCCCGTCAGCGGACGACCACGCGTAGCCGCTCTTCGTGGACTCCGAGGTGTCCAGCCGGACCGTCACGGCCACCGGCCTGCCCTCCTCGGTGAACTGCTCGCCGAGCTGGCTGTCCCCGAGGAACGCGGCGATGGACTGCGCCGACTGCGCCGAGCGGTCCACCGACTGCACCTCCCCGTGCAGCACGCCGTACTGCTGGGCCGGCACCGACTGGACGGTGAGGTCGACGGAGGCGTGCGCGGGGATGGCGGCGGCGTTCTCGGCGGGGACGTAGACGGTGGCGTAGAGCGGATCGTCGGCGTGGGCCACCTTCTCGACGGAGGCGACGTTGGCGCCGGTCCCGATGATCTGCCCGACGGTGGCGGCGAGCGCGCTGACCCGCCCCGCGTCGATGGTGCGGACCACCGTCTCGCCGTCGTCCGTGCGCACCCGCAGCACGGGGGAGCCGGCGGGCAGCCGCTGTCCCTGGCGCGCGAGGACCGCGGTGACCTGGCCGGAGACGGGGCTCTGCAGGAGGTAACTGCCCTGGCCGTGGGTGAGGACGGCGGGCGCGCTCACCGTGGAGGTCACCGAACCGCCCACCGCCCACACGGACGCGGCGGCCATGGCGACCACGGTCACGGAGAGCACCAGCCAGCCCTGCGGGCGGGCGAGACGCACCGGGAGGTCCAGCTCCTCCGGTGACTGGAGCTTGGCGAGGGCCTGTTGGCGGAACTGCACGTCGGTGACTTCCCAGGGTCTTGCGAGGCGCTGCGGGTGAACCGCCGAAAAGCCCCGGAGCCTGGAGGGCTCCGGGACTCAGCGGCACAAGGGCGCGATCAGAGACCGGCGACCAGGTTGGTGACCGGGGCCGTGTTCAGGCCGGTGACGCCCTCGACGGTGCCGACGGCGGTGTTGACCAGGCCGGAGACCGGGGCGATGCCGTCCACCAGGCCGGTGACGGTGCCGACGGCGTTCACGTTCAGGCCGCCGGAGACGTTGTCGAGGTCGGCGTCGGAGATCTCGACGGTCTCGACCTGGGGGGTGGAGTTCATGATGGAACTTCCCTTCGTATAGCCATTTCACAAGGGGGGAGCGGCCCCCTCTGGGGACAGATGACGGCCGCGACCGCGGGCGCCGGGCGCCCGTTTCCGGAGCCCTCCGCGGCCCCCGCGGTGCGATGGATCAAAGCACGGGGCCGGTCCGCCCTTCCAATCAATCACCCCCTCCCACCAGGGAACTTGCGACGCCCGCGCGCCCAAGCGTGCAGGCTCGCGCACGCCTTCGCGGCGACTTCTTCACACCGGGGACCGCATCTGCCGGCGCGACCCCTTGCCCGTGCGGCGGTGAATCCGGCACTCCCGCACCAAAGGCGTGCGCGGGGCCGTGGGCTTGTGCAGATCCGCCGACGGGAGTGACCGGGTTGGGCATTCGATGTGCAGATTCGCTGAAGCGGCGATTCCGCTCCGCGTCCGGAACGGAGCGTCGCCGACCGGATGCGGAGGGTGTCGATCCGTTCCGATCGCGCGGCTTTCGTGAACACGCCGTCCGGGCGGTGCGTATCAACAGCCGTCCAGGCGCCCCCGACAGCCGCCGGCCCGGCGGCACGGACCCCGTCCCAGGAGGTCGAGAAGGTTGAGTCACAAGCGAATTCCGAAGCGCAGGGCCGCGATGGCGGCGGGCGGTGTGGTGGCGCTCGGCGCGGCCGCCGTCCTGCTGCCCAGCGCCAACGCCTCCCAGGACGGCGGCTCTTCCGACGACGCGGCGGCGCCGAGGACGCTCAAGGCGGCGGACGCGCCGGACCTCGCCTCGCGGCTCGCCGGCCTGCTCGGTGACGCCTTCGCCGGCTCCTACTACGACGCCGACGAGCAGCGGCTCGTCGTCAACGTCGTACCCGGCGACGACGACCAGGTCGTCGTGCGGGCCGAGAAGGCGGGCGCGCAGGTCCGCGAGGTCGACAACACGATGGGCGAGCTGCGCGACGGCGCCCGGACCCTGAAGTCGCGGGCGACCATCCCGGGCACCTCGTGGGCGATCGACCCCCGTACCAACAAGATCCTGGTGACCGCCGACAGCACGGTCACCGGCGCCGAGTGGGACCGGCTGGAGTCCACCGTCCAGGGGCTCGGCACCGGCATGGCGACCCTCAAGCAGTCCCCCGGCACCTTCAAGACCTTCGCCTCGGGCGGCGACGCCATCTTCGGCGGCGGCGCGCGCTGCTCGCTCGGCTTCAACGTCACCGCGGGCGACGGCGCCCCGGCCTTCCTGACGGCCGGTCACTGCGGCGTCGCGGACGACCAGTGGTCCGAGGCGCAGGACGGGCCGCCGACGGCCACCGTCGACCAGGCGGTCTTCCCCGGCGAGGGGGACTTCGCGCTCGTCCGGTACGACGACCCGGCGACACAGGCGCCGAGCGAGGTCGACCTCGGGGACCAGGCCGTCCCGATCGTCCGGGCCGCCGAGGCGACGGTCGGTCAGCAGGTCTTCCGGATGGGCAGCACGACCGGGCTGGCCGACGGGCAGGTCCTCGGCCTGGACGCCACCGTCAACTATCCCGAGGGCACGGTCACCGGCCTCATCCAGACGAACGTGTGCGCCGAACCGGGCGACAGCGGCGGTCCCCTGTTCACCCAGGACGGCCTGGCCGTCGGCCTGACCTCGGGCGGCAGCGGCGACTGCACGGTCGGCGGCGAGACCTTCTTCCAGCCGGTCACCACCGCCCTGGAGGCCGTCGGCGCGACCCTGGGCGACGGCACCGGCGCCGGTGCCGGACAGGCCGGGGACGGAGGCGCCGGCGCGGCCGACCAGGCGGGCGAGGAGAACGCCGGGGGCGCGGACGCCGACGGCGGCACCGGACAGGCCGGGGAGGACGCCGGCGGGGATACCGGAGCGGGCGCGGACGGCGACGGGGTCGGCGGCCCGGGTGACCCCGGCGTCTCCGGTGACCCCCGTGCCTCCGGGGACACCGGAGATTTCGGTGACGGCACGGGAGCCGGTGCCGCCGCGGGCTCCGGACCCACCGGCTGACCGCCCGGCCCGAACGCCCCGCGGTCCCCACAGCAGGGGCCGGCCCTCCGGCGGAAGGGCCGGCCCCGCACGCGTCCACGGCCGAACTCCGAGCCGGCACCCCGCCCGTGCCCGGCCCTCTCATGGGCGCCTTGCCCGTGGCCCCGCCACTCGTCCACGGCGTGGGTGGGGGCGTCTCGTCGCTTGTCCACGGCGCGACTGTTGGCGTCTCGTCGCTCGTCCATGGCGCGGGTGTTGGCGTCCCGCCGCT
>MUMD01000157.1 GCA_002155895.1 Streptomyces rochei
CGCCGGGCGGGCAGTGGCTGCGGGTGTGGCGGGCCGAGGCGCCCAAGGACGCGGGCGGCGCGGCCGTGCAGGCCGAGTTCCTGGTGCAGCAGGCGTGGCGGACGGCGACGCCGGGCACAGACGAGTTCCGGATCATCATGGAGGAGGCGAAGGCGGCCTGCGGCGAGGCGGCGCTGCTGGCCCCCGGCGACCCGATCCCGTACATCGTGGAGCTGTCGGTGGCCCGCGGGCTCGGCTACACGCGCGAGGAGTTCGAGCAGCTCTGGCTGAAGATCCTGGACCGCGCGCCCGACCACATGGGGGCCCACCTGGCCGCCCTGCACTACTGGTGCGAGAAGTGGCACGGCTCCCGCGAGCTGGCGTACTCCTTCGCGGAGGCGGCGGCCGCCCGCGCGCCGCGGGGCTCCCTGCTCGCGGCGATGCCCCTCTTCGCGGTCTTCGAGCACCTGCCCGAGATCACCATGGTCCGCAGCTTCCACCAGAGCGAGGTCGTCACCAAGGCGGTCCACGGCGCCCTGCACGCGGTCCACTCGGCCCGTCCGGACGACCCGATGCAGGCGCACGTCCGCCATCTGCTGGTGTTCTTCCTGGTCCGCGGTGAGCGCTGGTCCGAGGCGATGAACCAGCTGATAGTCATCGACGGCCATGTGGGCGCGCTGCCCTGGACCCTGTCCCCCGACCCGGCGGCGGAGTTCGCCGTCTACCGGGCCCTGGCGGTGGCGGGCTACGAGGCCAACGGGGGCAGCCCGGCGACGCTCCCCCACTGACGGCCCGCCGGTGGACGGCGGACTGACACGGAGAGGGCCCGGCGGGGATTCCGCCGGGCCCTCTCCGTGTCGCGTCGCGCTCGCCGCCCGGGCCTCAGCCCTCGGAGCGGGCGGGCAGCCGCCATCCCGGGCGCGGGAAGTGGCAGGTGTACCCGTCCGGGTACCGCTGGAGGTAGTCCTGGTGCTCGGGCTCGGCCTCCCAGAAGGGCCCGACCGGCTCGACCTCGGTGACGACCTTGCCCGGCCACAGCCCGGAGGCGTCCACGTCCGCGATGGTGTCCTCGGCGATGCGCTTCTGCTCGTCGTCCACGTAGTAGATCGCCGAGCGGTAGCTCATGCCGATGTCGTTGCCCTGGCGGTTCTTGGTGCTCGGGTCGTGGATCTGGAAGAAGAACTCCAGGAGCGTGCGGTAGTCCGTCTGCTCGGGGTCGAAGAGGATCTCGATCGCCTCCGCGTGCGTGCCGTGGTTACGGTACGTCGCGTTCGGCACGTCACCCCCGGTGTATCCGACCCGGGTCGCCGTCACGCCCGGAAGCTTGCGGATCAGCTCCTCCATCCCCCAGAAGCATCCGCCCGCCAGCACGGCCCTCTGCGTCTGCGCAGCCATCGAGGCCCTCCAATTCCTGTCGCTCTGGTCACTCGGGCTACTCGGCTCGCACACCGACATCCCACGTCCACCAGCGTCAACGCATGAGGGTTCCGAGCGATTCCGCACCAGTTCCTCCAGGCCGCCCGGCGGCGCAGTCCTCGGGCGGTGGCGTGTCCGGGGCCGCCGGCGTCGGCCGCGCGGCGGGCCGGTGTGCCCCCGTCACTCCGGCCGGCGCAGGCCCGACACCAGGATGCTCACCAGCCGTCGGGCGTCGTAGCGCGGGTCGTGTTCGGCGCCGATGCAGAGATTGCCGGTGGCGCGCATGAGTTCGTACGGGGACAGGTCGGCGCGGATCTCGCCGGCGGCGGTCGCGGCGTCGAGGAGGTCGCCGCAGACCGGCACCAGGCGGTCGAGGAAGTACGCGTGCAGCGTCTCGAAACCGGCGCTGTCGGACTGGAGCACGCCGGCGAGGCCGTGCTTGGTGACCAGGAAGTCGACGAAGAGGTCGATCCACCGCGCGAGGGCGGTGTACGGGGTGGGGCAGCTCGCCAGCAGTTCGGGACCGGCCTCGGCGCAGGCCTCCACCTGGTGGCGGTAGACGCCGACGATGAGGTCGGCCCGCGTCGGGAAGTGGCGGTAGATGGTGGCCGTACCGACCCCGGCCTCGGCCGCGATGTCGCGAACCGGCGCCTCCACGCCGGACCTCACGAAGACCGCGGCGGCCGCGTCCAGGAGGGCCTTCTGATTGCGGCGGGCGTCCGCCCGCCTGGGGCGGTCGGTGCGCCCCCGACCCTCGTCGCCGTCCACCATCGCGTCGATCCCTCCGCATACCGGCATTGCTAAACGGGACAGCGTTCCGTATCGTCAAACGGGACGGCGTTCCGGTTGACCATGATGCCAGAGCCCGGAGCCGTCGTGCCACGCCGTGCGCCCGTGCGCGCGCCACCGCTCCCCCGACGGAGGACCACGATCATGCAGTACCGCACTCTCGGCCGCACCGGCGTCCGGGTCAGCACACTCGCGCTCGGCGCCATGAACTTCGGCAGCATCGGGCGCACCACCCAGGACGAGGCCACCGCCATCGTCGACGCCGCTCTGGAGGCCGGGGTCAACGTCATCGACACCGCCGACATGTACGGCGCGGGCGAGTCGGAGGAGATGGTCGGCAAGGCCATCGCCGGCCGCCGGGACGACATCGTGCTGGCCACCAAGGCCGGCATGCCGATGGGCGAGGACCCCAACCGCCGGGGCTCCTCGCGCCGTTGGCTGGTCACCGAGCTGGACGCCAGCCTGCGCCGCCTCGGCGTCGACCACGTCGACCTGTACCAGATCCACCGGTGGGACCCGGAGACCGGCGACGAGGAGACCCTGGCGGCGCTGACCGACCTGCAGCGCGCGGGGAAGATCCGCTACTTCGGGTCCTCGACCTTCCCCGCGTACCGCGTCGTGCAGGCCCAGTGGGCCGCCCGCGAACACCGCCTGAGTCGCTACGTCACCGAGCAGCCCAGCTACTCCCTGCTCCAGCGGGGGATCGAGCGCGACGTACTGCCGGTGAGCCAGGAGTACGGGCTCGGCGTGCTGGTGTGGAGCCCGCTGGCGTCGGGCTGGCTGTCCGGCGCGGTGCGGGCGGGGCGGGAGATCGCCACCCACCGGTCGGCGACCCTGCCGGACCGGTTCGACACGGCGCTGCCCGCCAACCGGGCCCGGCTCGACGCCGTCGAACGGCTGGCCCGCGTCGCCGACGAGGCCGGCCTGACCCTGATCCAGCTGGCGCTCGGCTTCGTGACCGCGCACCCCGCCGTGACCGCCGCCCTCATCGGCCCGCGCACCGTGGACCACCTGCGCGCCCAGCTCGCCGCCGCCGACACCGTGCTCCCGGCCGACGTCCTGGACGCGATCGACGAGATCGTCGCGCCCGGCACCGACCTGGCGGCGCACGAGAAGTTCGACACCCCGCCCGCGCTGCTCGACGCGTCGCTGCGGCGCCGCTGACCGCCGGGGGCCCGGCGGCGCCCCGCCGCCTCACGAACGGACGGGAGCCCTCGCCGCCTCACGAACGGACGGGAACCCCCGCCGCCTCACGAACGGACGGGAACCCCCGCCGCCTCACGAACGGGCGGGAGCCTCCGTCGCCTTCTCCGCGACGCGTTCGGCCAGGAACTCCTCCCAGGTCAGCCGGCCCGTCGCCGCCCCCTCCAGCGTGAGGTTGGCCCCCTCGCGGTAGGCGCGGCCCGCCTTGCCGGGGATGCGGACCGGCAGGTGCGGGCGCCGGCGCCTGCCGTGCAGGGCCAGGTAAGGACGGACCAGGGCGGCCAGGTCGTGGACCTCGGGGCCGGTCAGGTCGGCGACCCGGCCGGCCGGGGCCGCGAGGGTCAGTTCCGCCATGCGGGCGGCGACCTCGCGGGCGGCGACCGGCTGGAGGCGCAGACCGCCGGGGACGGGCAGGACCGGCAGCTTCGCCATCTTCTCCACCATCGTGAGCGTCAGCTCGTGGAACTGGGCCGCCCGCAGGACCGTCCACGGGATGCCCGAGTCGGCCACCGCCCGCTCCGACTCCAGCTTGGTGCGCAGCCAGGCCAGCGGGACGCGGTCCGCACCGACGACCGAGATGTACACCAGGTGCCGTACGTCCGCCCCGCGGGCGGCGCCCACCAGGGCGCGGGTCGCCACGTCGTCGCCCTTGGGACCGCCCGCCAGGTGCAGGACGGTGTGCGCGCCGGCGACGGCGGCCTCGACGCCCTCCCCGGTGAGGAGGTCGCCGGTGACGTGGGTGACGCCGTCGGCGTCGGGGCGGGGGTGGCGGGTGAGGACGCGCACCTCGTGGCCCGCCGCCCGCAGCAAGGGGACGACGTGGCGGCCGAGGGTGCCGGTGCCGCCGGTGACCAGGAGGGGGGTGCCGGAGGTCGAGGGGTACGTCATGGCTGCTGCTCCCTGTCTGTGGTGTCCGGGAGCGGGACGGCCGCCGATACGCGCCCGCCCCGCCCCCGGACCGTCCGCCGTGGGTGTCGTGGCGGTGTGACCCGGGGCGGGGCGGCTGTGTGACAGGCAGGCGGGAGGAATCCGTGACTTTTTTCCGGGGGATCGAAGCGGAGCCGGTCCCGAGGGGTCAGATCGTCGCGGAGCCGTTCCCGGGGGGGGTCAGATCGTGGCGGTGTCGATCACGAAGCGGTACCGCACGTCGCTCGCCACGACCCGCTCGTACGCCTCGTTGATCTCGGACGCGGCGATCAGCTCGATCTCGGCGCCGATGCCGTGCTCGGCGCAGAAGTCCAGCATCTCCTGGGTCTCGGCGATGCCACCGATCATGGAGCCGGCGAGGGTCTTGTTGCCGCCGATGAGCGAGAACAGGTTCAGGGCGATCGGCTCCTCGGGGGCGCCGACGTTGACCAGGGCGCCGCCGGTCTTGAGCAGCCCGAGGTAGGAGCCGAAGTCGAGCGGCGCGGAGACCGTGGAGAGGATCACGTCGAAGGTGCCCGCCAGGTCCTTGAAGGTCTGCTCGTCGCTGGTCGCGTAGTAGTGGTCGGCGCCCAGCCGCAGGCCGTCGTCCTTCTTGCGCAGCGACTGCGACAGCACGGTGACCTCGGCGCCCATCGCGTGCGCGATCTTGACGCCCATGTGGCCGAGACCGCCCAGGCCGATCACGGCGACCTTCTTGCCCGGGCCGGCGCCCCAGTGCTTGAGCGGGGAGTACGTGGTGATGCCCGCGCACAGCAGCGGCGCGGCCACGTCGAGCGCCAGTCCGTCGGGGATGCGGACGGTGAACGCCTCGGCGACGACGACCTTCTGCGAGTAGCCGCCGTAGGTGGGCTCACCGTCGTAGCCGACGGCGTTGTACGTGCCGACACTGCCCTTCAGGCAGTGCTGCTCCATGCCGGCCTCGCAGTTCTCGCACTCACGGCAGGAGTCGACGAGGCAGCCGACGCCGACGCGGTCGCCGACCTTGAACTTGGTGACGCCGGGACCGACGGCCTCGACGACACCGGCGATCTCGTGTCCGGGGACCATCGGGAAGATGGCCTCGCCCCAGCCCTCGCGGGCCTGGTGGATGTCGGAGTGGCAGATGCCGGCGAACTTGATGTCGATCAGGACGTCGTGCTCGCCCACCTCGCGCCGCTCGATGGTGGTGCGCTCCAGCGGAGCCTTGGCGGCGGGTGCTGCGTACGCGGCGACAGTGGTCATGCCGGGTTCTCCGGGATTCTCTTGGCTTGACGGGGTGATGCCTCCACCCTGCCCGCGACCTGCGGATCCACCCAGACCACGGCTTTGCGTACGACCGGCGTGCGTACCACTGGCGGGGACAGGCTCATGGGCGTACGACCGGGAATACGTCCGGCGATACTGGACGCATGGATGGACAGCTTGACCGGCGGGCCGAACTGAGCGAGTTCCTGCGCACCCGGCGGGCCCGGCTCAAGCCGGAGGACGTGGGCCTGGAGTCCTTCGGGCGGCACCGCAGGGTGCCCGGGCTGCGGCGCGAGGAGCTGGCGCAGCTGGCCGGGGTGTCGGTCGCGTACTACACCCGCCTCGAGCAGGGCAACGGGCAGAACGTGTCGGCCGAGGTCCTGGACGCGATCGCGCGGGCCCTCAGGCTGACCGACGCGGAGCAGGCCCACCTGACGCATCTGGCGAGGCCGCGGCAGCAGCGGCGGCGGGCGTCGGCGGGCCGGTCCCAGCAGCGGCCCGTACGGGTGGCACTGCTCCAGCTGCTGGAGTCGATCGAGACGGTGCCCGCGTATGTGACGGGCCGCCGCTCGGAGATCCTCGCCTGGAACCGGATGGCGGCGGCCCTCTTCGGCGACTGGGGCAAGCTGCCGGCCGCCGAGCGCAACTGGGCGCGGCTGGTCTTCCTGAACCCGGACTACCGCGACCTGTTCGTGGACTGGGACCAGAAGGCGTACGACATGGTCAGCTTCCTGCGCATGGACGCGGGCCGGCACCCGGACGACCCGCGGCTGTCCGCGCTGGTCGGCGAGCTGTCCGTGAAGAGCGAGGAGTTCCGGCGGCTGTGGGCCACGCACGACGTCAAGGAGAAGAGCTACGGCGTCAAGCGGATGCGGCACCCGCTGGTCGGCGAACTGACCCTGTCCTTCGAGACGTTCCGCCTGGTCGACGACGACGAGCAGTGCTTCGTGACGTACCACGCCGAGCCGGGCTCACCGTCGGCGGAGGCGCTGCGGCTGCTGGCGAGCTGGGGGACGGACGCGGCGACGTCCCTCCCGGCGTGACGGCGCCCCTCGCGGTGTGACGGTGCCCCTCCCGGCGTGAACGGGCGGCGCGTCGCGCGCCGGTGCGGTACGGCGGACGCCCGCCTCCCCGAGCCGGGGAGGCGGGCGTCCGTGCGAAGTGCCGTGGGGCCGTGGGGAGTTCGGCGTCAGACCGCCGAACCGGCCTTCCACTGGGCCCAGTCCATGTTCCAGCCGTTGAGGCCGTTGTCCGGAGCGATGGTCTTGTCGCCGGTGTTCTGGACGACGACCACGTCACCGACGATGGAGTTGTTGTAGAACCAGGCGCCCGGCGTGTTCGGGTCGTCGGCGCCCTTGGCGTCGGCCAGGCCCACGCAGCCGTGGCTGGTGTTGGCGTTGCCGAAGATGCCCTTGCCCCAGTAGTTGCCGTGGATGAAGGTGCCGGAGGTGCTCAGGCGCATGGCGTGGGGCACGTCCTTGATGTCGTACTCGCCCTCGCCGTCGTCGTCGGTGAAGCCGACGGTCGCGCCGTTCATCCGGGTCTCCTTGAACTTCTCGGAGATCACCATCTGGCCTTCGTAGGTCTTGTTCTCCGGGGAGCCGGCGGAGATCGGGATGGTCTTGATCGTCTTGCCGTCCTGCGTGACCTTCATCTGCTTGGTCTTGGCGTCGACGTACGAGACCTGGTTGCGACCGATCTTGAAGGTGACCGTCTTCTGCTGGACGCCGTAGACGCCCTCGGCGCCCTGCACCCCGTCGAGCGCGAGCTTGAGGGTGACGGTGGAGCCCTCCTGCCAGTAGTCCTGGGGGCGGCAGTCCATGCGCTGGGTGCTGAACCAGTGGCAGGCGACCTCCTGGCCGCTGCTGGTGTTGACCGTGATGCCCTTCTGCACGGCGGCCTTGTTGGTGATCTCCTTGTCGAAGTTGATCGACACCGGCATGCCCACGCCGACGGTGGTGCCGTCGTCCGGGGTGAAGGTGCCGATGAAGCTGTTCTTCGGGGAGACCGTGGTGAACGACGCGTTCTCGTGGGCGGCGCGCCCCTCGGAGTCCTGCGCGGTCGCCGTGATCTGGTACTTCGTGGCCCGCTCCAGCTGACCGCTGGGCTTCCAGCTGGTCTTGTCGGCGGATATCTGGCCCTCGACCGCGGTGCCGTCGGTGGTGGTCATCTTGACCTCCGTGAGCGTGCCCTTGCTCACGGTGACGGCGGCGGAGTTGTTGATGGAGGCGTTGTCGGAGCCGTCCGCGGGGCTGATCTTGATCTGCGCCTCGGACGACTTCTTCGCCGCGGCCTCGTCGACCTCGGCCTGCGAGGTCTTGCCGTCCCCACCCCCGGAGGTGTCGGCGTCGCTGCTGGAACATGCCGAGAGCACCAGCACACCGCCGAGCAGTGCGGACGCGGCCACCAGGCCCTTGCGCCGCTTACCGTCCGTCATCACACGCTTCTCCATCGTCGCCGATTCCCGTAACCCCGAGATTCCCCGTCAAGAACTTTCAACGCTACGACCGGTTCGTCCCGTTCCACATCGGTCTCCGGTGTGGGGCATACCACGTTTCCGCTCAGCGGCAGTGGTGCGCGGCGGACGGGGGCGGTCCGTGCGCCCCGTGAGACGACGAAACCCCGGACGGTGGTTGCCGCCCGGGGTCACGAATTTCCCCACACTGCGTCAGCCGACCGTCATTTCATCGTCTTCCGGGTCGTTCTCGTCGCCATCATCCTCGTCGAGGTCCCACTCGGGCGAGTCGGGGTCGTAGTCGATCTGCTCACTGCTCCAGGAAGCCTGCTGCAGCTCCACCCCGGGCACCTCCGCGACCAGGTCGAACGGGTCGACGAGATGGGCCAGGGCCTCCGCGGTGTCGTCCGTCACAGCCCGTTCGGCGTGGGTCCGTTCCGCGTCGGACAGGTCCGTGTCCTCGGCGAGGGTCTGCAGTGCGGCGCCGGTGACGGCCTGCTCGTCGTCGATCTCCAGGACGAGGTCGACGCGAATCCGCACAAAACGTGATGTCTGAGGAGTGCTCATGCCCGGAGCGTAAGGCCGGCCGCTCCCGTGACTTTCCTGTGACCCGCGCCTTTCACTAACATCTGCCCACACGGCCAATTCGCCAGCGCCACAAGGGGATCGATATTCCGTGTCATCCGCTCGCCGTCCATTGCTGACCGCCGCCGCCGCGGGCGGTCTGCTGTGTGCCCTGTGGTTCGTCCCGTCCGCGAACGCGACGCCGGACACACCGGCGCTCAAGTCCGCCGCCACGACCCCGTCTCCGCAGGTCACAGCGCAGGCAAGAGCCGCGTCCACGGGTACGGCGGCCACCGGTGAGGACTCCGCCCGCCTGGCGGACACCGGCAGCTTCGACAGCACCCCGTACGTCGTCGGCGGCGCCCTCTGCCTCGGGCTCGGCGTCGGCTTCGTCGGGTACTCGGTGCGCCGGGAACGCCTTGATTTTTAGAACACTTGACGTTCTTTTGACTTTGTTGACCGGCCGAGAGCCCAGGTGAGAACACGGAGGGGCCCCGTCATCCCGACGGGGCCCCTCCGTGCGCGGCAGGACCGGCCGGCTCTGTCCGGCGGACGGGTCGTCCGGCGGGCAGATCGTCCGGCGGGCAGGTGCTAGCGCAGCGGGCCGGTGACCGACTCCGCCGCCGCGACCAGGCGCCCCTCGCGCACGAACGCGTCGGCCGCGGCGAGGTCGGGCGCCAGGTAGCGGTCCGGACCGGGGCCCTCCACGCCCGCCGCCCGTACGGCGTCGATGACGGCCCGGGAGGCCGGCGCCGGGGTCAGGCCCTCGCGGAGCTGGATCGCGCGCGCGGCGGCGTACAGCTCGACGGCGATCACCCGGGTGAGGTTGTCGACCGCGGTGCGCAGCTTGCGCGCCGCCGACCAGCCCATGGACACGTGGTCCTCCTGCATCGCGGAGGACGGGATGGAGTCCGCCGAGGCCGGTACGGCGAGCCGCTTCAACTCGCTGACCAGGGCGGCCTGGGTGTACTGGGCGATCATCAGGCCGGAGTCGACGCCGGCGTCGTCGGCCAGGAACGGCGGCAGGCCGTGGCTGCGGTTCTTGTCGAGGAGCCGGTCGGTGCGCCGCTCGGCGATGGAGCCGAGGTCGGCGGCGGCGACGGCGAGGAAGTCGAGGACGTACGCGACCGGGGCGCCGTGGAAGTTGCCGTTGGACTCCACCCGTCCGTCGGGGAGCACGACCGGGTTGTCCACCGCGGACGCCAGCTCGCGCTCGGCGACCAGGGCGGCGTGGGCCATCGTGTCGCGTCCGGCGCCCGCGACCTGCGGGGCGCAGCGCACGGAGTAGGCGTCCTGGACACGGGGGGCGTCGTCCTGGTGGTGACCGGTGAGGCCCGAGCCCTGGAGCACGGCGGCCATGTTGGCGGCGCTCGCGGCCTGCCCGGGGTGCGGGCGGATGGCGTGCAGCTCGGGGGCGAGCACCTTGTCGGTGCCGAGCAGGGCCTCCATGGTCAGCGCGGCGGTGATGTCGGCGCTCTTGTACAGGGTGTCCAGGTCGGCGAGGGCCATGACCAGCATGCCCAGCATGCCGTCGGTGCCGTTGAGGAGCGCAAGCCCCTCCTTCTCGCGCAGCTCGACCGGGGTGATCCCGTGCTCGGCCAGCAGCTCACCGGCCGGGCGCACGACACCGTCGGGGCCCTCCGCGTCCCCCTCGCCCATGAGCGTGAGCGCGCTGTGGGACAGGGGCGCCAGGTCGCCGGAGCAGCCGAGGGAGCCGTACTCGTGCACGACCGGGGTGATCCCGGCGTTGAGCACGTCGGCCATGGTCCGCGCGACCTCGGGGCGGACGCCGGTGTGCCCGGAGCAGACGGTCTTCAGCCGGAGGAACATCAGCGCGCGGACCACCTCGCGCTCGACCCGCGGGCCCATCCCGGCGGCGTGCGAGCGGACGATGTTGCGCTGGAGCTGCGCCCGCAGGTCGGGGCTGATGTGCCGGGTCGCCAGGGCGCCGAAGCCGGTGCTGACGCCGTACACGGGGTCCGGCTTGGCGGCCAGCGCGTCCACGATCTCGCGGGCCGCGGCGAGGGCCGCCACCGCCTCCTCGGAAAGCTCGATCCGGGCGCCCGCGCGCGCCACGGCGAGGACGTCGGACGCGGTGACCCCGGACGTCCCCACCACCACAGTGTGCATATCCATATTCAGGAGCGTACGCAGTGAATTCCGCGATGTCACGAGGGGGTACGTCACAGATGCCCGACGGCTGTGCCCCTTACCGCCCGGTCGCACCCCTGAGCGGGGCCGGCCCTACGGGGAGTGCCGTCCGCGGAACCGCCTACGCTCCCCGTCGTCCCCCCGGGGCGGCTCGTCCGCCAGGCGCACGACGGGATCCTCGGGACCCTCGCGCCCGGCGACGACCGGCCCGGCCGCCCGTTCGGCCTTGGCCCGGTACTGGGCGGCGTCCGCCAGCCGGAACAGCCGGCGGGCGGACGGAACCGGTCCGACGGGGTCGTCCGTGGACGCCACCCCACACGCCACGCCGTCGCCCAGCTCCAGCTCGGCCGCCCGGCGGCACAGCTCCTCGGCCGCCTTGACCACCGCGTCGGCGGGCGGCCCCACCGCCAGCAGACAGAACTCGTCCCCGCCGAGCCGCGCGGCGAGCGCTCCGGGCAGCATCGCCCCGCACAGGGACAGCACCGAGCCGAAACGTTCCAGCAGGCGGTCGCCGACGGCGTGCCCGTGCGTGTCGTTGACCCGCTTGAGGCCGTTGAGATCGCAGACGACGAGACTGACCACGACGTGTTCCGCGCGGTGCCGCTCCACGGCCTCGTCCAGGGCGGCGTCGACGGCCCGGCGGTTGGCCAGCCCGGTGAGCGCGTCCGTGTAGGCGAGCCGCCGGACCTCCTCCAGCCGTTCGGTCTGCGCGATCCCGGCGGCGACCACCGAGGCCAGCACGGTGGCGAAGTCGGCGTCCGCCCGCTCGAACACCCGCTCCCCCATCGGGCGGGCCACGTACAGCTCGCCCCAGGCGCGGCCGTGCAGCACGATCGGCGCGACCACGCAGCAGCCGCGCCCCCGGCGGCGCAGGGCGGCGACGCGCTGATGGACGTACCCGGGGCGCCCGGCGGCGGGGCCCTCGGCGGTCTCGACCCAGGCGTCGGGCTCACCGCCGCCGGCCCAGCGCTCGTGCAGGAACTCGGTGATCTCGGCGAACTGGTGGACCGGGTAGGACTCGTCCTCCGGGAACTCCTCCTCGTCCTCGGCCCGCTCCCCCACGTTCACCAGGACCCGCAGCCGGCCCAGCTCGCGCTCCCACACCGACAGCGCCGCGAAGCTGCCGCCCAGCGCCAGACACGCGCCGACGGCCGCCGCCCGCCACGCCTCCCGCGAGCTGTGCGCGGCGGCCATGCCCTGCGCCAACGCCACCACGGCCGTGAGCCGCCTGTCCTCACCCATCACTCCAGGCTAGGGAGTTTTATGGCGAAAGGGGATTCAAACGGGGCGAAATGGGGCGACTTTCGTTCCGGGACGCTCACTCCCCCGGCCAGCGCGGCGCCCGCTTCTCGTTGAACGCCGCGACGCCCTCCGCCCGGTCCCCCGAGAACGCCACCGACCGCCACGCCGCGTCCTCGACCTCCAGCCCGGCCCGCAGATCGAGACCGTGCCCGAGCCGCAGCGCCCGCTTGGCCGCCCGCAGCCCGACGGGCGAGTTGGCGGCCATCCGGGAGGCCAGCTCCAGCGCCTCCTCCCGGTCGCGCCCGTCGTCCACGAGCTGGTCCACGAGCCCCAGCTCCCGCGCCTCGGCGGCCTCCACGCGCCGCGCGGTGAACACCAGCTCGGCGGCGCGCGCGGCGCCCACCCGCCGGGGCAGCAGCTGCGTACCGCCGCCGCCGGGGATCACGCCGACGGACACCTCGGGCAGCCCCACCACCGCCGTGCGGTCGGCCACGATGACGTCGCAGGAGAGCGCCAGCTCGAAGCCGCCGCCCAGCGCGAAGCCGTGCACGGCCGCCACGGTCGGCACCGGCAGCTCCAGCACCGCGGTGTACGCGCCGCGTGTCACCGGGCGCTGCCGCAGCAGGTCGGCGTCGGAGAAGGAGTTGCGCTCCTTCAGGTCGGCGCCGACGCAGAACGCCCGCTCGTGGGTGGAGGTCAGCACCACCACCCGTACGTCCCGGTCCTCGCCGAGCGCCGCGCAGGCCGCGGTGATGGAGCGGGCCATCGCGGTCGAGACGGCGTTCATGGCCTTCGGCCGGTCGAGCGCGAGCTCCGCGACATGCCCGTCCCCGTGCCGCCGCACCAGGACGAACTCTCCGAACCGCTCCTCGCTCATGACACCCTCCGGTTAACGCGGGTTAACAACTCGACGGCCCGATCATCGCAGGCGGAACCGCGTGGCGAAAGGCCGGGCACGCCCGCGCCTCGGGACACCCCGGTTACCCGTTCGAGTGACAACCGGCCGACCGCCGTACCCGGACCGCCGCCTGCGCGTAGCGTCACTCCGCCACAGCGCGGGGGGCGCGTGCGCACCGGGGAGGGCCCATGACGACGACCGGGACGACTGACACGACGGGCACCAGCGGTCCCAGGGGTGGGCCGGGCGCCACTGGTACCACCGGCACGCCGCGCACCACTGGTACCACCGGTACGCCTAGCGCCACTGAGACCACCGGTACGCCGGCCGCCACCGCTGCAACCGGCACCCCCGGGACAACCGGCACGCCGCGCACCACCGGCGCCCCCCGTACGACGGGCCCGACCCCTCCGGCCGGCGCCGCCGCGAAACCGCGGTACCCGCGGTACCCGTGGGAGCGCCGTGGGCGGCACCGTCGGCCGCGCCCGCGCGCGGCGCTGCTGGTCACCGGCGGCCTCGTGCTGGCGGCCGGCGCCCTGAGCCTCGTACGCGTCCTGCCCGGCCCCGGTGACGCCGACGGCTCGCGCGCCGCCGCCGGGCCACGCCTGGAGAGCCCTGGCCGGGGCATCGCCACGGGCCCGGTCCCCACGCCCGGCACGGGGAGCGCCGCCGGTGTGCCGGACGGGAGCCCGTCGGCGACCTCGGCCCTGGGCGGCCTGGGCGGTTCCCCCGAGCCGGGCCCGATACCGGCCCCGGCCTCCGGCGGACGCCCGGACGCCTCCCCGTACCCGACGGCCGCCCGGGAGACGGCGGGCCCGCGGGACACCACCGGCTCCCGTGACCGCGAGGATCCCCGGCAGACCGGCGGACCGCACGCACCGGACGACCGGGGCGACGCCCCGCCCGCTGCCCGTTCGCCCCGCCCGCCGGACACCCCGCACCCGCCCGCCGGGACCGGCGCGCCCGCGCCGACCCGGTCGCCGCGGCCGGACACGCCGCCGTCGGCACCCGCCCCGGCCCCGGAGCCCGGCGACCCGGGCCTGTGCGTGCCGGTGATCGGCCTCTGCGTGGACCTCCTGGACGGCGGTCACTGACCCGCCCGGGACTCCCCCGGGAAACGGGAGGACCCACGCGGTCCTACGACCGGCCGCCGTCCCCGCGCCGCGAGAGCAGCCACGGCTCCACGACCCCGAGACCGCGTACCGGCCGCTGCCACATCGGCTGGAGCGCGAAGCGGTAGCCCGGGGGCTCCTCACCCTCCTTCTCCGCCGCGGCCGCCTCCTCGGCCGCCGCCGCCTCCGAGGCGGGCGCGTCCCGGGTGCGGACCAGTTCCTCCGCGAGGGCGCTGTCGACGAGGACGGCGTCGCGGGGGGCTATCGAGGTGAGCCGGGAGGCGAGGTTGACGGTCGTGCCGAAGACGTCGCCCATCCGGGTGGTCACCGTGCCGAAGGCGATGCCGACGCGCAGCTCCGGCATGGTCTCGTCGTTCGCCATGGTCTCGACCAGGAGCAACGCGATCTCGGCGGCCGTGCCCGCGTCGTCGGCGGCGTACAGCACCTCGTCGCCGAGGGTCTTGATCAGGCGTCCGCCCCGGGCGGCGACCAGATCGGCGGCGGTGGTCTCGAAGGCCTCGACCAGCTCGCCCAGCTCCTCCTCCTCCATGCGCCGGGTCAGCCGGGTGAAGCCGACGAGGTCCGCGAAGCCGACGGCGAGCCGCCGGTCCACCATCTCCTCGTCGTCGCCGGCCTGGACGACCCGGCCGGCCGAGGCGGCGAGCTGGCGCCGCCAGACGTAGACCAGGAACTCCTGCAGTTCGGGCAGGAGCAGTTCGACGATGGGGTACGTCACCTCGGTGCGCGTCATCCCGGGCTCGGGCGGCTCGGTCAGCCCCTCCAGGAAGGAGTCGATCTGCCACTCCGCCAACCGGGCGGTGGTCTGCCCGGTGGAGCGCGCCACCTGCACGGCCATCGCCTCGCTGAGCAGGCCCGCCTCGACCAGACCGGCCAGCCGCCGCAGGGCGAGGACGTCCGCCTCGGTGAGCGCCCTGGCCTGGCCGATGTCGGCGAAGCCCATGGCCCGCCAGAAACGGGAGGCCAGCTCCATAGAGACACCCGCGCTGCGGGCGGCCTGGAAGGGCGTGTACCGGCGTTCGGCGCCCAGGATGAGCCCTTCCAGGCGCAGTGCGAGCGGGTCCTCGCCGGAGTCGGCGGAGTCCGGGGCGGGCTCGGGGTCCACCCGGCCGTCCCCGTCCGCGCCGGAGCCCGTGTCGTCGACGGTCACGCCTGTTGCCCTTCCGATCTGCCGCGGTCAGGTTCGACCGGCCCCAACTTTACGTCAGGTGTGCCCCAGCTCACTCCCGCTCGGCCCGCGCTCCCGGCCGCCCCGGGGCCGCGCTCACGCCGGCCGCAGATGCACGATGTCCCCCGCCCCCACCGGCTCCTGCACACCGGCTCCGGTGGCCAGCACCAGCCGCCCGTCCCCGTCCACGGCGACCGCCTCCCCGACCAGGGACCGGTCTCCGGGCAGCTCCGCCCGCACCATCCGCCCGAGCGTCGCGCTCCCGGCGGCGTAGGTCTCCTGGAGGCCGCTGACCGACGGGTCTCCCCCGGCCTCCCGCCACCGCCCGTACCAGTCCTCCAGCGACCGCAGCACGCCCCGCAGCAGCGGGTCCCGGTCGGTGTTCACGGCCCCGGCCAGCGCCAGCGAGCCGGCCCGCGGGACCGGCAGCTCCTCCGCCCGGAGGCTGACGTTGACACCGACGCCGACGACGATCCCGTCGTCACCGGCGCGCTCGGCGAGGATGCCGCCCGCCTTGCGCTCCTCGTCGCCGACGGTGACCAGGAGGTCGTTGGGCCACTTCAGGGCGGTGTCGACCCCGGCGACCCGGGACAGGCCGGTCGCGACCGCCACGCCGGTCAGCAGCGGGAGCCAGCCCCAGCGCCGCACGGGCACCTCGGCGGGTCGCAGCAGTACGGAGAAGAAGAGACCGGAACGCGGCGGCGCCGACCACTGCCGGTCCAGGCGTCCGCGGGCGGCGGTCTGCTCCTCGGCGACGAGGACCGTCCCCTCGGCCAGGTCCTCCCGCGCGGCGCGGGCCACGAGGTCGGTGTTGGTGGACCCGGTGCGCTGCACCACGTCCACCCGCCGCCACAGCCCGCCCTCGCGGATCAGTCCCCGGCGCAGGGCCGTGGTGCTGAGCGGGGGCCGGCCCAGGTCGGACCACCGGTTGTCCGGGGAACCGTTCGGGGATTCGGAGGCATCTCGGGGCGTCATGCAACCCACCCTAGGTGTGGGAAACACCGCACTGCCGATCGGAAGGCCCCCTACTACTCTACGAACGAGTAACCGTCCCCCCTTTTGAGCAGGCAGGGAGCCGCATCCCGATGTCCGAGCCGGAAGAGCAGCAGCCCGACATCCACACGACCGCGGGCAAGCTCGCGGACCTGAGGCGCCGTATCGAGGAAGCGACGCACGCCGGTTCGGAACGTGCCGTGGAGAAGCAGCACGCCAAGGGCAAGCTGACGGCCCGTGAGCGCATCGACCTCCTCCTCGACGAGGGCTCCTTCGTCGAGCTGGACGAGTTCGCCCGGCACCGCTCCACCAACTTCGGCCTCGACGCCAACCGCCCCTACGGCGACGGCGTCGTCACCGGGTACGGCACCGTCGACGGTCGCCCGGTCGCCGTCTTCTCGCAGGACTTCACCGTCTTCGGCGGCGCGCTGGGCGAGGTGTACGGCCAGAAGATCGTCAAGGTGATGGACTTCGCGCTGAAGACCGGCTGCCCGGTCATCGGCATCAACGACTCCGGCGGCGCCCGCATCCAGGAGGGCGTGGCATCGCTGGGCGCGTACGGCGAGATCTTCCGCCGCAACACCCACGCCTCGGGGGTGATCCCGCAGATCAGCCTGGTCGTCGGCCCGTGCGCGGGCGGCGCGGTCTACTCGCCCGCGATCACCGACTTCACGGTGATGGTCGACCAGACCAGCCACATGTTCATCACCGGCCCCGACGTCATCAAGACCGTCACCGGCGAGGACGTCGGCTTCGAGGAGCTGGGCGGCGCCCGCACCCACAACTCCACGTCGGGCGTGGCCCACCACATGGCCGGCGACGAGAAGGACGCCATCGAGTACGTCAAGCAGCTGCTGTCGTACCTGCCGTCCAACAACCTCTCCGAGCCCCCGGCCTTCCCGGAGGAGGCGGACCTCGAGGTCACGGACGAGGACCGCGAGCTGGACGTGATCGTCCCCGACTCGGCGAACCAGCCGTACGACATGCACACCGTCATCGAGCACGTCCTCGACGACGGCGAGTTCTTCGAGACGCAGCCGCTGTTCGCGCCGAACATCCTCACCGGCTTCGGCCGGGTCGAGGGCCGCCCGGTCGGCATCGTCGCCAACCAGCCGATGCAGTTCGCCGGCTGCCTGGACATCACCGCCTCCGAGAAGGCGGCCCGCTTCGTGCGCACCTGCGACGCCTTCAACGTCCCCGTGATCACCTTCGTGGACGTCCCCGGCTTCCTGCCGGGCGTGGACCAGGAGCACGACGGCATCATCCGCCGCGGCGCCAAGCTGATCTTCGCCTACGCCGAGGCCACCGTCCCGCTCATCACGGTCATCACCCGCAAGGCCTTCGGCGGCGCCTACGACGTCATGGGCTCCAAGCACCTGGGCGCCGACCTCAACCTGGCCTGGCCCACCGCCCAGATCGCCGTCATGGGCGCCCAGGGCGCGGTCAACATCCTGCACCGCCGCACCATCGCCGAGGCGGGTGACGAGGTCGAGGCCACCCGCGCCCGTCTGATCCAAGAGTACGAGGACGCCCTCCTCAACCCCTACGTCGCGGCCGAGCGCGGCTACGTCGACGCGGTGATCATGCCGTCCGACACCCGCCGCCACATCGTCCGCGGCCTGCGTCAGCTGCGCACCAAGCGGGAATCCCTCCCTCCGAAGAAGCACGGCAACATCCCCCTCTGAGCCCGCCGAGCCCTCTGAGCCTGCAAGGAGCCGCTGTGATCAAGGTCGTACGGGGCAATCCCACCCCGGAGGAGCTGGCCGCCGCCCTGGCGGTGGTCCGCGCCCGCGCCGCGACGGCGGCCGCCGAGCCGTCCGGCGCCGAGACCCCGCGCGACGCGTGGTCCGACCCGTCCCGCATCGCGGCGGCCCGTCTGCCCCAGCCCGGCCCGACGGCCTGGGGCCGCACCTACTGGCCGAGCTAGGCACGGCTCACCCGGGGGCGCGGGTGACCGCGCGCAGAGGGACGAGGGGGGCGCCTATCTGAGTACCGCTACTCAGGCGCCCCCCACCTCCCAGGCCCCACGCTGGTGGCATGCTGTGGTCCGACCCCGAGAACGAGCCGCCCCAGGAACTGCGCGACATGCAGGCCATGCTGCGGCGGCTCAGCGTCTTCCTGGCGACGGCCATGGTCCTGGCGATGATCGTGATCGGCCTGAGATGAGCCCGGACCGCCCCGGTGACTAACCTGGCCGCATGACCGCTCAGCACCGCAGGCGTCTCGTCCTCGCCTCCCAGTCCCCGGCCCGGCTCGGTCTGCTCCGACAGGCCGGACTCGCCCCCGAGGTCCTCGTCAGCGGCGTGGACGAGGACGCCGTCACCGCTCCCACCCCGGCCGAGCTGGCCCTCGCCCTCGCCGAGGCCAAGGCGTCGGTCGTCGCCGCGAAGCCCGAGGTGCACGGCGCCCTGGTGATCGGCTGCGACTCGGTGCTCGACCTGGACGGACAGGCCCTCGGCAAGCCGGCGGACGCCGAGGAGGCCACCGCCCGCTGGAAGGCGATGCGCGGCCGGGCGGGCACGCTGCAGACCGGCCACTGCGTCTGGGACACCGCCTCCGGCCGCCACGTCTCGGCCACCGCCTCCACCGTCGTCCGCTTCGGCGAGCCCACCGACGAGGAGATCGCCGCCTACGTGGCCTCCGGCGAGCCGCTGTACGTCGCCGGGGCCTTCACGCTGGACGGCCGCTCGGCCCCCTTCATCGACGGCATCGAGGGCGACCACGGGAACGTGATCGGCCTCAGCCTGCCCCTGCTGAGGCGCCTGCTGGCCGACCTCGGGGTCGGCATCACGGAGTTGTGGGCGCCGGCGGAGGACTGACCGGGGAGCCGCCGTCCCCCGTGCCGTCGTCCGGCCGCCCGTCCCCGGGCCGCCCGGCGACGGCTTCCCCGCGGGCGTCGTCGTAGGTCATCAGCAGCAGGACGACGAGACCGAGTACGACGATCATGGAGACGAAGGCGACGGGCCCCACCAGCCCCCACGAGACCGCGCCCAGCAGCCCGTGCACCACGGCCGCGCTGATCAGCAGGACGCGGCCGAGACCGGCGGGCGCCCGGTCGCGCAGCGCCACCAGCAGGGCGACCAGACCGCACAGCGCGAAGTAGAGCCCGAAGACGACACCGCCGACCTTCGAGGACACGGACATCACGTCCGGGTCGAGACCGGCCAGGGACATGTCCTGCCGGTCGACGACGACCCCGAGGAACCAGTTCAGCGCGGCGACGCCGACCGCCTCCGCGAAGAACACGACCGCCACGGTCCACGCCACCGGCCTGCGCACTGTCACCGGTCCCCACCCACTTTCGACCGCTGCCGCACACGGCAGCTGTTACCCCAAGTACGTTCGAGACACCGGGAACGCTACTAACGGGTAAACCAGGGGACAAGAGGTCTGCCACGGGCAAAGAATCATTGGGCCATTCGTAGGGACTCCACAAAGAAACGGAGTGGCCCGCAGCACCCTCTCACAGAGACCTTGCCCACATCCGGGAGCTAGGGTTTCCCCCAGGAGTCCTGCGTATCGCGGTAGGACAAGGGATTTCGCGGGTCGAGCGAGCCTCGAATCACGCTCCGTGTGGGCAAGCTCACCATTGGGGACGGGTCGAAGTGCCGTGTCGGCAGTCCCTAAACTCGGCTTGTTTCAAGGAGGGAGCCTCAATCGTGCGCAAGGTGCTCATCGCCAACCGTGGCGAAATCGCTGTCCGCGTGGCCCGGGCCTGCCGGGACTCCGGCATCGCGAGCGTGGCCGTCTACGCGGACCCGGACCGGGACGCTCTGCATGTCCGCGTCGCCGATGAGGCGTTCGCCCTGGGTGGTGACACCCCCGCCGCCAGCTACCTGGACATCTCCAAGGTCCTCAAGGCAGCACGCGAGTCGGGCGCGGACGCGATCCACCCCGGCTACGGCTTCCTCTCGGAGAACGCCGAGTTCGCGCAGGCGGTCCTGGACGCGGGTCTGATCTGGATCGGTCCGCCCCCGCAGGCCATCCGCGACCTGGGCGACAAGGTCGCCGCCCGGCACATCGCCCAGCGCGCCGGCGCTCCGCTGGTGGCCGGCACCCCCGACCCGGTCTCGGGCGCGGACGAGGTCGTGGCGTTCGCCGAGGAGCACGGCCTGCCGATCGCGATCAAGGCGGCCTTCGGCGGCGGCGGTCGCGGTCTGAAGGTGGCCCGCACCCTCGAAGAGGTCCCCGAGCTGTACGACTCCGCGGTCCGCGAGGCCGTGGCCGCGTTCGGTCGCGGCGAGTGCTTCGTCGAGCGTTACCTCGACAAGCCGCGCCACGTGGAGACCCAGTGCCTGGCCGACCAGCACGGCAACGTGGTCGTCGTCTCCACCCGTGACTGCTCGCTCCAGCGCCGCCACCAGAAGCTCGTCGAGGAGGCCCCCGCGCCCTTCCTCTCCGACGCCCAGATGGAGGAGCTGTACTCCGCCTCCAAGGCGATCCTGAAGGAGGCCGGCTACGTCGGCGCCGGCACCGTGGAGTTCCTCGTCGGGCTCGACGGCACGATCTCCTTCCTGGAGGTCAACACCCGCCTCCAGGTCGAGCACCCGGTCACCGAGGAGGTCGCCGGCATCGACCTGGTGCGCGAGATGTTCCGCATCGCCGACGGCGAGAAGCTCGGCTACGACGACCCGGTGCTGCGCGGCCACTCCTTCGAGTTCCGCATCAACGGCGAGGACCCGGGCCGGTCGGCGGTGCGAAGGTGGTCACCGTGCCGGGGGCGGGCAGGAAGTTGCGGCCCGGGTCCTCGCCGTTG
>MUMD01000158.1 GCA_002155895.1 Streptomyces rochei
GGACGGCGCCGTCCCCGTGCCGGTCACCGCTCTCAAGGGGAGCCTGGGGCACCTTCAGGGCGCCGCGGGCGGTGTGGAGGCGGTGGCAACGGCCCTCACTCTGCACCACGGGATCATCCCGCCGACCACCGGCTGTGACGATCTCGACGACGCGATCCCGCTCGACGTGGTCACCAACGTCGCCCGCCCGTTGCCCGCCCGCGGTGACCTGGCCCTCAGCAACTCGTTCGGCTTCGGTGGCCACAACGCGGTCCTGGCCCTGAGACGCTGGTGAGGTGCACGGTGGCCGACGGCTCCCGCGTACGCCGGTGACGCCTCTGTCGGCCGAGGCGCACACGGAAGCGTCCATCCCGTGCTCAAGCCTTCGACGTCGACCACCGCGTCACGGGGCACCGTGATTCTGACCCCGCCGGTTCCCAGTTGGGTCGTCTTCGCCGATCAGTGACGGCGATTCTTCCGGTCGGTCTTTGCCGCAGGCAGCCTGGGGTTCTGGGCGAGGAGGCGGCCGATGTGGTGGAGCGCCATGGGGCTCGGGAGCGTCGCGGGTGTGGTGATCCTGCGCATTCTGCTGCGGCAGGTCCGGGGGCTGTTGCTGGACTTCGGCGACGTGATGCGAGCCTGGACCGAGGTTCTGTCGAGTATCGGTGGTGGGGAAGGCCGACGGGTTGGTTGCTGCGCCGAGCGCTATCGGTGCCCCGGGGCCGTGGATGCTCCGAGGTGTGTACGCCGCTCAAGTAGGCGATCTGTCGTGAGGCCATGGTCGGTCCGAGTGCGGGCTGCGGGCGTTGCTCATGACTGCGGCTCCGGCGCGATCTCCTTGATCAGGCCCTCGACCAGCACCTTGATCTCGTCGCGGATCGGGCGGACGGCGTCGACGCCCTGGCCGGCCGGGTCCTCCAACTGCCAGTCCAAGTAGCGCTTGCCCGGGAAGACCGGGCACGTGTCGCCGCAGCCCATGGTGATGCAGACGTCGGACTCCTTGACCGCGTCCACGGTCAGCATCTTCGGCACCTCGGCGGAGATGTCGATACCGACCTCGCGCATCGCCTCGACGGCGGCCGGGTTGACGTTCTCGCCCGGGTTGGATCCGGCGGAACGGACCTCGACGCGATCCCCGGCCAGGTGGGTCAGCCACGCGGCTGCCATCTGCGAGCGGCCGGCGTTGTGGACGCAGACGAACAGCACGGAAGGCTTGTCGGGCATCAGGAGGTCTCTCTTGTCTCGAGACGGCATCAGGCGCGCATGGCATCAGCGCCCGATGGTGTCAGTCACCACTGATGTGAGAGTATCAGCGCATGATGACGTCAGTCGACACTGACCTGATCCGGGTCCTGGCGGACCCGCTCAGGCTGCGGATCGTGACCCTGCTCGCCAAAGAGACGCTGTGCACCACCCACCTCGTGGAGGAGACCGGTGCCCGGCAGACCAACCTCTCCAACCACCTGAGAGTGCTGCGCGAGGCCGGCGTCGTCGAAACCGAGCCGTGCGGCCGCTACACGTACTACAGGCTCCGCCCGGACGTCATCGCCTCGCTCGCCGGCCAGTTCGCCGACCTGGCCGACTCCGCACGCAACGCCGTCGAGAACAAGAGGGCCTGTCCGTGACCCGCACCGAAGCCCCCGCGACGACCACCGAGGAGCCCTCCGTCGTCGCGAAGTTGTCGACGCTCGACCGCTTCCTCGCCGTCTGGATCCTCATCGCCATGGCCATCGGCCTCGGCCTGGGCCGAGCCATCCCGGGTCTGGACGACGCCCTTGCCAGGGTCGAGATCGGCGGCATCTCCCTGCCGATCGCCGTCGGCCTGCTGGTCATGATGTATCCGGTCCTGGCCAAGGTCCGCTACGACAGGCTCGACGCCGTCACCGGCGATCGCAGGCTCATGGCCTCGTCGCTGGTGATCAACTGGATCGTCGGCCCGGCGGTGATGTTCGCGCTCGCCTGGATCTTCCTGCCGGACCTGCCCGAGTACCGCACCGGTCTGATCATCGTGGGCCTGGCCCGCTGCATCGCCATGGTCATCATCTGGAACGACCTCGCCTGCGGCGACTGCGAGGCCGCG
This sequence comes from Streptomyces rochei, assembly GCA_002155895.1. GTDB lineage: Bacteria > Actinomycetota > Actinomycetes > Streptomycetales > Streptomycetaceae > Streptomyces > Streptomyces rochei. Next base: position 2,060 of record MUMD01000158.1, read on the forward strand.
GCCGTGCTCGTCGCGCTGAACTCGGTTTTCCAGGTCCTGGCGTTCGGTCTGCTCGGCTGGTTCTACCTCGACCTGCTGCCCGGCTGGCTGGGTCTGGGCGACGGCGAACGCCTGGACATCTCCATGGGGAAGATCGCCCTGAACGTCGTCATCTTCCTCGGCGTTCCACTGCTCGCGGGCTTCCTCACCCGCCGCATCGGCGAGAAGAGGCTCGGCCGCGAGAAGTACGAGTCCCGCTTCCTGCCGAGGATCGGTCCGTGGGCGCTCTACGGCCTGCTGTTCACGATCGTCATCCTGTTCGCCCTGCAGGGCAGGACCATCACCTCGCAGCCGCTGGACGTGGTCCGCATCGCGCTGCCGCTGCTGGTGTACTTCGCGGTCATGTTCTTCGGCACCTTCCTGCTGGGCAAGGCGATCGGCCTCGCCTACGACCGGACGGCCACCCTCGCCTTCACCGCCGCCGGCAACAACTTCGAGCTGGCCATCGCCGTCGCCATCGCCACCTTCGGCGTCACGTCCGGCCAGGCCCTGTCCGGCGTGGTGGGTCCGCTCATCGAGGTGCCCGTCCTGATCGGACTCGTCCATGTTTCGCTGGCCTGGCGCAAGAAGTTCACCCCGTCCGCTCCGACCACCGAGGGCAGAGGCTACTGATGCATCGCCGCACGGCCCGCACCGTCCGGTCCACCACGTGTGCGGCGGCGCAGGCGGCATGACACAGCACTCCGACGTGGTGGTGATCGGCGGCGGCCAGGCAGGGCTCGCCGCCGGCTACCACCTGCGCCGCCTGGGCCTCGACTTCGTCGTCCTCGACGCCCAGGCCACCCCGCCTGGGGCCTGGCAGCACACCTGGGACTCGCTCCACCTGTTCTCCCCGGCAGCCTTCTCCTCGCTCCCCGGCCGCCTCATGCCGCCGCAGCCGGGCCAGGAGTACCCGGACGCCGGGCACGTGGTCGCCTACCTGAGCGACTACGAGAAGCGATACGACCTCCCGGTGCAGCGACCCGTCCGGGTGATCGGCGTGCACGCCGACAGCCGGCTGCTGCGAGTGGAGACCGACTCCGGCCCGTGGTGCACACGCGCGGTGATCAGCGCGACCGGCACTTGGTGGCGTCCCTTCCTCCCCGCCGTCCCCGGCCGCGGCGACTTCCAGGGCAGGCAACTGCATACCGTCTCGTACCGCGGACCGCGGGACTTCGCGGGCCAACGCGTGATCGTCGTCGGGGGCGGCAACTCCGGCGCGCAGATCGCCGCCGACCTCGCCCACGACACCGAACTGACCTGGGTGACCCGGCGTCCGCCCCGGTACCTCGCCGACGACATCGACGGCCGCGCCCTGTTCGACGCGGCCACCGCCCGACGTCGCGCCCTCGACGAGGGCCGCACCGACACCGGAGGCGTCGCCTCGCTGGGGGACGTCGTCGCCGTACCGCCCGTGCGCGAGGCCCGGGACGCCGGGCGGCTCAAAGCGTCACCCATGTTCGCCCGCCTCGACCGCGACGGCGTCGCCTGGGCCGACGGCACGCGAGTGCCCGCCGACGCGGTGATCTGGTGCACCGGCTTCCGGCCTGCCCTCTCCCACCTGTCACCCCTGGGCCTGCGCGGCCCGCGCGGCCACATCCCCACCCAGGGCACGCGTGCAGTGGCGGACCCCCGGCTGCACTTCCTCGGATACGGAGACTGGACGGGCCCCGCCTCCGCCACGCTCATCGGCGTCGGACGGCCGGCCCGCGACGCAGCGCGGGAGATCGCCGGGCTCCTCGAAGGGGCAAGGTGATCCGCGTGCGCTACCGAACGGCCAGCAGCTGTCCCATCGCCGCCAGTACCGACGGCTCGACCCGGTAGTAGACCCAGGTGCCGCGCCGCTCGGACGTGAGCAGGCCGGCCTCCTTGAGTTTCTTGAGGTGGTGGGAGACGGTCGGCTGCGAGACACCGACGTCGGAGATGTCGCACACGCACGCCTCGCCGCCCTCGTGCGAGGCGACGGCCGAGAACAGCCGCAGCCGCACGGGGTCGCCGAGCGCCTTGAACATACGGGCGGTGCGCTCGGCCTCCTCGGCGGTGAAGGGACGCTCGCTCAACGGCGGGCAGCACGGCGCCGCGGCGACGGGGGCCTCGGATCGTTCCAGCAGCGGCAGTGCCTTGGCATTCGACATACATCTATGTTGACACATGTCGAACTAGGCTGGCCAGAGTCAGCGGGCGTCGAGATGGGCGACAAGGCGCCGTACGACGCGGGCGGCGTCCCTGCCGACCCCGCGCAGGGAGTTCGAGGAGAGGCTGCGCTGCCATTCCAGGCCGACGTACGCCAGTCCGGGATGGGTGGTCGACAGGCCCTCCCGGTGGCGCGGGCGGCCGTCGCAGTCGAGGGCGCCGAGCGGGCGCAGATAGCCGAGGTCGGGTCGGTAGCCGGTGGCCAGGACGATCGTGTCGATCTCCTCGGTGGCGCCGTCGGTCCATGTCGCCTTCGTGCCGTCGATCGCGCTGAACACCGGGCGCAAGTCAGGGGCGCCGGCTGCAACCGCGGCGCGGTAGCGGCCGTCGTCGATCACCAACTGAGTCGGCGGCGTGCGCAGGAACCTGCCCACCGGCAAGGTGTCGAGCCCTGTCCGCTGTAACCACCAGTGCAGGTCCCGGCCCAGTGGGCGCTGCCGGGCGAACCGCACCGGATGCCGCGCCGCGAGCGTCACCCGGGTATGTGTGGCCAGCTCGGCGG
>MUMD01000159.1 GCA_002155895.1 Streptomyces rochei
GTGAGTTGACGGCCCCCGACCGTCGTACCTGGTCGGGGGCCGTCAACTCACCGCGGTGGGTGTGGGATTTGAACCCACGGTGACTTGCGCCACGACGGTTTTCAAGACCGTTCCCTTAGGCCGCTCGGGCAACCCACCCCGCGCCGCTCGTGATCGGCGGCGCGGGACCAGGGTAGCGGGTCGGCGCGTGGGGGGTGGGGTCAGTCGTCGCCGACCTTGGAGCCCAGGGTGAGTTGGGTGGTGCGTTCCTTGCCGCCGCGCTCGTAGGTGACGGTGACCTCGTCGCCGGGCTTGTGGGTCCAGATCTCGCCGATCAGGGTCGGGCCGCTGTCGATCACGCGGTCGTCGAGCTTGGTGATGACGTCGCCGGGCTTGAGGCCGGCGTCGGCGGCGGGGCCGCCCGGCTCGACGGGCTCCGAGCCGTTCACGCCCTGCTCGGTGAGCTTGGCGCCGTTCGCGGTCTCCTCCAGGGAGACGGAGGCGCCGATCTTGGCGTACACCGGCTTGCCGGTCTTGATCAGCTGCTTGGCGACGAACTCGGCCTGGTTGATGGGGATGGCGAAGCCCAGGCCGATCGAACCGGCCTGGCCGGTGCCGAAGCCGCCGTTGCTCGTGGACTGGATGGCGGAGTTGATGCCGATGACGTTGCCCTGCGCGTCGAGGAGCGGGCCGCCGGAGTTGCCCGGGTTGATCGACGCGTCGGTCTGCAGGGCGCTCATGTAGGAGGCCTTGCTGCTGCCGCTGCCGTCGCTGGAGGCCACGGGGCGGTTCTTGGCGCTGATGATGCCCGTGGTCACCGTGTTGGACAGGCCGAAGGGGGCGCCGATGGCGATCGTGGAGTCGCCGACGGCCACCTTGTCGGAGTTGCCGAGGGGGAGGGGCTTGAGGTCCGAGGGGGCGCTCTCGAGCTTGATGACCGCCACGTCGTAGCCCTGGGCGTGACCGACGACCTTCGCCTCGTACTTCTTGCCGTCCGGGAAGGTCGCGCTGAGCTTGCCGCCGTCGACCGCCTCCGCCACCACGTGGTTGTTGGTGACGATGTGGCCCTGCTTGTCGAAGACGAAGCCGGTGCCGGTGCCGCCCTCGCCGTTGCTGCCCTCGGCCTGGATGGTGACCGTGCTGGGCAGCGCCCCGGCGGCCACGCCTGCCACCGTGCCCGCGTCGCGCTTGACGGAGCCGCCGGTGTCGGAGGCGGAGACCGTGGTGGAGCCGGACTCGTCGTTGTTCTTCGCCAGCGTGTACCCGAGGCCGCCACCGAGACCGCCCGCCACCAGCGCGGCGATCAGGAGCGCGGCGACCAGTCCGCCGCGGCCGCGGCCCGCCTTCGGAGCGGGCGGCTGGTACGAGGCGCCCCAGCCACCGCCGCCGTACTGACCCCCGCTGCCGCCGTACTGGCCGTCGCCGTAGGAGGGAGTGCCCGGCGGCGGGGGCGGCGGCCAGGAGGCGTCCGGGGCGCTGTGCGTCACGCCGGGCCCCTGGGGAGCCGCCGGATCATGGGCGGCGGCAGCGGACGACGGGTGGGGCGGGTGCGGCGCCCCGGCGTCGGCGGTGGACGCCTGACCGTCCTGCGGCGCCGGGGAGGCCGGGGCCGACGGCGGCCGGACGTCCGGGTGGTGCGCGGGCGGCTGCGGGGAGGCTGCGGGAGAGTCCACCGGCACGGGAGGCGCGGACGGGGCCGGGGGTACCGCGGTGCCCTCGTTCTCGGTGCTCACAGCTTCTCTCCTCGTTCCACGGCGGTCTTCCGGCCCACGGCTGCTTCCCGACCGGAGCAGCGCGGATGTGCGGTGTTTTCGTATGCCATCAGCTTTTCCCACGGGCCGTCAGAGCACCATAAGCGGTTGCTGTGGGTCCGAGGACGGCCTTTATGTCAGACATCTCAGACTAAACGGATGTGGTGGCGATGACCTCGACGGCTCCGGTGGCACGTATACCCGCGCGCGGTGGCACCATGACGCGGTGACCCACGCACGACAGCACCGGATTCAGGTCGTCGCCCACCGGGGCGCCTCCGAGGACGCTCCCGAGCACACCCTGGCCGCCTACCGGAAGGCGATCGAGGACGGAGCGGACGCCCTCGAGTGCGATGTCCGCCTGACCGCGGACGGCCATCTGGTCTGCGTGCACGACTGGCGTGTCAACCGTACGTCCAACGGACGCGGCGCGGTCTCCGCGCTGGAGCTCGCCGACCTGGCCGCCCTCGACTTCGGCGCCCGCCGGACCCGGGAGTTCTGGCGCACGCGCGACGAGCAGCCCGACTGGGAACACCGGCCCGAGGACCGGGAGGAGACCTCCGTACTGACCCTGGAGCGGCTGCTCCAACTGGTGTCCGACGCCGGGCGGCGCGTGGAGCTGGCCATCGAGACCAAGCACCCCACGCGCTGGGCGGGCCAGGTGGAGGAGCGGCTGCTGCTGCTCCTGAAGCGGTTCGGGCTGGACACCCCCGCCTCGGCCGCCGAGTCCCCGGTGCGCGTGATGAGTTTCTCGGCCCGCTCGCTGCACCGGGTGCGGGCCGCGTCGCCGACGCTGCCGACGGTCTACCTGATGCAGTTCGTCTCGCCCCGGCTGCGCGACGGCCGGCTGCCCGCCGGTGTCCGGATCGCGGGCCCCTCGATCCGCATCGTGCGCAATCACCCCGCCTACGTGGAGCGCCTGAAACGAGCCGGCCACCAGGTGCACGTGTGGACCGTGAACGAGCCCGAGGACGTCGATCTCTGCGCCGACCTGGGAGTCGACGCCATCATCACCAACCGGCCGCGCGCGGTACTGGACCACCTCGGCCGCTGATTCGTCCGGGAACCTTGACCCGGCGCCCCGACTGCCCCATCCTCCGGTGTCGGCCACACCGACGAAATCCAGCCACGCGATTACGGGGAGTGCTCCGGCGCGTTCGGTGCGTGTTCGACCGTGTCGAATGCGTCACTGGACGGCGACCGGCCGGTTTCCGGTTCAGGCCAGAAGGGCATCCACACCGTGGCGTGGGGCGAAGGAGGTCTCGGGGGTGGCGTTGGTGGTGGCACAGGAAGTGCCCACGTCGTCGAGCATGGCCGTTCCCCATGGCCCTGCGGGCGTGGGGAAGGCACGGCGCCGGATGCGCGAGCAGTTGCGCGGCGGCGGCGTGGCGGAATCGGTCATCGACGACGCCGTACTGGTCCTTTCGGAGCTTTTGAGCAACGCGTGCAAGCACGGCCGGCCGCTGGGCGACGCCCTGGCCGGGGACGGTGACGTGCGCGCCGCCTGGCAGGTGGACGCCGCCGGGCGGCTCCTCGTGGAGGTCACGGACGGCGGCGGGCCGACCCGTCCCGCGCCGGCGACCCCCTCGGTCACCGCGCACGGCGGTCGCGGGCTGAACATCATCACCGCGCTGGCCGACGACTGGGGCGTGCGGGACGACGCCCGCGGAGAGGTGACGGTCTGGGTCGTCGTCCACGAGGACGTGTACGACCCCGACGCCGGGCACCGGCGGGACGACTTCGCCTCCCGGATCGCGGCACCGGCGGTGTCGGAGATCCCCGGGCTGGACTTCGCGGACGCCTTCGACGACGTGGGCTGACCGGCGGCCGTCGCGGGGTCGCCGTGGGGTCGCGTGGGGCCACCGCGGGGTCGCCGTGGGGCCACCACTGGGCCGCCGCGGGGTCGCCGCCGTCCGCGCGCCGGCCTCGGTGAACGCCGGTGCCACCGCCCGCGCGCCGGTCTCGGCGAACGCCGGTGCCGGCGACCGCCCTGAGGCTCCGCCGGGACGCGCCCCGGCGCGCACGGGCCCCCGGGACCCCCGCTCCGGGGCCGTCCCCCGGGGCCGTCGCCCGAAGCCCGGCGCCGCCCGCGCCCTCCACAGTCGGCCCCTTGTCCACAGGGCCCCGTGAGCCGCGGCGGGAACGGCTAGGCTCGCGCCCGTACGAGATGGAGCCGCAACCGGGAGACACCCACGATGGCCAAGAAGCGACCCCAGACGAAGGCCAGGCGGCCGCAGCTCACCGACGGTGAACTCCCGGTGGTCGGCGCCCGCGAACCCTGCCCGTGCGGCAGTGGCCGCCGCTACAAGGCCTGCCACGGCCGTGCCGCCGCACAGGCCACCACCGAGCTGGTGCAGCGCCCGTTCGAAGGGCTGCCCGGCGAGTGCGACTGGGTGGCCCTGCGCGAGCTGGTCCCGGCGGCCACCGTCGAGCTGACCCTGAAGGACGGCCTGCCCGAGGGCGTCCCCTCCGTCACCCTGGCCACGGTGCTGCCGATGGCCTGGCCGGCCCTGCGCCGCGACGACGGCTCCGTCCTGCTCGGCCTGCAGAACGACACGGCGTCCGGCGACCTCAGCCGCGACCTCGCCGACACCCTCCAGCGGGCGCTGACGGCCCGGCCGGGCACCCCGGTGCAGGGGCGTCGCGCGCCGGCCGACGGCCCCCGGCTGCAGGACCTGCTCGATCCCGAGGGCGCGTTCCGGCCGGAGGTGCACGCGGGCTTCGAGTTCTGGGTGCCGGACCCGGAGAACGCCACCCCGGAGGTGACCGCCTCCCTGGAGCGGGCCAACGCCGCGGCCATCCCGACCGTCCGGCTCCAGGGCGTGGACAGCGCCTACTGGTGCGAGACGCCGGAGAAGAACCACCTGCGCTGGGTCATGCCGCACGAGGAGGAGCGGCTTCTGGACGCTCTCGCCCGGCTGCACGCGGCCGGCCGGTCGTCGCTCGGCGAGGGCACCCGTCTCGTCGGCTCCTTCCGGGCGCACGGGCTCACCGTCCCGGTGTGGGACCTGCCCAGCGAGGTCACGGCGCAGGACATCGAGAAGCCGGCGGCCGAGTTCGCCGAGCGCCTCGCCGAGGCCCTGGCGACGGACGCCCCGCTCAGCGCCGACGAGCGCCGGGCACGCGGCGGTCTGACCAACCGGCAGGTCACCCTCAGCTGACCCGCTCGCGCCCCGGTCGCCCGGCTGACCGACCGGTCAGCCGGGGCCCCGGCCCGACCGGCGCGTGACTCCGGTCACAACTCCCGCCGCGAACAGGCCAGTCGATGACCGGAAAACAGGAGATCGAATTTGCTAACCGCCGATCTCTTGTTACCGTTCGAGTAGCCCGGTTGCTGGTGCATCCCCCGTCGCCAGCAACCGGGTCTTTCCATGCGCCCGGTCGCACACGCACCGCGACCGCCCGCCAACTCCCCGTTCCGTACGGTCAGTTGCCCGGACCGCCGTCGGTGTCACCGGCTCCGGTACGGGTACCGGCACCGTCGTCGGCCGCCCCGCCGCCCCCGTTGCTCCCGGTACGCAGCAGCAGCGGCCCGTACCCGGCCCGGCCCGCGAACTCGGCGACCGCCGCGTACGCCGCGGGACGGCCCCGCACCGGTTTCCTGGGCGTCTCGCAGGTGCCCGGCGCGTCCTCCGCACCGACCGCGCAGCGCATCCGCACACTGCCCCCGTCGGGCGCCAAGAGGCTGAGCACGGCCTCCAGGGGGTCTCCGGTCGCGTTGCGGTAGTAGGTCCGCGCCCAGGTCCGTGTGCCGGTGCGGGTGCCCTGGGTGAGGACACAGGTCTGGGCCTCGACGCCCTCGGGGGAGGTCAGTTCGGGCCCGCAGCGCACCGCGGTGGCCGGTCCCGCGGGCAACGGGGAGCGGTGAGGCTCGGCCCCGGCGGACGCCGGACCGGCGTCCGCGTCCGTCCCGCGCCGCCCGGCCCCGGCGGCTCCGGCCGCACGGTCCTCGTCGGGCGCCTCGCCGTCGCCGCCGCGCGCGAGGAGGGGTACCGCCGCCGGTGCCTCCGCCGCGTCGTCCGAGGGGCCCGCGGACGCCACCGCGAACGGCAGTACGACCGCGCACACCACGACACCGACGAGTCCGTACAACCGCAGCCGCAGACGGTCCGGCCCGCCCCGGCCCGTCCACGGGCGGTGGGCCCCGGCCGGACGGTGCCGCCCGCCGGCGCGCCGTCGCCCGGCGAAGCGGTACGGACCGGCGGCGCGGTACCTCCGGTCCGGCACGCGTCGCCGGCCGGCGCGGTGCTCCCCTGCGTGAAGCGGCATGGGCGGACGATAGCGACGGCGAGCGGGCCCGACCCTCCGCGCGCGCCGGACACCCCTACAACTCGGGCGCGCTCACACCCGTACGAGTGAGGGCGTCGACCACCGCGTCCACCACGGCCTCCACATCGGGCGCCCAGGGCGAGGAAGAGCCGGGCAGCGGCGCCCGCTCCCAGCGGACGTCGCCCGGGCCGGTCTCGGAGGGCGGCAGCGCGATGTAGCCGCCCTCCCCGTGGAACCTCAGGGAGCCGGGGACGAAGTCCTTGGCGTACAGCAGCTCGCCGAGCTGCTCCATGGTGTACGGCCGCACCAGCAGCGACCAGCGGGAGGGCGAGGCGACGACCGGTCCCAGCCGGATGCCGGCGCGGTCGAGCGCGGCCAGCGCCCGGGCGGCCGGCAGGGCGGGCAGGGAGACGGCGCACGGGGCGCTGCCCCCGGTGGCCAGGACGATCGGCGCGGCCGGCCGGTTGGCCCACCACCAGCGCACCATGCGCGCGTCGGTGGTGGCCGCGAGCAGCCCGGGGTCGAAGGGGTGCGCGCCCGGCACCGTGCACTCGGGGTCGGGACAGCCGCAGCGCGAGCGCGCCCGTGGGTCCGCCGCCACGCCCGGGAGCACGGGCCACCGCCATCGCGTCGCGTAGGTCAGGGCCGCTTCGATGAGCTCAGGCCGCCCGTCGTCGTGCTGGGACAAGAGCCTGCGTCGCCTTCCGAGGATCTCGCGCATGAGCGCTCGTTCCTTTCCGTTGCACGCCTGGCAACACCGAGGTCACATCACCATGTGTCGATCACTTCGCTGTGCGTAGCTGGTGGCGCATCACACCCCTGTCGAGGGGCCATCTTCCGCCGACGACGTCTCCGCCGAGGGCAAGGAGAAGCCCTGAGGGCCGAGCACTGACTGCGTCCGGGACGGTACGTCCGCACTGCGTCCATCAAAAGCATGGGCGTGGCGCGGGGGTGGCGAAGTCTGGCGTTTTGCCGTCGCGCGTGTTTCTCTCCGCCTCCGCCACGGGAGGATGGGGCACGGTCGTCGGTGGATAGGACGCCCGGGTCCGTCGCCAGGTTCCGGGTGGTCCCAACCACCCCTGGCCTTCCCGGAGTACGTACCCATCACGACCGCTGTGACGCTCCGTAAAGCACCCCCAGTCGACCGCAACAAGGCGTCCTCTGGGGCAGTTTCAAGCCAATTTCACATTTCCGCAAGAGGTCGGGCAGGAGGACACTCCCACCCCACGGACACCAGGAATCCCAGCAGGACAATGCTGGACATCTCCTTACGAGTGCGTGTACATGTGGAGACACTGCTGGCGGCGCAGAATGACATGGGGGTTTGCGATGCTTTTGAGCAGTAAGCGCCGGTCGGAAAGCCGGACGCCATGAACGCCCCGCACCCTGCGAAAGTGGCCGGAATCGATTCAACGGTTCCGTCCCCCGCACACACTGTCGCGTCCGCCGCCGCGAGCACATCGCCGACCGCGCCGCACAACGCCCCGGGCACCCCCTGCGCCCCCGGCATGCTGCTCCAGGACCGGCTCGCCGGCTGGGTCTCGGACCTCACCACCCTGCACGAACTGACCGAGCGACTGATCCGTACGGACTCCCTGGCCGACGGACTCCAGGAACTGCTGCGCGCCGGAGCCGCCCTGGTGGGCGCCCGGCGCGGACTCGTCGCGCTGGAACCGGCCGACGGACTCGGCCCGGAGACCACCGTCGGGCTCGGGCTCGCCCGCGCCGACCTCGGCCACATCGAGACGGTGCCCCGCAGCGCCCTGTCCCACGGGCGGATCCTGGACGGGCTGCCGGTCGGTGAGGAAGGACTCGCCCGGCCCGACCTGTTCGCCGAGGAGAATCTCGACCCCCGCCACCGCGAGGTCGCCGCCCGCCTCGGCTACGCCGCCAGTTACGCGCTGGCCCTGACCGCCGAGGCCGGGGACGGCGCCGGAGGCACCGAGGCCGTTAGGCGCGCCGAGGGCGCCGGGAGCGCCGACGCCGGCCGCCTGGGCGCGGCCGTATGGCTCTACGACGAGCCGGCCGAGCCGGACGACCGGCAGCGCCACCTCGCCGGCCTCTACACCCGCAGCGCCGTGCCGCACCTGACCCGGCTCCTGGAGGTCGAGCGCACCAGGGCCTCCATGGCGACCCTGGCCGAGGAGTTGCTCCCCTCCCGCCTCCCGAGGGTGCCCGGTGTGTGGCTCGCCGCCCGGCACCGCACCGGGCCGCGCGGCGGCGGCGACTGGTACGACGCTCTGCCGCTGCCGGACGCCGCCCTCGGACTCGCCGTCGGGTCCGTCACCGGGTCCGGGCCCAGCGCCGTCGCCGCGATGGGCCGGCTGCGCGCCTCCCTGCGGGCGTACGCCGTGATGGAGGGCGAGGACCCGGTCGCGGTCCTCTCCGACCTGGAGCTGCTGCTGCGGCTCACCGAGCCCGCCCGTTCGGCCACCGCCCTGTTCGGCTACTGCGAGCCCGCGCTGCGCCGGATCACCCTGGCCGGCGCCGGACACAGCCCGCCGCTGCTGATCGGGGAACGGCGCACCGAGTACGTCGAGACCTCCGTCTCCGCGCCGCTGGGCATGCTCGCCTGCTGGGAGGCGCCGAGCGTGGAGGTGCAGGCCGAGCCCGGAGAGACGGTTCTGCTGTACACCGACGGACTGCTGCGCCGCACCGGCGACACGGCCGACCGCGCGTTCGCCCGGCTGCACGCGGCGGCGGCCGGGGTCCCCCGGGCCGCGCGGCAGGACCCGGACGCCGTGGCCGAACACGTCCTGCGCACCGTGCTGCCGGACGGGAAGGCCGAGGCGGAGTCCGCGGAGGACGTGGTTCTGCTCGCGGTGCGGTTCGATTGACGGGCACGGTTCGATTAACGGACACCTACGCCGGGTCCGTCACGCATAACGGACGGTAGCGCCTCCGTGTAACAGGCCCTTCGGCCCTGGGCCCCCTTCCGTACGACCGTACGATGGGGGATGGTCCAGTGCCGTATCTAGGAGGATGACCGTGGCGGAGGAGCTCACCCCGGAGAACCCGGACGAGACCGAGGAGCCGATCAAGCAGCGCAAGAACGGCCTGTACCCGGGCGTGTCCGACGAGCTGGCCGAGAACATGAAGTCCGGCTGGGCCGACACCGAGCTGCGCGACCTGGAGCCGATCCCCCAGGCCGCCGAGACCGCCGCCCGCCGCGCCGCGCTGTCCGCCCGCTTCCCCGGCGAGCGCCTGGTGATCCCCGCGGGCAATCTGAAGACCCGCTCCAACGACACGGAGTACGCCTTCCGCGCCTCGGTCGAGTACGCGTACCTCACCGGCAACCAGACCGAGGACGGCGTCCTGGTCCTGGAGCCCGAGGGCGACAGCCACCGGGCCACGATCTACCTCCTGCCCCGCTCGGACCGCGAGAACGGCGAGTTCTGGCTGGACGGCCAGGGCGAGCTGTGGGTCGGCCGCCGCCACTCCCTCACCGAGGCCGAGAAGCTGTACGGCATCCCCGCCTCCGACGTGCGCGAGCTGGCCGGCGCCCTGCGCGAGGCCACCGGCCCCGTGCGGGTCGTGCGCGGCCACGACGCCGGCATCGAGGCCGCGCTGACCGACAAGGTCACCGCCGAGCGCGACGAGGAGCTGCGCGTCTTCCTCTCCGAGGCCCGCCTGGTCAAGGACGAGTTCGAGATCGGCGAGCTGCAGAAGGCCGTCGACTCCACCGTGCGCGGCTTCGAGGACGTCGTGAAGGTCCTCGACAAGGCGGAGGCGACCAGCGAGCGTTACATCGAGGGCACCTTCTTCCTCCGCGCCCGCGTCGAGGGCAACGACGTCGGCTACGGCTCCATCTGCGCCGCCGGCCCGCACGCCTGCACCCTGCACTGGGTGCGCAACGACGGCCCGGTCCGCTCCGGCGACCTGCTGCTGCTCGACGCCGGCGTGGAGACGCACACGTACTACACGGCCGACGTCACCCGCACGCTGCCGATCAACGGCCGCTACAGCGAGCTGCAGAAGAAGATCTACGACGCCGTGTACGACGCCCAGGAGGCGGGCATCGCGGCGGTCAAGCCGGGCGCCAAGTACCGCGACTTCCACGACGCCGCCCAGCGGGTGCTCGCCGAGCGGCTCGTCGAGTGGGGTCTGGTCGAGGGCCCGGTCGAGCGCGTGCTGGAGCTGGGTCTGCAGCGCCGCTGGACGCTGCACGGCACCGGTCACATGCTCGGCATGGACGTCCACGACTGCGCCGCCGCGCGCGTGGAGACCTACGTCGACGGCACGCTGGAGCCCGGCATGGTCCTCACCGTCGAGCCGGGCCTGTACTTCCAGGCCGACGACCTGACCGTGCCCGAGGAGTACCGGGGCATCGGCGTCCGCATCGAGGACGACATCCTCGTCACCGAGGACGGCAACCGGAACCTGTCCGCCGGGCTGCCGCGCCGGTCGGACGAGGTCGAGGAGTGGATGGCGGCCCTGAAGGGCTGAGGCGAGCCGCACACGACCGACGGCCGGGCACCCCTGAGGTGCCCGGCCGTCGGTCGTGCGGACGAGGTCACACCGCCACCAGGGGCGCGTCCTCCCGCCACTTGAGGACCTTGTCGAAGCTCACCACGGACCCCGACCGGCCCGGCGTGCTCCCGATGTGGACGTGGTCGGCGAGTTCCCGGATGAGGCACAGCCCCCGCCCGCTCTCCGCCTCCTCCGGCGGCGCCGGGGGCAGCACGCCCGCCCCTGCGCCGCCGGCGGGAAAGCCCGGGCCGGTGTCGGAGACCTCGATGCGGCAGCGTTCGCCGTCCAGATAGGCCGTGACGCGGTACGCCTCGCAGGGGCCGCCCGGCTCCTCGGCACCGCCGTGCTCCACGGCGTTGGCGCAGGCCTCGCTCAGCGCGACGGACAGGTCGAAGGAGATGTCCGGGTCGACACCCGCGGTCTCCATGGTGCCGATCAGCAGGCGGCGGGCCAGGGGCACGCTCGCAGCCTCGCGCCGCAGATGGAGTGACCACCAGATGCTCATGCTCCAGCCTCCCGGCCGCGGCTCGACATACCGTTACGTATTGCCCCGGGTACCCGACCGTAAGCGCGGTGTACACGCCGGACCGCCCGTACGGCGGATGCGTCACCCCCGCCGATCGGTGTATGTGGGGCGACATCGCACCCAAGAGTGATCTTCCCGGTCGCTTCAGGTCGCTTCCGGCCCCTTCAGGTCGTACGGCATCTTGTGGACCTGCCGTACGGAGCGGGGGGCACCAGTGCGATGATGAGGCCGCCATGACTGCCCCCCACCCGCCAACGGCGCGCTCCGGAAACGATCTCCGGTTCCTGCGGGCCGCGGTGTTCGCCGCGGTCTGCGTCGTGCTGGCCGCGGCGGGGCACACCCTGGCCTCCTGCGCCGGCGTGCCGCTGTGGTCGCTGGCCGCGGGATTCCTCGGGGTGGTCGTGGTCGCCGTACCCCTCGCCGGACGCGAACGCTCGCTGCCCGGCATCGCCGTACTGCTCGCCGTCGGCCAGACCGCCCTGCACAGCCTCTTCGGGCTGGGCCAGCACGGCACCGCCGCGACGACGACGACGGCCGGCACGGCCGCGGGCGGTACCGGTGCGCTGTCCGACGCCTCCCTCGTCCAGCAGGCCGCACGGCTGGTCTGCGGGACCACCGCGGCGGCCATCAGCCCGGCCGAGGCCCAGCGCATCCTCACCGACGCCCGGGTCGCCCCGGTCGCCGACGCGCACGCGGGCGGCGCGCACCCCGCCGACGCCCTGTCCGGCTCGTCGGCCTCCCTGCTGCCGTCCCTGCCGATGCTGCTGGGTCACCTCCTCGCCGCCCTGGCCGCCGGATGGCTGCTGCGCCGCGGCGACCTGGCGCTGGCGCGACTGGTCGAACTGTCGGCGCAGTCCGCCCACTCCATGGCCGAGGCGGCGTTCGTCCGCGCCCTGCGCGCGGCGCTCCGTCTGGTGCGCGCCCTGCACACCGGACTCGCCGCGGCCCCGGTGACGGGCCCGCGCCCGGCGCGCTCCGCCCGGTCCGAGCCGCCGCGACCGCGCACCGCCGCGCTCCAGCACACGGTGATCAGGCGCGGCCCGCCGAGCGGCGCGTTCGCCCTCGCCGCCTGACACGACGCGACCACCGCCACCGCTCGCCGCCGCGGGCCGCCGCCCGGAGGGGTCTTCACCTCGCGGGCCGCGCCCCCACGGGTCTCCGCCCGTCGGCCGGAGCACGGAGGGGCCGCCGTCGTGCGGCACACACGCGCGTGCGCGCGTCCTCCCGTGGTCCGACATCCGTCACCGCCTCCGTAGCGGTGGCCCATTCGAAGCGGAGTACCCGTCCATGAAGGCTTCCCGTATCGCCGCCGCCGGCGCCGTCTCCGGCATCGCCGTCCTCGCCCTGTCCGCCCCCGCGTTCGCGCACGTCAGCGTGCAGCCGGAGGGCACGGCCGCCAAGGGCGGCTACGCGACCGTCGGCTTCAAGGTCCCCAACGAGCGCGACAACGCCTCCACCACCAAGCTGGAGATCAACTTCCCCGCCGACCACCCGCTGGCGTCCGTGATGCCGCAGCCGGTGCCCGGCTGGAAGGCCGAGGTCACCAAGTCCAAGCTCGACAAGCCCCTGGAGTCGCACGGCAAGCAGCTCACCGAGGTCGTCACCAAGGTGACCTGGACGGCCGAGGGCAAGGGCATCGAGCCCGGCTACTTCCAGAAGTTCCCCGTCTCCCTCGGCGCGCTGCCCGAGAACACCGACCAGCTGGTGTTCAAGGCGATCCAGACGTACTCCAACAAGGAGGTCGTGCGCTGGATCGAGGTGCCGCAGGAGGGCCAGGAGGAGCCCGAGACCCCGGCTCCCGTCCTCGAACTGACCGCCGCCGAGGACGACGCCCACGGCGCGTCGGACGCCAAGGCCGGCGACGACACCGAGGCGGCCGCGCAGAACACGGCCGCCGACTCCGCCGCGTCCGGCTCCGGCTCGGGCGACAGCAGTGACACCACCGCCCGCGTCCTGGGCATCGTCGGCATCGTCGTCGGCGCCGCGGGCGTCGCCTACGGCGTGCTGGCGGGCCGTCGGCGCGACAGCGGTGCCGCGGCGTAACCACGCCCGCACCGGTGTGCCGACGTGACCGCGCCGGCACATCCTCTCGTCCGGTGCGCGCCGGGCACCCGTCACCGCGACGGGCCCGGCGCGCATCCGAGCACCTCACATCTGGGACATTTTCCTATGCGCAAGAAGAAGTTCGCCGCGGCCGCCCTGCTCGCCGCCACCGCCCTGACCCTGTCCGCGTGCGGCAGCGGCGCCGAGAGCGACAAGCCGGTCACCATGGTGTCCGAGGACAGCAGCCGGCAGGCCGCCACCGTCCTCGACAAGCCGTTCGAGAAGCCCGACCTGGTCCTCACCGACACCCAGGGCAAGGAGTACGACCTCCGCGAACGGACCGCCGGCAGCCCCACCCTGATCTACTTCGGTTACACCCACTGCCCCGACGTCTGCCCGCTGACCATGAACAACATCGCGGTCGCCAAGAAGCAGCTGCCCCAGGCCGAGCAGGACAAGCTCCGCGTCGTGTTCGTCACCACCGACCCGGAGCGGGACACCCCGGCCGCACTCGGCAAGTGGCTCAAGGGAATCGACCCGCAGATCGTCGGCCTCACCGGCGACTTCGACACCGTCCAGGCCGGCGCCCGCACCCTCGGCATCTCCATCGACCCGCCGACCAAGGACAAGGACGGCAAGATCGTCTCGACGCACGGCACCCAGGTCGTCGCCTTCTCCCCGAAGTCCGACGCGGGCTACGTGCTCTACGGCGAGGACGCCACCGTCGAGGACTACACCAAGGACCTCCCCAAGCTCATCAAGGGGGAGAACCCGTGAGGCGCGTCAGGGCCGCGAGGGGACGAGGGGGCCGCCCCGGCCTCGCCGCCGCCACGGTGATCGGCGCGCTGGTCCTGGCGGGCTGCGGCGGTTCCGACTCGGGTTCGTCGGGCGCCGAACTCTCCGTCGACGCCGCCTACATACCGCAGCCGGTCTCGGACTCGATGGCGGCGGGCTTCCTCACCATCACCAACGACGGTGACACCGAGGACCAACTGACCTCCGTGACGAGCGAAGCCGGTGACGTCACCGTGCACGAGACCGTCGACGGGACGATGAAGGAGGTCGACCGCCTCCCCGTCCCCGCCCACGGCGAACTCGTGCTCGAGAGCGGCGGCAACCACCTGATGTTCGAGAAGCTGACGCAGCGGCTCGAAGAGGGTGAGACGGTCTCCGTCGAACTGCACTTCGCCCACTCCGACCCCGTCACGGTCGAGGTCCCCGTGAAGGCGGCCACGTACCGGCCCACCAGCGAACACTCCGAACACACCGAGGGCTCAGAGCAGTCCGAGGGCTCCGAGCACTCCGCACCATCCGAACACGCCGGACACTGAGGGAGGGACCACCTTGACGCAGACCATCGCCCCGCGCGTCCGGACCGTGGTGCTGCTGCTCCTGGCCGCGGCCTGCGCGCTGCTCGCCGCCGCCGGGCCGGCCTCCGCGCACGCCGCGCTCACCGGCAGCGATCCCCAGCAGGGGACGGTGGTCGACACGGCTCCGGACCAGGTGTCGCTGACGTTCTCCGAGTCGGTCTCCCTGGACGACGACTCACTGCGCGTCCTGGACCCCAAGGGCAAGCGCGTCGACGAGGGCAGGCCCTCCGGCACGGGTGGCACCACGTACTCCGTGAGGCTGCACTCCGGGCTCCCCGACGGCACGTACACGGTGACCTACCAGGTCGTCTCCGCGGACAGCCATCCCGTCGCCGGGGCCTACACCTTCTCCATCGGCGCCCCGTCCGACACCTCCGTCTCCGTCTACGGCACGGACCCGGGCGGTGGGGCCGTCGGCTGGCTGTACGGGCTCGGCCGGTACGTGTCGTACGCCGGTTTCGTGGTGCTGGTGGGCGGTGCCGCCTTCGTCCTCGCCTGCTGGCCGCGCGCCTCGGGAGTACGGGCCGTGCAACGGCTCGTCGTCTCCGGATGGCTGGCGCTCACCTCCGCCACCCTGCTGCTGCTCCTGCTGCGCGGCTCCTACACCGGCTCCGGGACGTTCGGTGACGTCTTCGATCTGGGCCTGCTCGGCGAGGTGCTGCAGACCAAGTCCGGCGCGGCGCTGGTCTCCAGGCTGCTGCTGCTCGCGGCGGCCGCCCTGTTCGTCGCGGTGCTCTTCGGGGCCTACGACAAGCGGGAGGACGAGGAGAAGCGGGACCTCACCTTCGGGCTCGCGGTCGGCGGGACCGTGGTGGCGGCGGGCCTCGCGGCGACGTGGGCCATGTCCGAGCACGCCTCCGTCGGCCTCCAGGCGGGCATCGCCATGCCGGTCGACGTCGTCCACCTGCTCGCGGTCGCCGCCTGGCTCGGCGGCCTCGTCTCCCTGCTGGTCGCCCTGTACCGGGCGTCCGCCGAGACACCGGTCCCGGCCGTCGCCGTACGCCGGTTCTCCCGGGTGGCCTTCGGCAGTGTGGTGGCGCTGGTCGCGACCGGCACCTACCAGTCCTGGCGCCAGCTCGGCTCCTGGAGCGCCTTCACCGACACCCGGTACGGGCAGTGGCTCCTCGCCAAGATCGGGCTGGTGGTCGTACTGGTCGGCATCGCGTACCTCTCGCGGCGCTGGACGGCGCGGCTGGCGGAGGCCGGGCCGGCGGTGGTCCGTCAGCGGGAGGGGGCCCGGAAGGACGAGCGGGGGCAGCCGGCGCGGAAGGCCGCCGTCGGGGGGACCTCCGGCACGGGGAAGGCATCCGCGGCGACCGTCGGGGCGGCCGGGACGGCCGAGGCGGGTGACTCCCGGCGTGCCGCCCAGCTCGCCCGGCAGCGTGCCGCCATGGACGCGGCCCGGCAGAAGAAGGAACGCGACGCCGACCCCCAGCGCTCCGGACTGCGGCGCTCCGTGCTCGCCGAGGCCGGGGTCGCCGTCGTCCTGCTCGCCGTGACCACCGTACTGACCCAGACCGAACCGGGCCGGACGGAGCAGGAGGCCAAGGCCGCCGGCGCCTCCTCCACCGCCCCCGCCGCCCCTTCCACCGGTGCGGTGACCCTTGACATGCCCTTCGACACCGGCGGCCGGAACGGCAAGGGCGTCGTACGCGTGGAACTCGACCCCGCCCGCGTCGGTGCCAACGCCCTGCACCTCTACGTGGAGCGTCCCGACGGCAGCGCCTTCGACGTCCCCGAGGTGAAGGTCGCCTTCACCCAGCAGGCCAAGGACATCGGGCCGCTGCCCGTCGTCCCCGACCACATCACCACCGGACACTGGTCGGCGAGCGGAGTACAGATCCCGATCGCCGGTGACTGGGAGGTCACCGTGACCGTACGGACCTCCGACATCGACCAGGTGACCGTCTCCAAGAACGCGCAGATCGGCTGAACCGCACCATGGCTGACAAGTCCAAGCCGGAGGCCCGTGTCTCCGGCGCACCCCGTGGGACGTCCGGCGGGACCGGGCCCACCGACCTCCAGGACACCACCCGCGAGGGCATCTCACGACGACGGCTGCTCGGCACCGCCGGCGCCACCGGGCTGGTGCTGGGCACGGCGGGTGCCGCCGCCGGATACGCTGCCGCCCCCTCCTCCGCGGCCACCCCCCTCACCTCGGTGGGCAGCGAGCAGGTGATGTTTCACGGGAAACATCAGCCCGGCATCACCACGCCGATGCAGGCCCGTGGCCATCTGATCGCGTTCGACCTGGCGGCGGGCGCCGGCCGCAAGGAGGCCGCGGCGCTGCTGCGTCGCTGGTCGGACACCGCGCGGCGGCTGATGGCGGGGGAACCGGCCGGGTCGGGCGACACGGACGTGGCCCGGGACGCGGGGCCCTCCTCGCTGACGGTCACCTTCGGTTTCGGGCACAGCTTCTTCGCACGGACCGGCCTGGAGAAGCAGCGCCCGGTGGCCCTCGACCCGCTCCCCGACTTCTCCTCCGACCACCTCGACAAGAACCGCAGCAACGGCGACCTCTGGGTGCAGATCGGCGCCGACGACGCCCTGGTCGCCTTCCACGCCCTGCGCGCGATCCAGAAGGACGCCGGGTCGGCCGCCCGCGTCCGCTGGCAGATGAACGGCTTCAACCGCTCCCCGGGAGCCACCGCCCACCCCATGACGGCCCGCAACCTCATGGGCCAGGTCGACGGCACCCGCAACCCGAAGCCGTCCGACACCGACTTCGAGAAGCGCGTTTTCGTCCCCGGCGACCCCGGTGCGGACGGCGGGAACCAGCCGGCCTGGATGGCGAACGGCTCCTACGCCGTCGTACGCCGCATCCGCATGCTTCTCGACGACTGGGAGAAGCTCTCGCTCCAGGCGCAGGAGGAGGTCATCGGGCGCCGCAAGTCCGACGGGGCTCCGCTGACCGGGGGCACCGAGACGACCGAGATGGACCTGGAGAAGACGGACGCCGCGGGGAAGCTGGTCGTCCCGATCAACGCCCACGCCCGGATCACCCGCCCCGACCAGAACGGCGGCGCGGCCATGGTCCGGCGCCCCTTCTCCTACCACGACGGTTTCGACGCGGACGGCGTCCCGGACGCCGGTCTGCTCTTCATCTGCTGGCAGGCCGACCCGCTGCGCGGCTTCGTGCCGGTGCAGCGCAAGCTGGACCGGGGAGACGCCCTGTCGCAGTTCATCCGGCACGAGGCGAGCGGCCTCTTCGCGGTGCCGGGCGGGGCCGCGGAGGGAGAGTACGTGGGCCAGCGGCTGCTGGAGGGGTGAAACCGGGGGCGCTTCACCCCGGGGAGGGGCTTGTACGAGACGGGTGAGCCGCCTCTCCCGGGGCCCATTAGGGTGAGGACATGCCAGCCAGTTACGCGTATCTCGGTCCCGAAGGCACCTTCACCGAAGTCGCCCTGCGCACACTCCCGGAGACGGCCACCCGCGAGCTGGTCCCGTACGTGTCCGTCCAGTCCGCACTCGACGCGGTGCGCACCGGTGAGGCCGAGGCCGCGTTCGTGCCGATCGAGAACTCCGTCGAGGGCGGCATCACCACGACCCTCGACGAGCTGGTCGCCGGTCAGCCGCTGATGATCTACCGCGAGGTGCTGCTCTCCATCACCTTCGCGCTGCTGGTCCGGCCCGGCACCAAGCTCTCCGACATCAAGACGGTCACCGCCCACCCGGCGGCCCAGCCCCAGGTGCGCAACTGGCTCAAGGCCCACCTCCCGGACGCCGCCTGGGAGTCCGCCGCGTCCAACGCGGACGGCGCCCGCCTGGTGCAGGAGGGCCGGTACGACGCGGCCTTCGCCGGCGAGTTCGCCGCGGGCCCCTACGGCCTGGAGGTGCTGGAGTCCGACATCCACGACGCGGAGAACGCCCAGACGCGCTTCGTACTGGTCGGCCGTCCGGCCCGGCCCGCGGCACCGACCGGCGCCGACAAGACGTCCGTCGTGCTGTGGCAGCGTGACGACCACCCCGGTGGCCTGCGCGATCTGCTGGGCGAGTTCGCCACCCGGGGCATCAACCTGATGCTGCTCCAGTCCCGCCCCACCGGTGCCGGCATCGGCAACTACTGCTTCTGCATCGACGCCGAGGGGCACATCTCCGACCGTCGGGTCGCCGATGCCCTGATGGGACTCAAGCGGTCCTGCCTCCAGGTGCGGTACCTCGGGTCGTATCCCCGTGCGGGGGTCACGCCGGCGGACGTGGACCCGCTGCGGCCCGGCACGTCGGACGAGGAGTTCGTCGCGGCGGCCGACTGGGTGGCGCGCTGCCAGGACGGCCGTTTCTGACCGGCGAGAATCGGTCAGCCGAACGTCGTACCTGCTGATTTTCGTTATCCACAGGAGTTATCCACAGGTCCGCTTCTCGACCTGGGGACAAGTCGACAACGAACCGTCACGCAGTCGACAAATCCCCCCACAGCCCCTTACTTCGTCCACAGAGCCGCAGGTCACCCTTCGTCCACCTGTTTCTTGCCCGCCATCCTCCGGAGTGACACCGTGCGCCCGGTTTCCACTCGAAAGTGGGCCCGGAGAGGGTTTGGACCAACGCCTTCCCGGAATTTGGAATGATCAATTCCGAGCATCCACAGATCTTTCGCACAGCCTGTGGATAACTTTTCCGGGCTGTGGATCGCGGTGGACGCCGAGCCCCCAAGTCCCGTTCTCCACAAGGAAATCCAGTCAACCAGCCGTCCCTCGCATGGCACTTTCCAGGGAGGGCCGCACCTTTTATTGACTCGCGGCCCCACGGGGCACGAGGCACGTACACACCGGGCAATACCCGCATAAGGGAACGCGGGGCCCGCGATCGGCAATAGTGAGTCGAGACCCGTCACCGCACACCGGTAGCCTTGACCGCGTGATTGACCTTCGCCTGCTCCGTGAGGACCCCGACCGTGTGCGCGCGTCCCAGCGCGCCCGTGGAGAGGACGTCGCGCTCGTCGACTCCCTCCTCTCTGCCGACGAACGGCGCAGGTCGTCCGGCGTGCGCTTCGACGAGCTGCGCGCCGAGCAGAAGGGCCTCGGCAAGCTCATCGGCAAGGCCACCGGGGACGAGAAGGCCGAACTGCTGAAGCGCGCGAGCCAGCTCGCGGCCGACGTCAAGACCGCCGACGCCGAGCGCGACAAGGCCGACGCCGAGACCCAGGAGCTGCTCCAGCGGCTCGGCAACCTCGTCCACCCCGACGTCCCCGTCGGCGGCGAGGAGGACTTCGTCACCCTGGAGACGCACGGCACGCACCGCGACTTCGCGGCCGAGGGCTTCGAGCCCCGGGACCACCTGGAGCTGGGCCAGCTGCTCGGCGCCATCGACGTCGAGCGCGGCGCCAAGGTCTCCGGCTCCCGCTTCTACTTCCTCACCGGTGTCGGCGCGCTCCTGGAGCTGGCCCTGGTGAACGCGGCGATCGCGCAGGCCACGGCGGCCGGCTTCACGCCGATGCTGACCCCGGCTCTGGTCCGCCCCCAGTCGATGGCCGGCACCGGCTTCCTGGGCCAGGCGGCGCAGGACGTCTACCACCTCGACAAGGACGACCTGTACCTGGTGGGCACGTCCGAGGTCCCGCTGGCGGCGTACCACATGGACGAGATCATCGACGCCGAGCGCCTGCCGCTGCGCTACGCCGGCTTCTCGCCCTGCTTCCGCCGCGAGGCGGGCTCGCACGGCAAGGACACCCGCGGCATCTTCCGTGTGCACCAGTTCGACAAGGTCGAGATGTTCTCCTACGTCCTCCCCGAGGACTCGCAGGCCGAGCACCAGCGCCTGCTGGAGTGGGAGAAGCAGTGGCTGACCTCCCTCGAGCTGCCCTTCCGGGTCATCGACGTGGCCTCCGCCGACCTGGGCGCCTCGGCCTCGCGCAAGTACGACTGCGAGGCGTGGATCCCGACCCAGGGCAAGTACCGCGAGCTGACCTCGACCTCGGACTGCACCGAGTTCCAGTCCCGCCGGCTGTCGATCCGCGTCCGCGAGGACAAGAAGGTGCGCCCGCTGGCCACGCTCAACGGCACCCTGTGCGCCGTGCCGCGCACCATCGTGGCGATCCTGGAGAACCACCAGCAGGCCGACGGTTCGGTGCGCGTACCCGAGGTGCTGCGCCCGTACCTGGGCGGCCGGGAGGTCCTGGAACCGGTGGCCAAGTGAGCGACACCGGCTCCGTCACGGCGGCTTCCGGCAGCGGCACCCCGGCGGGTTTCCCGTACCGGCTGATCGCCACCGACCTCGACGGCACCCTGCTGCGCAGTGACGACACCGTCTCGCGGCGCACCCGGGACGCGCTCGCCGCGGCCACCTCGGCAGGCGCCGCCCACATCGTGGTCACCGGCCGCGCCGTCCCGTGGACCCGGCACATCCTCGACGACCTCGGCTACGACGGTCTGGCCGTCTGCGGTCAGGGCGCACAGGTCTACCACGCCGGGGAGCACCGCCTGCTCACCTCGGTCACCCTGGACCGCCAGCTGGCCGGGGTGGCGCTGGCCAAGATCGAGGCGGAGACCGGTCCGCTCTACCTGGCGGCGAGCCGTGACGGCCTGGACGGCGACGTCCTGGTCGGCCCGGGCTACTCGGTCGGGGGCAACCTCCCGGCGGTGCCCTTCACCGACGCCTCGGACCTGTGGTCGGCGCCGCTCAACAAGATCTACATCCAGCACCCGACCCTGTCGGACGACGAGCTGGCCGAGGCCGCCCGGCGCACCGCGGGCGGCTTCGTCACGGTGACCATGGCGGGCGCCGGCATCGTCGAGCTGCTCCCCCTGGGGCTGTCCAAGGCCACCGGGCTGTCGCTGGCCGCCCGTCGGCTCGGTCTGAAGGCCGCGGACACGATCGCCTTCGGCGACATGCCCAACGACGTCCCCATGTTCGGCTGGGCCGCCCGGGGCGTGGCGATGGCCAATGCCCACGAGGAGCTGAAGGCGGTGGCCGACGAGGTGACGTCCTCCAACGACGAGGACGGCATCGCGGCGGTGCTGGAGCGGCTGTCGGCCTGACGTGGCCGTCGGTGGTCTCCGGCTCGGTGCCCGTCTCGGTGCCCGGCCCTGTCTCGACCGCGGTCGGGCCGGTCGGCGGCCGGGCCGCCGCCGTCTCCGAGTACTTCGCCGGCGGTGGCGGCAGGGGTCTCGCGGTGTGCGGTGCGCGGCCCCGCGTGCGGCGAGGAGCCAGGCGCACGGTCCGGACGGCGCCGGCGTCCCCGTCCGGGCGGCCCACGCCAGGTCTCCCGTGAGACGGCTGGCGTGCTCGAAGCGGCCACCCGGTTCGTCGGCGCCGTCCGGCCTCGTGCACGCACCACAGTGCCGGTACGGAAAGCCGGGCGCCACCTATTAAGAGCGGACGTACGGCGCCTTACCGCCGACGCCGTGTCCCCCGGCTCGCCCATGCTCCGCCCCGCCTCGCCCCCGGCCCCTGCGCCCGGGCCGAGGACAAGGCACCGTCAGGGCCGTCGGCCGGTCACTCCTCCCCGGCGAGCGTCAACGACCGCAGCTTCTGACCGGCGTACCAGGTGGCGGCCACGGTGACCGCGACCAGCAGCACCGTCGCGGTCGGCAGGCCGACGTCGGAGGTGACCAGGTTGCCCTCGGCCACCTTCTGCGCCACCGCCAGCGACCACTGCTGGACGCTCAGCGTGCGGGCCCCGGGGACCAGCGAACCGAACAGGGCCTCCCAGACGAGGGCGTAGACCAGCCCGAACACCACGGCGTGCCGGGAGACCGTGCCCAGCAGCAGGAAGAGCGCCGCATAGGCGATCGAGGCGACGAGCGCGGCGATGGTGTAGGCGACGGCCACCTGCTGGCCGTTGCCGTTGAGGATCAGGCCGGCGAGGAGGGTGGGCACGGCGGAGAAGACCATCGTCACCGCGACGGCGACGATCAGCTTGGTGAAGATGATCGTCGGCCGCTTGATGGGCTTGGACAGCAGATACACCACCGAGCCGTCGTCGATCTCCGGACCGATGGCTCCGGTGCCGGCGATGACGCCGATGATCGGCACCATGGTGGCGAGCGCGAACCCGCCCAGCACGTCGGCCGTGGTCTGGTCGTCGGCTCCGGCCAGGGCGCGCACCGCCACGGCGATGACGAGGAGCAGCAGCGGCAGGGCGCCCAGGATGAGGGCCCGGCGTCGGCCGAGCAGGGCCCGGTAGGTGAGCCGGGCGACTGTGGGGTCGTACATTCTTCGGCCTCCTACGCCGCGACGAGATACGAGAAGACGGACTCGAGGGACTCGTCGGACGGCGAGACCGTCAGCAGCCGGATGCCGTGGTCGCGCGCGACCCTCGGCAGCAGCGCCGTGAACCGGCCGAAGTCGACGGCCTGGATGCGCAGGGCGCCCTCGGACAGGTCGACCTCGATGCCGGACGTCGACGGGTCGGCGATCAGCGCCGCGGCGAGTGCGCGGTCGTCGCTGGAGCGCACCAGGTAGCGGTGCGGCCGGTCCGTCATCAGGCGGCGGATCTTGCGGAAGTCGCCACTGGCCGCGTGCCGGCCGGCGACGATCACCTCGATGTGCCAGGCGAGCTGTTCGACCTCTTCGAGGATGTGCGAGGAGAACAGCACCGTGCGGCCCTCGTCGCCCATGCGCCGCAACAGGTCCATCAGCTGCATCCGCTGGCGCGGGTCCATGCCGTTGAACGGCTCGTCGAGCAGCAGCAGGGAGGGGTTGTGCACAAGGGCGCTGGCCATCTTCACGCGCTGCCGCATGCCCTTGGAGTACGTGGCGATCTTCCGGTCCTGCGCGTACTCCATCTGCACGGTGGCGAGCGCCTCCTGGGCCGCCTTCGCCCCGAGGCCGTGCAGCTCGGCGTTGGCGAGGACGAACTCGCGGCCGGTGAGGAAGTCGTACATCGCCTCACGCTCGGGGACGATCCCGATGTGCCGGTAGATGGCCTCGTTGCGCCAGACCGGCTGTCCGTCGAGCGTGACGGTGCCGGTGGAGGGGGCGAGGAAGCCGCCCATCATGTTGATGAGAGTGGACTTCCCCGCGCCGTTGGGACCGAGGAGGCCGGTGACCCCGGGGCCGATCGTCATGGTGATGTCGTTGACGGCGACCACATTGCCGAACCAGCGGGAGACGTGGTCGATGCTGAGGGTGCTCACAGTCCCACCTTCTTGTAGCGGCGCACCAGCAGGCCGTAGGCGCCGGCGATCAGGCCCAGGGTGACGAGGACGTAGACCGCGCCCTCGGCGTTGCTCGGGCCGATCCCGCCGGGGAAGGCCGAGGTGGCGCCCAGGAAGGCGGACTGCACGCCGTCGATGAGGGTGATCGGCGAGAAGAGCCCGATCCAGGCGACGGCGCCCGTGCTGCCCTGGACGTCCGCGATGGCCTGGAGCGTGGAGACCGCGCCGTAGGTGATGGTCAGGACGGCGATGACGGCCGCGATGCCGAAGCCGCGGCGCGGGGTCACCGACGCGACGACCAGGCCGAGGCCGGCGAAGAGGAGCGACAGCAGTGCCACGGAGACGAGTCCCTGTGCGAATCCCTTGGTCTGGTCCGTGAAGTCGAGCTTGGCGAGCAGCGCGCCCACGTACAGCACCACGAGCGGTGCCGCGGTGAGGATGAACAGGGCCGACGCCAGCGAGGCGTACTTGGCGCGGACGTAGTCGGTGGTCTCGATGGGCCGCGAGAAGTACAGCGGCACGGTCTTGAAGCGCAGGTCGCGGGAGACGGACTGGGGGGCCTGCGAGGCGACGTAGAGACTGATGACGGCCTGGAGGACGATGGCGTAGCGCGTGTAGTCCAGCGGCAGCTCCTTCGCCTTGGTGGCGACGGCCACGGCGACCATGATGGCCGCGGGCAGGCACATCACCACGAACAGCAGCATCGGCAGGACCTTGGACTTGGCCGAGCGGCCGAGGCCGTAGGCACCGCGCAGGGACTGCGAGTACAGCGAGCGGCGGGCGTAGGCCCGGCCGAGGCGGGGGCCGTCGTAGTTTCGGTAGCCGATGTTGTGGATGCGGGTCTGGTCACCCGCCGCAGGGGCTACGGACTGCTCAGTTGCCATGGCCGACCGCCTCCTTCCGTTCCGCGTCACTGTCCTTGAAGACCTCCGAGATGTGGTGCCGCCGCTGCTCCATGCGCACCAGGCCGAGGCCGAGGTCGGCGATGACGTCCCGGACCAGGTCGTAGGTCTCCTCGCCCTCCGCGGTGAGCAGCAGGACGTGGCCGGCGCCGGGCAGGCCGCTGCCGTCCTGGACCGTCACGCCCCGGGCGTGGAGCGCGTCGCGGACCGCGCGGGTGCCGTCGGGGTGCGCGTCGGTGTCGGTGACCTCGATCGCGAGGGTGGTCGTGGTCTGGGTGAAGTCCGTGGTGGAGCTGGAGCGCAGCAGCTTGCCGCCGTCCACGACCACGACGTGGTCGCAGGTGCGTTCCAGCTCGCCCAGCAGGTGCGAGGTGACCAGGACCGAGATGCCGAAGTCGGTGTGGATACGGCGGATGAGGCCGAGCATCTCGTCGCGGCCGACCGGGTCGAGGCCGTTGGTCGGCTCGTCGAGGAAGACCAGCTGGGGGTCGTGGACGAGGGCCTGCGCGAGCTTCACGCGCTGCTTCATGCCGGTCGAGTAGCCGCCGATGGGCCGGTACCGCTCCTCGTAGAGTCCGACGTGTCGCAGGGTGTCGGCGGTGCGCTCGCGGGCGGCGGTGGGCGGCAGGCCGGACATGCGTGCCATGTGGACGACGAACTCGGTGGCGGAGACGTCGGGGGGCAGGCAGTCGTGTTCCGGCATGTAGCCGACCCGCTCACGGATGTCGGCGCCCTTGGTGGCCACGTCGAGTCCGAGCACTTCCGCCCGGCCCTCGGTGGCGGGGGACAGACCCAGCAGGATCTTGATCAGGGTGGACTTGCCGGCGCCGTTGGCACCGACGAGTCCGGTCACACCGGGTCCGACGTCCACGGACAGCCGGTCGAGCGCGGTCACCCGGGGGAACCGCTTGCTCAGGCTTTCGGTCGCGATCACAGTCACATCCACGACAGTAGTGACGGGCGCCACTGCGGTCGTCAGACCGGAGAGCCGTCTTCGCGTCAGACTCGAGTAGTACGGGCCCGTAGGGGATGCCGTGCCTGAGAGCTACGGAACGCAGGGCCGGGCCCCGCCCGGCACGACCTATTGACGCTGGGTCTAACAACTGGGAGATTCGGCGACGTCGGCGGGCGAGGGGAGTTCACGGTGCTGGACGGTGCGCGGGAGCGCTGGGTGCGCTCGGGCGGGGTCGAACTGTGCGTGGCCGAACTGGGGGACCCGCTGCGCCCCACGGTCGTCCTGGTGCACGGCTATCCGGACAGCAAGGAGGTCTGGTCCGAGGTGGCCGCCCGCCTCGCCGACCGCTTCCACGTGGTCCTCTACGACGTGCGGGGCCACGGCCGGTCCACCGCGCCGAGCCCGCTGCGCGGCGGGTTCACCCTGGAGAAGCTGACGGACGACTTCCTGGCCGTCGCCGACGCCATCAGTCCCGACCGGCCCGTGCACCTGGTGGGCCACGACTGGGGATCGGTGCAGTCCTGGGAGTTCGTCACGGTCGAGCGGACCCGTGGCCGCATCGCGTCCTTCACCTCGATGTCCGGGCCGTCGCTGGACCACTTCGGGCACTGGATCGACAAGCGCCTGAGGCGCCCCACCCCGCGCCGGGTCGGCCAGCTCCTCGGGCAGGGCGCCAAGTCCTGGTACGTGTACCTGCTGCACACGCCGGTCCTGCCCGAACTGGCCTGGCGCGGTCCGCTCGGCAAGCGCTGGCCGGGCATCCTGCGGCGCGTCGAGAAGGTACCCGGTGACGACTACCCGACCTCCTCGCTGCCCACGGACGCGGCACACGGGGCGTGGCTGTACCGGGACAACGTCCGGCGCCGGCTGCGCCGCCCGCGCGAGGACGCACACGCACACGCCCCCGTGCAGCTCATCACGCCGCTGGAGGACGCTTTCCTCTCCGAGCGGCTCTACGACGGACTGGAGCAGTGGGCGCCGCGGCTGACCCGTCGCACGCTGCCCGCCAAGCACTGGGTGCCGAGGACCCGGCCGGACCGGCTGGCGGACTGGATCACGGAGTTCGTCACCGCCGTCGACCGAGGTCGCCCCGGAACCGCGGCAAGCGGCAGACACGCCGACCGCTTCACCGGGCAGCTGGTGCTGGTCACGGGTGCGGGCGGCGGCATCGGACGGGCGACGGCGCTGGCGTTCGCCGAGGCCGGCGCGCGCGTGGTGGCGGTCGACCGGGACGCCGGTGCGGCCGCTCACACCGCAGAGCTGGCCCGGCTGGTCGGTGCGACGGCCGCCTGGGCGGAGACGACCGACGTCTCCGACGAACAGGCCATGGAGAAGCTCGCCGCCAGGGTCGACGCCGAGTACGGCGTGGTGGACGTCCTGGTGAACAACGCCGGGATCGGTCTGTCCGGGTCCTTCTTCGACACCACCCCGCAGGACTGGAAGAAGGTCCTCGACGTCAATCTCTGGGGCGTGATCCACGGCTGCCGGCTGTTCGGCGGCCGGATGGTCGCTCGCGGGCAGGGCGGCCACATCGTCAACATCGCGTCGGCGGCGGCGTTCCAGCCCTCCCGGGCGCTGCCCGCCTACGGCACCTCCAAGGCGGCCGTGCTGATGCTGAGCGAGTGCCTGCGCGCCGAGCTGGCCGAGCAGGGGATCGGGGTCACGGCGATCTGCCCGGGTCTCGTCAACACCGGCATCACGTCGACGGCGCACTTCGCCGGCGTGGACGCCGACGAGGAGAAGCGGCGGCAGCGGCGCGCGGCACGACTGTACGGGCTGCGCAACTACCCGCCGGAGAAGGTCGCCGCCGCCGTCCTGGAGGCGGTGGTGCACAACCGGCCCGTGGTGCCGGTGACTCCGGAGGCACGCGGCGTCCGCTTCATCTCCCGTGTCCTCCCAGGGGCGTTGAGGAGGCTCGCGCGGGTGAAGCCGCCGCTCTAGTTTCCACAGGGAAGCCCAATCCGCCTGTGGATAACCGCACTTGACTGTGGATCAAACCTCCGGAACGCAATCTTTCGCGTGATGCGCGTCTCTCGACGGACCCCGAGTCGGTGGACCCCGAGTCGACGGACTCCGAGTCGGCGGACTCCGGGTCGACGGACCCCGAATCGGCGGCCCGCGAGTCGGCAACCCGGGCAGGCGCCCGCCGCACCTGCGTTTTCCCCCACGGCGTCCATCCCTCAAGATCGGTGGCATGGAGCAGTTGCCCACCACGCAGGCCGCCGTCACCGCCCTCCGCGCCATCGCCGAGGAATACGCGCTGGAGATCGAGGTCACCGACGACATCGGCGCGGACCAGACCTCCCGCCACAGCGCCGCGGGCGTCGGTGTGGTCGTCGACGCCGACGGCTCCCTCCCCCACGAGGCCTTCGTCGAATTCGGCGGAGTGCCCCGGGTGAGCGTGCGGCTCTTCCACGAGGGCGATGCCCTGATCGATGTCGAGGGCGTGGAGTGCCCCGACATCCCTCGCGAGGACGTTCCGGCTTTCCTGCACTCCGTGTTCGGCGGCCTCGCCCACGTCCGGGCGCGCCGCTTCCCGCCCGGCTATCGACTGATCGTGCCGCTGCCGGGCGACCGCGCGCACAAGGAGTTCGTACCGATCTTCCTTCTCACCCCGTGGTTGAGCAGCCGCGTACGGTGACGTCCGCGGAGGTTTCACGTGAAACGCGGTCCGGGCGCATAGGCTCGAAGGCATGAGTCTGCGCCTGAGCACCGTGATCCTGCCGTACCGCCGCTGGCACGAGGGTGGCCGTTCGGCCTGGACGCGTGCCGAGCAGCTCGGCTTCCACACCGCGTACACCTACGACCACCTCTCCTGGCGGAGCTTCCGGGACGGCCCGTGGTTCGGCGCGGTCCCCACCCTCACCGCCGCCGCGGCCGTCACGGAGCGACTGCGGCTCGGCACCCTGGTGACCTCGCCGAACTTCCGGCACCCGGTCACGCTCGCCAAGGAGCTGATCTCCCTGGACGACATCTCCGGCGGCCGGATCACGCTCGGCATAGGAGCGGGCGGCACCGGTTTCGACGCCACCGCGCTCGGCCAGGAGCCGTGGACGCCGCGCGAGCGGGCCGACCGGTTCGCCGAGTTCCTTCCGCTGCTGGACCGGTTGCTCACCGAGGACGCCGTGTCCTACGAGGGCGACTTCTACTCGGCGCATGAAGCCCGGAACATTCCGGGGTGTGTGCAGCGGCCCCGGCTGCCGTTCGCGGTGGCCGCGACCGGGCCCCGCGGGCTGCGTCTCGCCGCGCAGTACGGGCAGGCCTGGGTGACCACCGGTGATCCGAAGCTCTTCGAGCACGGCACCCCCGAGCAGTCGGACCGGGCCCTGCGGGCACAGGCCGACAAGCTCGCGGACGCCTGTGCCGCGATCGGCCGGGACGTGAGCGAGCTGCACAGGGTGCTGCTCACCGGCTTCACGCCGGACCGCAGCCGGCCGCTCGAGTCCGTGGACGCCTTCGTCGACTTCGCCGGACGCCACCGTGATCTGGGCTTCGACGAACTCGTCGTCCACTGGCCGATCCCGGACTCGGACTTCACAGCCGACGAGAAGGTCTTCGAGCGGATCGCCATGGAGGCACTGGCACAGCTGCGGGCATGAGAGCCGTGGCTCACATATGTGCGGAGTCGCGCACGGGCGTGCAGGCATATGCGGAACAATGACCGGGTGACCTCAGCGACCCGACAGCCCGAGCCCCCTGCCGCCGTGCTCCGTCCGCGGCTGATCGCCACCGACCTCGACGGCACCCTGCTGCGGGACGACAAGTCGGTCTCCCCTCGCACGGTCGCGGCGCTGGCCGCCGCGGAGAAGGCGGGGATCGAGGTCTTCTTCGTCACCGGCCGGCCCGCCCGCTGGATGGACGTCGTGAGTGCCCATGTCCATGGACACGGGCTCGCCATCTGCGGGAACGGCGCCGCCGTGGTCGACCTCCACGGCGGGCCCGGTGCGCACCGGTTCGTGAAGGTCCGGGAGCTGGCCCCGGAGAACGCGCTGGACGCCGTGCGGCTGCTGCGCGAGGCGGCCCCCGGCACCGTGTACGCGGTCGAGCAGACGTACGGCTTCCACCAGGAGCCGGCCTATCCCAAGCTGCACATGGAGGTCCCCGACGACCTCCTGCCCGCCGAGGAGATCCTGGCGCCGGGCGGTCGTGCCGCCACCGAGCCCATCCTCAAGATCCTGGCCTTCCACCCCGAGCTGGACCCCGACGGCTTCCTCGCCGTCGCCCGCCTCGCCATCGGCGACCGCGCCAACGTCACCCGGTCCAGCCCCAGCGCCCTCCTGGAGATCAGCGGTCCGGACGTCTCCAAGGCCAGCACCCTCGCGCTGTGCTGCGCCGAGCGGGGCATCTCGCGCGAGGAGGTCGTCGCCTTCGGTGACATGCCCAACGACGTCGAGATGCTCACCTGGGCGGGACGGTCGTACGCCATGGGCAACGCGCATCCGGACGTGATCGCCGCCGCCTCCGGTCGGACGGTCGCCAACAACGACGACGGGGTGGCCGTGGTCATCGAGCGGATCCTGGCGGAGCTGCCCTAGCGCTCCGCCCGCGCGCACCCGGCGCCGTCAGAGCGACACACCGCGCTCCGACAGCCACCGGACCGGATCCAGGGCCGAGCCCATCTCCGGTGTCACCCGCACCTCGAAATGCAGGTGCGGACCGGTGGAGTTGCCGGTGCTCCCCGACTGCCCGACCCACTGACCGGCACGGACCCGGTCGCCCTGGTCGACGGCGACCGCCGCGAGATGGGCGTATTGCGTGTAGTAGCCGCCGGCGTGCTGGACCACGACCTGGATGCCGAACGCCCCACCGCAGGACACCTTCACCACCCGCCCCGACCCGACCGACCGCACCGGCGTCCCCACCGGCACCGCGAAATCCTGGCCGGTGTGCCCGTTCGCCCACCGGCTGCCGCCACTGCCGAAGGCCGCCGACAGGTCGTACGTCTGCACCGGTGCGACCCAGGACCGGTCGAGACCCTCGTCGGATCGGTCCAGGCGGACCGCGCCGGGGCAGGAGCCGGCCGCGACCGAGGCGTCCGCTTCCCCCTCCAGGCGTGACCGCGCGGACTCGAGCTTGGCCTCGATCTCCTTCTTCAGCGCGGCCAGACGGTCGTTGCGTTCCTCCAGTGCCCGCCAGGCGGCCTGCGCCTTCGCCTCGTCGGCGGCGAGCCGGGCCTCGGCCCGCAGGCTCCGGCCGATGGCGCTGTTCACGGCCAGATCCGCCCGGGAGAGCGCTCGCTGACCGCGCATCAGTTCCTCGGGGTCGTCGGCCAAAATCATCTGCGCGGTGAGCGGCAGACCTCCCGCGCCCCGATACTGCGCGCTCGCGATCCGGCCCAGGTCCTCGTGCATGGCGTCGATCTTCTGTCGTTGCCGGTCGAGCCGCTTCTCGTAGTCCAGGGCCTTCGACCGCTGCGCCTCGGCCGCGCGCCGCCCGTCCTCGTACTGCCGGGTGGCCTTGGCCGCCTCCACGTACAGCCGCGCCACATCAGTACCGGCGCCGGCACCGGCGTTCTCGTCGGTGGTGTCCGTGGGGCGGGCGGCCAGCACGGCCAGCGCGCACAACAGCACCGGAATCAGCAGAGGACGGCGGCGAGGTGAGCGCATGGCAGCGATCGTGGACCGGACAGGGGCGCGGGGTCTCGTTCACGTCGTACGACTGGGGGACCGGTTGCTGCACACGGCGCAGTGCCGCTGCTGCACATGGAGCAACACGACGGTGACGAGGGGCGGTACGGGAGCCAGTACGGAAGTCAGTACGGGGCCTCCCACAGCACCGTCGTGCCGCCGCCGTCCGCCCCGATGCCCGGCCCGGTACCGCTGGTGCCGCCGACGGTCTCGGCCCGGCGCTCCAGGTTGCGCAGTCCGCTGCGCCGACCGTCCCGAGGAAGGCCCACACCGTCGTCCGCGACGGTCAGCCGCACGCCCGGACGACCGTCCGCGAGCGTCACCGTGGCATCGACGACCACCTCGATCCGGGTGGCGTGAGCGTGCCGGAAGGCGTTGGAGAGGGTCTCGCGGAGCGCGGCGATGAGATTCTTGCCGGTCAGGTCGCCGACGGCGGTGTCGACGGGGCCGACGAAGCGGTGCGAGGGCGTGAACCCGAGAGGGACGGCCGCCATGGTGATCTCGCGTAGCACGCGGGTGCGCAGCCCTTCGGGCGCCTCGTCGGGCCGGCGCAGCGCGAAGATCGCGGAGCGGATCTCCTGGATGGTGACGTCGAGTTCGTCGACCGCGCCGCCCACGCCGTCCCGCACCTCGGGCACCGAGGTCCTCCGCTGGGCGCTCTCCAGCATCATCCCCGTGGCGAAGAGCCGCTGGATGACGAGGTCGTGCAAGTCCCGGGCGATGCGGTCGCGATCCTCGTACACCGCGAGCCGCTCCCGGTCCCGCTGGGCGTCGGCCATCATCAGGGCCAGCGCGGCCTGCGAGGCGAACCGGTCACCGAGCGCGCGCTCCGCCCGGGTGAACGGGCGATCACCGCGTGCGCGGGGCATGACGAGACCTCCGAGGACGCGTCCGTCCCGGCACAGCGGCAGCAGCATGATCGGCCCGTAGCCGCGCACCGGCCCGGCCTCCATGCGCGGATCGGTGGCGGCGTCGTCCACGAACAGCGCTCGCCCCGCCAGCAGTTCGGCGACGATGCCGTTGTC
Organism: Streptomyces rochei; assembly: GCA_002155895.1. GTDB lineage: Bacteria > Actinomycetota > Actinomycetes > Streptomycetales > Streptomycetaceae > Streptomyces > Streptomyces rochei. The sequence continues at coordinate 32,013 of MUMD01000159.1, forward strand.
CGACGGGATGACCTTGCCGAGGGCGCCGGTGGGGTGGTGGGCGGCGACGGCCACGATCTCCAGGCCGCCTCCCTCGGCCGGCAGCAGCACGATGCCCGCTCTCGCCCCGGAGAGCCGGCGGGCCTGTTCGGCGACGACTTGGAGCGCCTCTTCCATGTCACCACCGGAGAGCAGCGCCGTGGTGACGGCGACCGACCCGTCGATCCAGCGCTCGCGCTGCTGGGCGGCCTCGTACAGCCGCGCGTTGCCGATCGCGATACCGGCCTCGGTGGCCAGCACCCGGACCATCGCGAGGTCGTACTCGTCGAACGGTTCCCCGGCGCGTTTGTCGGTCAGGTAGAGGTTGCCGAAGACCTCCCCCTGTACGTGGATGGGGACGCCGAGGAAGCTCCGCATCGGCGGGTGGTGCTCGGGGAAGCCGCAGGACCGCGGGTCCTCGGTCATATCCGTGAGACGGACCGGCACTGGGTCCCGGACGAGGGAGCCCAGCAGCCCCTTGCGTCCGTCGGGCAGGTGCCCGATCCGGCGGGCGGTCGCCTCGTCGACGCCGTGGTGCACGAACTCGGCGAGGCCGTCGCCCTCCGCGTCGATCACGCCGATGGCCGCGTACCGGGCGTGCGCAAGGTCGGCCGCCGTCCGGCAGATCCGGTTCAGCGTGTCGCGCAGCTCCAGTCCGCTGCCGACGGAACGCATCGCGTCCAGCAGCTTCGGCACCCGGGCCAGGAGCTCGGCCGAGGCTCCCCGGCGGGGCGGCGGTGGTCCGGACGGCGGTACTGGGGGCATGGCCCGAGCCTAATGAGACCCTTTTGAACAGGAAAGTCGGAATTCAAGATCTTCGGCGGTCACGGGCCCCACTCCCAGCGGGATCCCCGGGGAGTCGGGGCCGGTCTGCCGGTCATCGGGCCCCCACCAGCAGCTCCGATGCCTTCTCCCGTTCGGCCATGGCCCGCAGCGGACCCGGCACGGCGGCCAGTGCCGCGTAGGTCCCCCGCTGCACGACCCGGCCCTCGTCCAGCACGATCACTTCGTCCACGGCCTCGAGACCCGCCAGCCGGTGCGTGATCAGCAGCGTCGTACGGCCCTCGGTGGCGGCCAGCAGATCGGCGGTGAGCGCGTCGGCGGTCGGCAGGTCCAGGTGCTCGGCGGGCTCGTCGAGCACCAGAACCGGGAAGTCGGCGAGCAGCGCCCGGGCGAGGGCGAGCCGCTGGCGCTGGCCGCCGGAGAGCCGGGCCCCGTGTTCGCCGACCAGGGTGTCCAGCCCGTCGGGGAGGCCGTCGGCCCACTCCAGCAGCCGGGCCCGCTCCAGCGCGTCGCGCAGTTCGCCGTCGGTGGCTTCCCTCCTGGCCAGGAGCAGGTTCTCCCGCACCGAACTGTCGAAGAGGTGCGCGTCCTGGGCGCACAGCCCGACGAGCCGCCGCACGTCGTCACCGGCCAGGGCGTAGGCGTCCACACCGGCCAGGGAGTAGGAACCGGCGTCCGCGTCGAGGAACCTCAACAGGACCTGGGCCAGCGTCGTCTTGCCGGACCCGGACGGGCCGACCACGGCGACACGGCGGCCCTGCGTCAAGGTCAGGTCGAGGCCCGCCAGCGCGTCCCGGCCCTGCCCGGCGTGCCGGGCGGCCAGTCCCTCGAGGACGACCGGGAACGGCGACGCGGGTGCCTGCCGGGGAGTCTCCGGCTCCCGCACGGGCTCGGGGGCGTCGAGCACCTCGTACACGCGCTCCGCGCTCCTGCGGACGCGCTGGCGGTACTGCACGGCCAGCGGCAGTCCGAGTACGGCCTCGAAGGCGGCCAGCGGAGTGAGCACCACGACGGCCACGGCCACGCCGGTGAGCCTGCCGTCGGCGACCGCCTGGACGCCGACGAGGGCGGCGCCGGCGACGGTCAGGCCGGAGATCAGCGCGGTGAGGCCGTCGCCCAGAGCCGTGGCGGTGGCGGCGCGCGAGGCGATCCGGGTGAGCACGCCGTCGGCCCGGCGCGCCTCGGCGGCGCGTGCGGGCAGAGCACCGGCGACGGTCAGTTCGGCAGTACCGGTCAGCAGGTCGGTCACCCGGGTGGCGAGCACCCCGCGGGCGGGCGCCAGCCTGTGCTCGGCCCGTCGCGCCACGGCTCCGGTGAGCAGCGGGACCCCGGCCCCGGCCGCCAGCAGGCCGACGGCGAGCACGGCGCCCGCCTCCGGCAGCAGCCAGGCGGTGAAGCCGACGGAGGCGGCGGAGACCACCACGGCGGAGCCGGCGGGCAGCAGCCAGCGCAGCCAGTAGTCCTGCAGGGCGTCGACATCGGAGACCAGCCGGGAGAGCAGGTCGCCACGGCGGGTAAGACGCAGACCGGCGGGCGCCAGCCGCTCCAGTCGCCGGTACACGGCGACGCGGGTGTCGGCCAGCATCCGCAGCACCGCGTCGTGGGACACGAGGCGCTCCGCGTAACGGAACACGGCGCGCCCGATCCCGAAGGCACGCGTCGCCGTCACGGCCACCATCAGGTACAGCACCGGTGGCTGTTCGGACGCCCGCGAGATCAGGTAGCCGGAGGTGGCCATCAGACCGACGGCGCTGCCCAGGGCCAGGCTGCTGAGCAGCAACGCGAGCCCCAGCCGCCCGCGCCGGGCCGCCGACATGGCGCGCACCCTGGCGAGGACGCCGCCCCCGCTCTCCGCACCGTCGGACGGATCACCCGGGACCGCCCCCGCAGGCGCGTGAGCGGTCTCGGTCCGAGGCAGCGAGGCCGGTGACACATCGGGGACGCCGCGGACCGTTGCGGAGCCGGTGGGCTCTTCCAGCCGCACCACCCGGTCGGCCACCTCCAGCAGAGCCGGACGGTGCACGACCAGCAGCACCGTCCGGCCCTCCGCCAGCCGGCGCACGGCGGTCACGACCTCGGCCTCGGTGGCACCGTCCAGGGCGGCCGTCGGCTCGTCCAGCAGCAGCACGGGCCGGTCGGCGAGGAACGCCCGGGCCAGGGCCAGCCGCTGGCGCTGACCGGCGGACAGACCACTGCCGCCCTCCCCGAGCACGGTCGCCGTACCCTCGGGCAGCGCCTCCACGAACGCCAGCGCGCCCGCGTCCCGCAGCGCCCGCCGTACGGCCTCGTCGTCGGCTTCGGGCCGCGCCAGCCGTACGTTCTCGGCGATGGTGCCGGCGTACAGGTGCGGATGCTGCGGCACCCAGGCGACGCGGGCGTGCCACTGCTCCAGGTCGAGGTCGTGGAGGTCGCGGCCCCCGACGCGGACGCGTCCCCCGGTGGGGCTCACGAAACCGAGCAGGGCGTTGAGAAGCGTGGACTTGCCCGCTCCGCTCGGACCGACCAGGGCGACCGTCTCCCCGGGTTCGACGGTGAAGCTCACGTCCGTCACGGCATCCGTGGCACGTCCGGGATAGCGGACGGTCACGCCTTCGTACGCCAGGGCGCCGCCGGTCGGCACGGTACCGGTCCCCGTGGCCGGTACCAGCCGCTCCAGCACGGAGAAGATCTCCTCCGCGGCGGCGAGTCCCTCGGCCGCCGCGTGGTACTGGGCGCCCACCTGCCGCAGTGGCATATATGCCTCGGGCGCGAGCACCAGCACGACCAAGCCGTCGTAGAGGGCCATGTCCCCGTGGACGAGCCGCATGCCGATGGTGACGGCGACGAGCGCCACGGAGAGTGTGGCCAGCAGTTCCAGCGCGAACGACGACAGGAAGGCGATCCGCAGGGTCCGCATGGTCGCCTGCCGGTACTCACCGGTGATGCGCCTGATCGACTCGGCCTGCGCCTTGGCCCGGCCGAAGACCTTCAGCGTCGGCAGTCCGGCGACCACGTCCAGGAAGTGCCCGGACAGCCGGGACAGCAACCGCCACTGGCGGTCCATCCGGGACTGCGTCGCCCAGCCGATCAGCACCATGAAGATCGGAATGAGGGGCAGGGTGCCGACGATGATGGCCGCCGAGACCCAGTCCTCCGTGACGATGCGGGCGAGCACCGCGACGGGGACGACCACCGCGAGTCCCAGCTGGGGAAGGTAGCGCGAGAAGTAGTCATCGAGGGCGTCGACTCCACGCGTGGCCAGGGCGACCAGCGACCCGGTCCGCTGTCCGCCCAGCCATCCCGGGCCGAGCACGGTGGCCCGCTCCAGCAGTCGGCCGCGCAGTTCGGACTTGACCGCGGCGCTAGCCCGGTGCGCCGCCAGTTCGGTGAGCCAGCCGACCAGTGCGCGACCGCAGGCCACGACCACCAGGAGCAGCAGAGGGGTGCGGAGTTCGGCTGCCGACATGTCCCGCTGGAAGGCGCCCACCACCACCTCGGCGATGAGCATCGCCTGGGCGACGAGCAGGCCCGCCCCGAGGGCGCCCAGCGCGACGACCGCCAACAGGAAGAGGCGGGTGGCGCGGGCGTAGCGCAGCAGACGTGGGTCGATGGGTTTCACGTGAAACATGCCCTCCCGTCCGGAGGGGGTGTTTCACGTGGAACGGGACACCGTGTCACCTGAAACACCCCTCGGACTCAGTGCGCGGGTTCGGCGATGTGCTGGGTGCCGATCCGCTTGCGGAACACCCAGTACGTCCAGCCCTGGTAGAGCAGGACGAGAGGCGTGGCGACCGCGGCGAGCCAGGTCATGATCTTCAGGGTGTAGGGGCTGGACGACGCGTTGGTGACGGTGAGGCTCCAGTCCGCGTCGAGCGTGGACGGCATGACGTTCGGGAAGAGCGTCAGGAAAAACATCGCCACGGTCGCCACGATGGTGACGCCCGACAGGGCGAACGCCCAGCCCTCTCGTCCGGCCTGAGTCGCCGACAGCGCGACGACCAGGGCGGCCACGGCCACCACGAGGGCCACCAGGCTCTTGCCGTCCCCGCTGGCGAACTGCGTCCAGAGCAGGAAGGCGAGAACGAGCACGGCCGTGACGACACCGACGCGCAGGGCCAGGGTGCGGGCCCGCTCCCGGATCTCACCGACGGTCTTGAGCGCCGTGAACACCGTTCCGTGGAAGGTGAACAAGGTCAGGGTGACCAGACCGCCGAGGAGCGCGTACGGGTTGAGCAGGTCCCACACCGACCCGACGTACTCCAGATCCCGGTCGATCTTCACGCCGCGGACGATGTTGCCGAAGGCGACGCCCCAGAGGAACGCCGGGATCAGCGAGGTCCAGAAGATGGCGGTCTCCCAGTTCCGCTGCCAGCGCTCCTCGGAGCGCTTCACCCGGTACTCGAAGGCGACGCCCCGGACGATCAGACAGACCAGGATGGCCAGCAAGGGGAGGTAGAAGCCGGAGAAGAGCGTGGCGTACCACTCCGGGAAGGCGGCGAAGGTCGCACCGCCGGCCGTGAGCAGCCACACCTCGTTGCCGTCCCAGACGGGACCGATGGTGTTGATCAGCACCCGCTTCTCGGCCCGGTTCCGGGCGAGCAGCCTGGTGAGCACGCCTACTCCGAAGTCGAAGCCCTCCAGGAAGAAGTAGCCGGTCCACAGGACCGCGATGAGAACGAACCAGACGTCGTGCAGTTCCATGACAGTGCGGCTCCCTCGGCCTAGTACGAGAAGGCCATCGGCTTGTCGGCGTCACGGAGGTCGCCGCCGATCTTCGTGGGCGGGTTGAGGTCGGCCTCGGTGAGCTCCGGCGGGCCGGCCTTGACGTACTTGGCGAGCAGCTTGACCTCGATGACGGCGAGGATGGCGTACAGGAGGGTGAAGACGGACATCGACGTGATGACCTCGGCCGTGGAGACACCGGGGGAGACCGCGTCGCGGGTCTGCATGACGCCGTAGACCACCCAGGGCTGACGGCCCATCTCGGTGAAGATCCAGCCCCAGGAGTTGGCGATCAGCGGGAACGCCATCGTCCACAGCGCCAGGAGCCAGTACATCCGGCTGAGCCTGGTGCCGAGCGGCTTGCGCAGCAGGACCAGATGCGGCACCTCGTCCTCCCCCGTCCGCAGGGCGTCCGGCAGCAGGAACCTCTTCCGCGTCAGCCACAGGCCCAGCAGGCCGAGGGAGAAGGAGGCCATGCCGAAGCCGATCATCCAGCGGAAGCCCCAGTAGGCGACGGGGACGATGGGCTTGTAGTCCCCGGGGCCGAACTGCTCCTGGAGGGCCTTGTTGGTGTCGTTGATGCCGGGCACGTACGAGTCGAAGTCACTGTGGGCGAGGAAGGACAGCAGCCCGGGAATCTCCAGGGCGACCTTGTTGTGCCCCTCGTCGACGTCCCCGTAGGCGAAGACGGAGAAGGGCGCCGGCTCCTCGCCGTCCCACAGCGCCTCGGCGGCGGCCATCTTCATCGGCTGCTGCTCGTACATGACCTTGCCGAGGGTGTCGCCGCTGACCGCGGTGAGGATTCCACCGACCGCCAGGGTGACGAGGCCGAGGCGGAGCGAGGTCCGCATCACCGGGATGTGCTTCTTGCGCATCAGGTGGAAGGCGGCGATGCCCACCATGAAGGCGCCACCTGTCAGGAAGGCCGCGGAGAAGCTGTGGAAGACCTGGTTGAGGGTGGTGTTCTGGGTCAGGACGGCCCAGAAGTCGGTGAGCTCGGCCCGGCCCTTCTCCTCGTTGATCCGGTAGCCGACCGGGTGCTGCATCCAGGAGTTGGCCGCCAGGATGAAGTACGCCGACAGCAGGGTGCCGAGCGAGACCATCCAGATGCACGCCAGGTGGATCTTCTTGGGCAGCTTGTCCCAGCCGAAGATCCACAGGCCGATGAAGGTCGACTCGAAGAAGAAGGCGATCAGCGCCTCGAAGGCGAGCGGAGCGCCGAAGACATCGCCGACGAAGCGGGAGTAGTCGGACCAGTTCATGCCGAACTGGAACTCCTGCACGATGCCGGTGACGACACCCATGGCGATGTTGATCAGAAAGAGCTTGCCCCAGAACTTGGTCGCTCTGAGGTACTTCTCCTTCTCGGTACGCACCCAGGCGGTCTGCAGTCCGGCCGTCAGAGCGGCCAGCGAGATCGTCAGGGGGACGAACAGGAAGTGGTAGACGGTCGTGATGCCGAACTGCCAGCGCGCCAGCGTCTCCGGCGCCAGAGCCATGTCCACGTCGTCACTCTCCTTGCATCGCCACTCGCCGTGGTCGGCGGCAGTTTGTGCGTGTATGTCACACCTAACTCGGGTGCAACCGGGACACGCTTGTGAACGCGTTCACATTCACAAGCAATTATGACGTACAGCTTTTCGACACCGGAAGGGGGGTCCCCTGTGACGTCAACCCCTTGGCGGGAACTTCAACATCTTGTTGAATTCGCCCTCATGGACATACGGATCTCATGGCCTGCGGGTCACCTCACCGCGGCCCTCGACGACACCCCGACGGCGCAGGCGCTCCTCAAGGCCCTGCCGCTCACCGCCTCCGCCCACACCTGGGGTGAGGAGGTGTACTTCGACACAGGTGTGTCGGTTTCACGTGAAACGGACGCCCGGCAGGTCGTCGATCCCGGCACGGTCGCCTTCTGGACCGACGGCGACGCCCTGGCCCTGCCGTACGGGCCCACGCCCCTCTCGCGAGGCGACGAATGCCGCCTCGCGAGTCCTTGCAACGTCCTGGGCCGCCTCGACGGCGACCCCCGCCTCCTGGCGACGGTGCGCGACGGCGACCCGATACGCGTCGAAGTCATCGACCACGTAGGCCAGTAAGGCCGGAACGACGCGCGCCGACCGCCGCTGCGACGGACGCGCCACAGCCGTCCTACAGCTCCTTGCGGAACTCTTCCGCGACCTTCAGGAAGATGTCGTTCGCCTCGCTCTCCCCGACCGTCACCCGCACACCCTCGCCCGGGAACGGCCGGATGACCGCACCGGCCTGCTCGCACGCCTCCGCGAAGGCGACCGTGCGCTCCCCCAGCCGCAGCCACACGAAGTTCGCCTGGGTCTCCGGCACCGTCCAGCCCTGCGAGCGCAGCGCGTCGACCACGCGCGTGCGCTCGCACACGAGCGAACCGACCCGCCCGATCAGCTCGTCCTCGGCACGCAGCGACGCGATGGCCGCTTCCTGGGCGATCTGGCTCACTCCGAAGGGCACCGCCGTCTTCCGCAGCGCAGCCGCCACCGGCTCGTGGGCGATGGCGAATCCCACGCGCAGGCCGGCGAGGCCGTACGCCTTGGAGAAGGTCCGCAGCACGCAGACGTTGGGGCGCTCGCGGTACAGCTCGCAGCCGTCCGGCACCTCGGGATCGCGGATGAACTCGCGGTACGCCTCGTCGAGGACCACCAGGACATCGCTGGGCACCCGGTCCAGGAACCGCTCCAGTTCGGCCCGCCGCACCACCGTGCCCGTCGGGTTGTTGGGGTTGCAGACGAAGATCAGCCGGGTGCGGTCGGTGATCGCGGCCGCCATCGCGTCCAGGTCGTGCACGTCGCCCGGCGTCAGCGGCACCTTCACCGAGGTCGCGCCACTGATCTGCGTGATGATCGGGTACGCCTCGAACGAACGCCAGGCGTAGATCACCTCGTCGCCCGGGCCGGAGGTCGCCTGGATCAGCTGCTGGGCCACACCGACCGAACCGGTGCCGGTGGCCAGGTGCGAGAGGGGGACTCCGAACCGGTCCGACAGCTCGCTCATCAGGGAGGTGCAGGCCATGTCCGGGTACCGGTTGAAGGACGAGGCCGCGGCCGTCACCGTCTCCATCACACCCGGCAAGGGTGGGTACGGATTCTCGTTGGAGGAGAGCTTGTAGGCCACCGGCCCACCGGCCGCGGCGGGCTTGCCCGGCTTGTAGGTGGGAATACCCTCCAGCTCGGCGCGCAGCTTGGGGCTCGTCTCGCTCACCGCAGTCCTCCTCATGTCCACCACCGGCATCGAATACTTCTCACCTTAAGAGGATTGGGCGCCGCTGCGTATAGGTGAGGCCAGACCTCATCCGTCACACTGGCAACAAGGGCATCAGGACACGAAGGCGCACGTTTCGGGGGGCGCGCCGCACATATATCTACGCGCCGGTGGCTCGCGCCGTGGCGCGCATCCCTCGTGCAGGTGAGTTGAGACCTCTTCGCAACATCGACCACGCGGCAGGCCCTCACAGGTCGACACGTCAGATACTGGGGTGTCAGTCGCCAACTGGCTTGCAATCAGAGGCTATTACCGCTTAATGATCTTGCAGAAACGTGACTGTCAACGCGTGCATATGCGTCCGCACTACCCCACCCCATGAGCCCTACTATCGGCTCGCCATGACAGCAGCAGGGAAGCATCAGGTGAGCCGCGCGGAAACCTCACGTCGAGGCAGCCGGCCGGGCCGGGCGGGCATCAGGGACGTGGCCGCCGCCGCCGGCGTATCCATCACGACCGTCTCCGACGCCCTCAACGGCAAGGGCCGACTCCCGGATGCCACCCGGCGCCATGTGCGCGAGGTCGCGGACCGACTGGGCTACCGGCCCTCGGCCGCCGCCCGCACGCTCCGCACCGGCAAGTCCGGACTCATCGGCCTGACCGTGACGACGTACGGGGATGAACCTTTCACCTTCACCGAGTTCGCGTACTTCGCCGAGATGGCGCGCGCCGCCACGTCCGCCGCGCTCGCCCGGGGCTACGCCCTCGTCATCCTCCCGGCGACCTCCCGTCACGACGTGTGGTCCAACGTCGCCCTCGACGGCACGGTCGTCATCGACCCCTCGGACCACGACCCGGTCGTCAGCGAGCTGGTGCGCCAGGGCTTACCGGTGGTCTCCGACGGCCGCCCGGCCGGCACCCTCCCCGTCACCGCCTGGGTCGACAACGACCACGAGGCTGCCGTCCTGGGCATCCTCGACCACCTCGCCGACGCGGGCGCCCGCCGGATCGGCCTGCTCACCGGCACCACCACCGACACGTACACCCATCTGTCGACCACCGCCTACCTGCGCTGGTGCGAACGCGTCGGCCAGGACCCCGTCTACGAGGCCTATCCGGCCCACGACCCGTGCGCCGGAGCCGTCGCCGCCGACCGGCTGCTCGCCCGCCCCGACCGGCCCGACGCCGTCTACGGCCTCTTCGACCCGAACGGCACCGACCTGCTCGCCGCCGCCCGTCGCTACGGACTGCGCGTCCCGGAGGACCTGCTGCTGGTCTGCTGCAGCGAGTCCACCGTGTACGCCAGCACCGAGCCGCCCATCACCACGCTCTCACTGAAGCCCCGCCGTATCGGTACGGCGGTGATCCAGGTACTGATCGACGCCATCGAGGGGCTCGGCCCGGACCAGCCGGTCGAGCAGGTGATACCGACCGAGTTGATCGTGCGTACGTCCTCGCAGCGCCGTCCGCCTCGGACGACGGTCAGCCCGCCGCGTTCTCCCGAACGCGAGTAGGTCGCCGTCCGGCGCGTCCGGAGGACGGCCGTGGCACCGTTGCGGACGGGCGAAGCCGGGCCCAATCGGGGCGAAAGCCGCGGTGAACCGGAGTCCTGTTCTGATTCACCACCCCTGGGTCATCACACAGCGCGATCCGCATTCCTATGATGGGCCCACACACCGCGGGCCGCTGCGACCAGGCAGTCCGAAGCGGTGCAGATGCGGCGCGATGGTGGAGGGGTCGATGACTCAGGGGGCCGGTCAGGGACCCGAGGTGCAGCGGACGGCGACGGTGCGCGACTTCCGGGTACCCGCGTACGTCCATGAGGCCGCTCCGTACGCCGCCCCCGGGCCGCAGGCGAGCGAGGCCGTACCGCCGTCCGAGGAGGGGTACGACGAGGCCCTTCCGGAGGGGTACACGCCCACTCAGCGCGACCTTCCCGTCATCCGTCGGGGTGACACGGTCCAGGTGAGCGTCGACCCCGGCCCGGTCCAGGTGACGCAGTCCGCCACGGGCCAGGGCCCGCTCTTCGTGGTCGGCGACGTGCACGGCTACCTCGACGAGCTGGTGGCCGCCCTGCAGGAGAAGGGCCTCATCGACGCGAACGGCCAGTGGTGCGCCGGCACCACGCGGCTGTGGTTCCTCGGCGACTTCACGGACCGCGGCCCCGACGGCATCGGTGTCATCGACCTGGTGATGCGCCTGTCCGCCGAGGCGGCCGCGGCCGGCGGCTACTGCAAGGCCCTGATGGGCAACCACGAGCTGCTGCTCCTCGGCGCCAAGCGGTTCGGTGACACGCCGGTCAACTCCGGCGCGGGCACCGCCACCTTCCAGGCCGCCTGGCTGCTGAACGGCGGCCAGAAGACCGACATGGACCGCCTGCAGGACCACCATCTGCAGTGGATGGCCCGGCTCGACGCCATGGAAGAGGTCGACGACCACCTCCTGGTCCACTCGGACGCCACCACGTACCTCGACTACGGCCGCTCCATCGAGGAGGTCAACGACACCGTCCGCGAGACGCTCACGCGCAACGACGCGGAAGAGGTGTGGGACCTGTTCCGCAAGTTCACCAAGCGCTTCTCCTTCCGCGACGAGGGCGGCGCCGACGCCGTCCGGCACCTGCTGGACACCTACGGCGGCACCCGGATCGTGCACGGCCACAGCCCCATCCCCTACCTGCTGGGCGAGGTCGGCTCCGAGGACGGCGAGGACGACACCCGCACCGTGGTCGAAGGACCGCACGTCTACGCGGACGGGCTGGCCATCGCGATGGACGGCGGCGTGACCATGGCCGGAAAGCTGCTGGTCCAGCAACTGCCGCTGGACGCCTGACCGTTCGCCGGCCGCTCCCTTCGGCGCGGTGCCCGTACAGGTCGGCACCCAATTTCTGGAAACCCCCTGTCACCGCGCACCGTCACCGCTCTACCATCGGCTTATCCGTAGCAGGCTCCCCTCCGTTTCTGCCCGACGGCTCGTTGGCATGCGAGCCCCAAGCCCTACGGAGCATCGGGGGATGCACATGAACAGCGTTCCGCAGCACCTGCCGCACGAGGACCGCCAGGAGTACGAGCGGCTCCTCGACGAGGCGCTGCGCTCCGCACCACACCGCCCGGAGCTGGCCGCCGTCGGACGGCGGCTCAACTCCGAACAACTGCGCACCATGGCGCTCAACGCCACCGCTCTGATCACCGGGGCGGCCGCCACCGAGTACCAGCACTACGTCAAGGTCCGCGAGGAACTGCGCCACCCGGCGCCGTCCGACCGGGCACCGGCCGCGCGCGGGTCCGGCTCCGAGGAGCAGGGCACGGGCAGGACGGGCCTCGCCGCCACCATGGGCGAGGTCGCCGAGGCGACCGGCGCGGGGGCCGTCGCCGTCGTCGCCGTCCTGGCACCCGTCCTGGCCGGTACCGCCGCGGCGATCTTCCTGCTCGTCGGTTACCTCCTGAAGATGCTCGACCCGGGGCAGACCTTCGCGCAGACCATGCTCACCACCGGGTGGGTGTTCGGCGCCGTGACCGCGGTGGCGATCCTCGTCGCCGCCGTGGGCCTGCTGCTCACCGCACTGCGCAACCGCCCCTTCGCCGAATCCGCCTTCTACGGCGAACTCGACGAGGAGGTGGCCCGGGCGCGGGACGCCTGGCACAACGCCCTGCTGGAGCGCGGCATCCTGCCGTTCCTGCGGGAGGCACTGGCCGATCCGGGCGCCACGGCGCTGCACCCGACGGGACCGTCGGCACCGACGAGCCGGATGCCGCACCTCGGCTACGGCCGTCCGGGGTTCACGAGTCCCGGCGAAGGCTCCGCGACGGGACCGCGGCCGAGCTACTCGAGTCCGGACTACAGCAGCCCGGACTTCGGCGGCCCGGAGCACCGGCCCGAGTAGCCGCCTCCGGGCGGGCGACGGCAACGGGCGCCCGCCCGCGCGGCGGCAGTGGTCCGCGCCACGGCTGCGCGGCGGCAGCACGGACGCCTGCCGGATGCGATACCCCGTGCCGTCGGGCACGGGGTATCGCACCGGACGAGGTCAGTCGGCGATCGGCAGGTACACCCGGTTGCCGCTCGCCGCGAACTCCCGCGACTTCTGGAGCATCCCCTCGGCGACCTCCTCGGGCGAGGCTCCTTCGGGGGCCACGCTGCCGAACCGCTCCGTGATGCTCTGGCTGATCTTCATCGAGCAGAACTTCGGCCCGCACATGGAGCAGAAGTGGGCCGTCTTGGCAGGCTCGGCCGGCAGCGTCTCGTCGTGGAACTCCCGCGCCGTGTCCGGGTCGAGGGCCAGGTTGAACTGGTCCTCCCACCGGAACTCGAACCGGGCGTCCGACAGGGCGTCGTCCCACTCCTGGGCACCCGGATGCCCCTTGGCGAGGTCGGCGGCATGGGCGGCGATCTTGTAGGTGATGACGCCGGTCTTGACGTCGTCGCGGTTGGGCAGGCCCAGGTGCTCCTTGGGCGTGACGTAGCAGAGCATGGCCGTGCCCCACCAGGCGATCATCGCGGCGCCGATGCCGGAGGTGATGTGGTCGTAGGCGGGCGCGATGTCGGTCGTCAACGGACCGAGCGTGTAGAACGGAGCCTCCTCGCAGATCTCCTGCTGGAGGTCGATGTTCTCCTTGATCTTGTGCATCGGGACGTGGCCCGGACCCTCGATCATGGTCTGCACGTTGTGGCGCTTGGCGATCGTGTTGAGTTCCCCGAGCGTGCGCAACTCCGCGAACTGCGCCTGGTCGTTGGCGTCCGCGATGGAGCCCGGCCGCAGTCCGTCACCGAGCGAGTAGGTGACGTCGTAGGAGGCGAGGATCTCGCAGAGTTCTTCGAAGTTCTCGTACAGGAAGGACTCCTTGTGGTGCGCCAGGCACCACGCCGCCATGATCGATCCACCGCGCGAGACGATGCCGGTCTTGCGGTTCGCGGTCAGCGGTACGTACGCCAGACGCACCCCGGCGTGGACCGTCATGTAGTCCACACCCTGCTCGGCCTGCTCGATGACCGTGTCCTTGTAGATCTCCCAGGTCAGCTCCTCGGCCCGGCCGTCGACCTTCTCCAGTGCCTGGTAGAGCGGCACCGTGCCGATGGGGACGGGGGAGTTGCGCAGCACCCACTCGCGCGTGGTGTGGATGTTGCGCCCGGTGGACAGATCCATCACCGTGTCGGCGCCCCAGCGGGTCGCCCAGGTCATCTTCTCCACCTCCTCCTCGATGGAGGAGGTCACCGCCGAGTTGCCGATGTTGGCGTTGACCTTCACCAGGAACCGCTTGCCGATGATCATCGGCTCGATCTCCGGGTGGTTGACGTTGGCCGGCAGCACGGCACGGCCCGCGGCGATCTCCTCGCGGACCACCTCCGGCGCCACGTTCTCCCGGAGGGCGACGTACTCCATCTCCGGCGTGATCTCTCCGCGGCGCGCGTACGCGAGCTGCGTGACCGCGGTGCCGCCGCGCCCGCGGCGCGGCTGGCGGGGGCGGCCGGGGAAGACCGCGTCGAGATTGCGCAGGCCGCCACGCGGCGAGGTGTGCTTGATCCCGTCGTCCTCGGGGCGGACGGGACGGCCCGCGTACTCCTCGGTGTCGCCGCGGGTGATGATCCAGTTCTCCCGCAGCGGCGGCAGGCCCCGGCGGACGTCGGTGTCGACGTGCGGATCGGTGTACGGGCCCGAGGTGTCGTACAGCGTGACCGACCGCCCGTTGGTGAGGTGCACCTGACGGACCGGCACGCGCAGGTCGGGGCGTGAGCCCTCGACGTACGCCTTGTGCCAGCCGATGGACTTCCCGACCTCAGCGGTCTCCACCTGGGCGGAGTTCTGCGTGGAGGCAGGCGTGCGTGTGTCCTTGATGGTCATGAGACCTACTCCCTACGCCGGCATTACCCGGTAACAGGTTCGGCGGTCGACGCAGCGGCTTCCGTCTGCGAACGCTTCGTGGGGAACATCACTCGGCTTCGGTGATGTTTCCCGTGAAACATTGCTGGGACGGAGGTCAGCGCCCTCTCAGCCCGGTGCTCCGAGCTCCCGCGTGTACAAAGGTGCCTCCACGCTAGCGTCAATTCGGGCGCGGTGAACAGAGGGCCCCCCTGGTTCTTGCGATGATCGGCCGGTGACCACACCGCAGCAGCCCCCCTTCCCCCCGCACGATCCCCGCCGAGGAGCGGGCACCGGGCACGGCGACGGCCGTGAATCCGGCCCGGCCTCACCCGGTGCTCACGGCACGGGCGCCGGCGGTCACGGGCACGCGCACGCGCACAGCCACGGTCCGGCGGCACCCGTCTCCCGCCATCTGCGGAAGGTCATCGCCGCGGTCCTCATCCCGTTCGCGGCGGCCGTGCTGGTCGGGCTCGCGGTGTTGTGGCCGGGCGGAGCCCCGCCGCACGAACGCACGGGGGTCGGTTTCGACCGGCAGACCCAACAGGGCACGGTCACCAAGGTGGTCGAGCTGAGCTGTCAGTCCGTCAACGCCTCCGGCGTACCGCCGACCGGCGACACGTCCACCGCCGAGGGCTCCTCCGCGGTGCAGCAGGCGAACGGCGAGTGCAAGCGGGCGACGATCCGGGTCGACAGCGGCAAGGACAAGGGCCGCACGTTCGACGAGATCGTGCAGCCGGACCAGTCACGGCAACTGAGCGAGGGGCAGAAGGTCGTCGTCGCCTACGAGCCCTCCGCACCCGAGGACCTGCAGTACTCGGTGACCGACATCAACCGCCGGGTCCCCATGGCGCTGCTCGCCGGCATCTTCGCCCTCGCGGTCGTGGTCGTCGGGCGGCTGCGGGGTCTCATGGCCCTGATCTCGCTGGCCGTCAGCTTCCTGCTGCTGAACTTCTTCATCCTGCCCGCCATCCTGCAGGGCTCCAACCCGCTGCTGGTGGCGGTGATCGGGTCCAGCGCCATCATGCTGATCGCGCTGTATCTGTGCCATGGTCTGTCGGCCCGCACATCGGTGGCCGTACTGGGCACGCTCATCTCCCTGGTGCTGATCGGCGTGCTCGGGTCGCTGTTCATCGGCTGGGCCGCGCTGACCGGCAACACGGACGACAACACCGGCCTCATCCACGGTCTGTATCCGACGATCGACATGAGCGGTCTGCTGCTGGCCGGAGTCATCATCGGTTCGCTCGGCGTGCTCGACGACGTGACCGTCACCCAGACGTCGGCGGTCTGGGAACTGCACGAGGCCAACCCCACGCTGGGCCGACGAGGGCTGTACCGCGCCGGTATCCGTATCGGCCGCGACCACATCGCCTCGGTCGTCAACACCCTGGTGCTCGCCTACGCGGGCGCCGCCCTGCCGCTGCTGCTCCTGTTCTCCATCGCGCAGAGCGGCGTCGGGACGGTGGCCAACAGCGAGCTGGTCGCGGAGGAGATCGTGCGCACTCTGGTGGGGTCGATCGGCCTGGTGGCCTCCGTCCCGGTCACCACCGCGCTCGCGGCGCTGGTCGTGTCGGCCGACCGGCCCGCGGACCGCCCGGCAGCACAGCCGACGGGCGCGGCGCCCGCACGCGGCGGTCGGGGCCGGCGCCGCAAGCGCTGAACCAGCGGCGCCCGCACCGGTGAAGCGTTACGGCACCCACAGGAGCTGCTGCCGTAACGGTTCAGCCCGCGCTCTGCTCTTCCGCCAGGATGCGGTCCAGAGCCTCGTCGAGGTGGGTGTCGAAGTCGGCGAGTGCCCCCTCCTGCCCCAGTGGCACCAGCTTGTCGGTGCGGTCGAGGAACGCCACCAGGGGAGCCGCCGAGGAGCGGAACAGCGCCTGGTCGTGGCCGACCTGAAGGCGGATCAGCACCTCGGCGAGCGGCTCCGGGTCGACGGGCGCGATGCGGACATCCCCGTCACCGCACGGCCGGCCCACCCCGTCGACCAGCAACTCCCGGCCGAAGGCCCAGGTCACCGGCGCGTCCCCGGGCAGATGGAAGGTCAGTCGCACGGCATAGGGATCACAGGTCTCGTAACGCAGCTCCACGGGGATGCGGAACGAGAGCTCCTCGGACACGAGAAAGCTCATCATGACCTCTGCCTGTACGGACTCGCCCATCGCACACCCGTCATTCGCCGTCGACTGTCCGGGAATCAAACCTCTAACACTGGTGGCATCTTGCTCAACGTACACACCAGATCACAAGGAGTGAGTTTTCAGATACTGATAGAGAGCGTCAGTGATCCCAGGAGCCGTCCCACTTCGTCCTGCAACCGCTGCGCCGCGGGCAGCAGCCGATCGGCCTGGTGGAGGGGCAGGGAAATGGCCATGGTGGCGGCCGTGGTGCCGACCGTGAGGGGGATCGCCGCGCAGACCGTCCCCAGGGCGTACTCCTGGCGTTCGATCACCGGAGCCATCCGGCGCATGCGTTCCAGCCGTTTCAGCAGGGCATTGCCATCACGCACCGTGTACGGCGTGACGGGGCGCACCGGGTAGCGGTCCAGGTGATCGCGGCGGGCCTCCTCGTCCAGTTGCGAGAGCAGGCACTGCCCGATGGCGTGCGCGTGTCCGGTCTCGCGGAAGTCCGCCCACTCCTCCACGGCCGGATTGCCCGGGGTGTCGGAGACGCACATGACCTCGATCTCGCCGTCGCGGTACATGGCGTAGTACACGGGAACGCCGATCGCGTCGCGCCAGCGGGCCAACGCGTCGACCACCGTGCTGCGACGTTTCTGCTGGGCCCCTCTGCTGCTCAGCCGTTCGGCGGCCTCGCCGAGGAAGAACAGCCCCTTCTCCCGGCGCAGATAGCCCTCGTGCACCAGGGTGCGCAGCAGGTGGTACGCCGTGGGGAGCGCCAGCCCGGTCTCCCGGGCCAGCTGCTTGGCGGGGGCTCCGTACTCGTGGCCGGCGACGCACTCCAGCAGGCGCATCGCCCGCTGCACGGATCCGATGAGCGTGGCCGAGGGAGGGTCCGCGGAGGCGGGTGGGGACGGCGCCCGGGGC
>MUMD01000016.1 GCA_002155895.1 Streptomyces rochei
GGGCCAGGTGGTGCGGGTCTTCCTGCTGCCCCACCTCGCCTACGCGCTGCTCGGCGCGGCGGCGGCCACCGCGCCGAGCAGCGCGTAGGCGAGGTGGAGCAGCAGGAAGACCCGCACCACCTGGCCCGGCGTGAAGCCGATCGCCTTGAGCACCGAGATGTCCCGCAGATGACCCCGGATCCGGGTGCCGATCGCCCCGTGCACCGCCAGCCCGGCCGCGAGCAGCGCGCCCAGCCCGAACAGTCCGAGCACCTGGCCGAGCAGCCGGTTGTCGCCCTGCGCCTCGGCCCGGGCCTGCTCCCAGGTGGAGACCTGCCCGATCGCCCCGGCGCCCAGTACGGTCACCGCCCGCTGCACGGCGTAGTCCGTCTCCCCGGGGTCGGTCAGCCGCAGCCCGATCACCTGGCCGCCCGGGTCGGGCACCGCGGCCGGCGGCGCCCACACCAGGCCCGGCTGCTCACCCGGCCGGTAGCGGCGCTCGGGGCTGTCGGCGATGCCGAGCACCGTGAGGGTGCGCGGGGTGCCGGACAGGGTCAGGGTGTCGCCGGGCTGGGCCAGCAGCGCGCGGGCGAGACGGCTCTCCAGGACCACCCCGTCGGGATCGGCCGGGTCGATCCAGTGCCCTGCGGTGAGCAGCGGGCGGCCCACCTCGGGCCGCTCGGCGGTGCCGCGCAGCTCGACGGAGGCGCGGGTGCCGCGTACGGCGACGGTGGCGGATGCCGTGGGATACGGGCCGGCGACGGCCTCGACGCCGTCCAGCGCGGCCAGCTCACCGGCGTCGGCGGCGCGGTCGGTGTGCAGCCAGACGTGCGCGCCGCGGGCCTGTGCGAAGACCCGCTGCCAGGGGTTGGTCGCGTACCCGAACAGGGCCGTGGCCAGGAGCAGCGACGCGACGATCCCGGCGGTGGCGAGGACGAGGAACAGCGCCTCGCCCCGGTGCGTCCGCAGATCGGAGTGGGCCCAGCGCAGGGTGGCTCGCACGGGCCTCAGCCTTCCGGTGCGCGGTGCGCGCGGTGGTCGTACGCCCGCATGTCAGTCCTTGAGTTCCAGGACGGCGGACGCGCCCGGGCGGCGGCGCGCCGGCGTGGCGGCGTCCAGCTCGGCGTCGTCGGCTATCCGCCCGTCGAAGAAGCTGATCACCCGGTCCGCGGCGCTGGCGAGCCGGGCGTCATGGGTGACCAGCAGGATCGTCTGGCCCCGCTGGTGGAAACGGGACAGCAGCCGCATCACCTCACGGGTGCCCTTGCTGTCCAGGCTGCCCGCGGGCTCGTCCGCCAGCAGCAGCGGCGGATGGTTGACCAGGGCCCGGGCCAGCGCCACCCGCTGCTGCTCGCCGCCGGACAGCTCACCGGGCATGCTGCGCGCCTTGCCCGTCAGCCCCAGCTCGGCCAGCAGCTCCTCCCGCTCGGCGCGCGCCCGCTTGGGCGGCAGCCCGGCGAGCAGGGCGGGCAGCTCGACGTTGTCGGCGACGGACAGGTCGGAGACCAGGTTGAAGAACTGGAAGACGATCCCGATCCGCTTCCTGCGCTCGACGGCCCAGCGCGCCTCGCCGTACCCGTCCGTGCACGCGCCGTCCAGCCAGATGCTGCCGGCGTCCGGGCGCTGGAGGCCGCCGAGCAGGTGCAGCAGGGTCGACTTCCCGGCACCGGACGGCCCGGTGATCGCCACGAACTCGCCGGGCCGCACGGTCAGGTCCACCCCGCGCACGGCGTGCGCCGGAGCGCCCTCGCCGTGATGCGTCTTGACCAGGCCCTCGGCGCGCAGCACGGGAGCCGGGTCCGCACTCGCCCCAGCGCTCACTCCAGCTCCTCCAGCTCCTCCTGGCACCGCTCCAGCCAGTCGAGGTCGGCCTGCAGGTGCAGCATCGCGCCCTCGATGAGGAGGTGGGCGATGCGGTTGTCCCGGTCTTCGGCGGCGGCCAGCTTCGACAACTGCCGCATGGTGTTCAGGTACTGCCGCCGCTGCTTGTTGATCAGCGCGATCTGGTCGGCGAGACCCGTCTGCGGAGCCAGGGCGAGCTTCATGAAGAACTCGTCCCGCACCCGCGGCTCGTCCGCCGTCTCCTCGTACCAGGCCCGCAGCTCGTCACGCCCGGCCTCGGTGAGGTGGTAGACCTTCTTGTTGGGCCGGCTCGACTGCTCGATGTCCTCGCCCTCGATCAGCCCCGTCTTCTCGAGACGGCCGAGGGTGACGTAGATCTGGCCGACGTTCGGCTGAGGGTACGCGGAGCCCAGCAGTTGCTCAAGGTCCTGCTTCAGCTCGTAGCCGTGGGCCGGACCGCGGGCCAGGAGAGCCAGGAGGTGCAGGCGCACTCAGCCGTCCTCCCGCTTCTGGTCGAGTCCCCGGATGTGCTCCAGGCCCTAGTATCGCGCATACCTAACAGGTATACATGGCCTCTGACCCGGGACGAGGACGCCCGGTGCCGGTGCGAGTCAGCGGGCCCGGTGTACGAGGGTGTACAGGGAGGAACCTATGCGGTGGATCCACGCCGCCGGTAGGGGCCTCCTCGTCCTCCTCGTCGTCCTGACCGGGTACGTGGCCTCAGGAGCCCGCGCGAACGAGGGTGCCGCGAGCGGTCGCGGCCCGCTCACCCTGGCCACCGCGGGCGATCTCACCGGCTACCTCGGCCCGCTGCTGGAGGGCTGGAACCGCGCCCACCCCGGGGAACGGGTCACCCTCGTCGAACTGCCCGACTCCGCCGACGAGAGCCGCGCGCAGATGGCCACCGACCTGCGCGACGGCGACCGGCACCGCTTCGACGTCCTCAACATCGACGTCAACTGGACCTCGGAGTTCGCCGCCGCGGGCTGGATACGTCCGCTGCCCCGCGAGCGCTTCCCGCTCGGCACGTTCCTGCCGCCGGTCGTCGACACCGCGACCTACGACGGGCGGCTGTACGCCGTCCCGTACGTCACCAACGCCGGCCTGCTCCTGTACCGCAAGGACGTCCTGGCCGCGGAGGGCGTCCCGCCGCCGCGCACCTGGGCCGAGCTGGAGCGGTACGCCGGGACCATCGCCCCGAAGCACGGACTGGACGGCTACGCGGGCCAGTTCCTGCCCTACGAGGGCCTGACCGTCAACGCCGCCGAGGCCGTCTACTCGGCCGGCGGCAGCATCCTCGGCGACGAGGGCGCACGCGTCACCGTGGACTCGGCGGCGGCCCGCGAGGGCATCGGCTTCCTGGCGCGCGGCGTGCGCGAGGGCTGGATCCCCGAGGAGGCGCTGGGCTACAAGGAAGAGGAGTCCAAGCAAGCCTTCCAGGACGGCCGCCTGCTCTTCCTGCGCAACTGGCCCTACGCCTACGTCGGTGCCTCGGCGCCGGGCTCCGCGGTCGCCGGGAAGGTCGGCGCCGTACCGCTGCCGGGACCCCACGGGCCCGGGACCAGCGTGCTGGGCGGCTCCAACCTGGCCGTGAGCGCCCATGCCGAGCACCCGGACTCGGCGGCCCGGCTCATCGCGTACCTCACCGGCGAGCGCGTGCAGCGCCAGGTCCTCACCCGCGGCGCGCTGCCGCCCGTGCGGGCCGACCTCTACGAGGACCCCGCGCTGATCGAGGCGTTCCCCTACCTGCCGACCCTGCGCGAGAGCGTGCTCGCCGCCGCCCCGCGCCCCAAGAGCCCGCGCTACGACCAGGTCAGCCTGGCCGTGCAGGCCGTCGTGCACGACGCCATGGCCGGGCGGCAGACGCCCGAGGCGGCGGTGCGGCGGCTGGCTCGCGAGCTGGCGGCCCTTTCCTAGTTACGCGTTAGGTAACGCTGGCATCTCATCTGCGTCCGCAGTGCGGGGAAAAGTCCCTATATAGAACCCCAACCGGCCAGCGGTGCTTGTTCCGTTCATTGACACCCGCGCGTCACCGCTACCTAACATGCATGCATAACAGCAGCCTCCTCTAGAGACAGGTTCCGGGGTGAACAGGCACCACTGGTGGCGTGACGCGGTGATCTACCAGGTCTACGTCCGCAGCTTCCTCGACAGCACCGGCGACGGCGTCGGCGATCTCGCCGGCGTCCGGGCCGGGCTGCCCTACCTGCGCAGACTCGGCGTGGACGGAATCTGGCTGAGCCCCTTCTACCCCTCGCCCCAGCACGACCACGGCTACGACGTCGCCGACTACCGGGGCGTCGACCCGCTCTTCGGCGACCTCGACGAGTTCGACGCGCTGGTCGCCGCCGCCCGGCGCCTCGGCATCCGGGTACTGCTCGACATCGTCCCCAACCACTGCTCCAGCGAGCACCCGTGGTTCCGCGAGGCCCTCGCCTCCCCGCCCGGCAGCCCGGCGCGCGCCCGCTTCCACTTCGCCGACGGCCGCGGACCGGACGGCGACCGGCCGCCCAACAACTGGCACGCCATGTTCGGCGGCCCCGCCTGGACCCGGGTGACCGAGGCCGACGGCCGCCCCGGCCAGTGGTACCTGCACATGTTCACGCCCGAGCAGCCGGACTGGAACTGGCGCACCCCCGAGGTCGCCGCCGAGTTCGACCGGATACTCCGCTTCTGGCTGGACCGGGGCGTCGACGGCTTCCGCATCGACGTCGCCGCCGGCCTCTACAAGCACCCGGACCTCCCCGACTCCCCGGACCCGGAGGCCGACGCCCGCACCCGGGACTCGGTCAACCCGCTCGCCTGGAACCAGCCCGAGGTGCACGACGTGTGGCGGCACTGGCGCGCGGTCTGCGAGGAGTACACCGCCCGCGACGGCCGCGAACGCCTCCTCGTCGGCGAGGTCTCCGTGCCCAGCGCCCGCGAACACGCCCGCTACGTCCGCCCCGACGAACTCCACCAGGCATTCTTCTTCGACCTGCTCGGCGCCCCCTGGGACCCCGACGCCTTCCGCAAGGTCATCTCCGAGGCCATGCAGGACATCGCGGGCACCGGCTCCACGGTCACCTGGGTCCTCAACAACCACGACCAGGTCCGCACCGTCACCCGCTACGGCGAACCCGCCACCGACGGCAGCGGCCTCGGCACCGCCCGCGCCCGCGCCGCGGCGCTGCTGATGCTGGCGCTGCCCGGAGCCGCCTACATCTACCAGGGCGAGGAACTGGGCCTGCCCGAGGTCGTCGACCTGCCCGACGACGTGCTCACCGACCCGATCTTCCACCGCACCGGCAGCCGCGCCCGCGTCCGCGACGGCTGCCGGGTGCCGCTGCCCTGGTCGGGACAGGCCTCGCCGTTCGGCTTCACCTCCGACGCGTCGGGCGCCAAGCCCTGGCTGCCGCAGCCCGAGTACTTCGCCGAGTACGCCACCGACCGCGCCCTCGCCGACACCCGCTCCTTCTGGCACCTGTACCGCGACGGACTGCACCTGCGCTCCGCGCTGCCCCAGCTGGGCGAGGGCACCCTGCGCTGGCTGGACACCCCGCCCGGCGTCCTGGCCTTCGTCCGCGGCGACGGCCTGGTCTGCGCCGTCAACTTCGGCACCGCCCCCACGCCCGCGCCCGTCCCCGGCACCCCGCTGCTGGCCAGCGACGGCCCCTGCCCGCCCGGCGTCCTGCCCGGCTCCACCGCCGCCTGGTGGATCGCCGACCTCTGACCTCGCCTCCGACCTCTGACCTCCTCCGACCTCTGACCTCGCCCCCGACCTCTGCTTGCCCGACCCTCGAAGGGACATCAACGATGATGCGACGACGTACCCCCCTGCTCACCGGCTGCACCGCCCTGGTCCTCGCCCTCGGTGCCACCGCCTGCGGTGGCGGCGGACCCGTCTCGGCCGGCGGCGGTGACAAGGCGCTCGGCGGACAGTCGGTCACCGTGGCCGGCGTCTGGTCCGGCACCGAGCAGGAGAACTTCCAGAAGGTGCTCGACGCCTTCACCGAGAAGACCGGCGCCAAGACCTCCTTCGTCTCCACCGGCGACAACGTCTCCACCGTCGTCGGCAGCAAGATCGAGGGCGGCAACGCCCCCGACGTCGTGATGGTCCCGCAGGTCGGCGTGCTGGGGCAGTTCGCCGAGAACGGCTGGCTGAAGCCGCTGTCCGAGACGGCCCGGAAGTCGGTCGACACCAACTTCGCCGACGTCTGGAAGACGTACGGGACCGTCGACGGCACCCTCTACGGCCTCTACTTCAAGGCCGCCCACAAGTCGACCGTCTGGTACAGCCCCGACGCCCTCGCCCAGGCCGGGGTCGAGCCGCCGAAGACGTACGACGAGATGCTGGAGGCCGGGCGGACCGTCTCCGACTCCGGGCTCGCCGCCTTCTCGGTCGCCGGGCAGGACGGCTGGACGCTGACCGACTGGTTCGAGAACGTCTACCTCTCCCAGGCCGGACCCGAGAAGTACGACGCCCTCGCCGCGCACGAGCTGAAGTGGACCGACGCGAGCGTGGTCGAGGCGCTCACCACCCTCGGCAAGCTCTTCAAGGACGAGCAACTCGTCGAGGGCGGTCGCAAGGGCGCCCTGAACACCGACTTCCCGGGCTCCGTGGAGAAGGTCTTCGGCCCGAAGCCCGAGGCCGGCATGGTCTACGAGGGCGACTTCGTCGCCGGGGTCGCCAAGGACCAGTTCGGCAAGGAGATCGGTAAGGACGCGAACTTCTTCCCCTTCCCGGCGGTCGACGGCGGCGAGGCGCCGGTGGTCAGCGGCGGTGACGCGGCCGTCGTCCTGAAGGACGGCAAGAACTCCGAGGCCGGCATGGCGCTCCTGGAGTACCTCGCGACGCCCGAGGCCGCGGCCGTGTGGGCCGAGGCGGGCGGCTTTATCTCCCCGAACAAGAACCTCGACCCGGCCTCCTACGGCGACGACGTCACCCGGGCCACCGCCGAGTCCCTGGTCGGCGCGGGGGACTCGGTCCGCTTCGACATGTCCGACCAGGCACCCGCGGCCTTCGGCGGCACCAAGGGCACGGGCGAGTGGAAGATCCTCCAGGACTTCCTGCGCGACCCCTCCGACCCGAAGGCCACCGCCGCCGAGCTGGAAGCCGCGGCTGCCAAGGCCTACAAGGGCTGACCGGCCGTGACCACCTCCACCCCGGTGAAAGAGGCGAGCCCGCCCGCCGCTCCCGGCCCGGCGCCCCTGCGGCGCCCCCGGCGGCGCCGGGCGGCCGTCGCCCTGCTCTTCGTCCTGCCCGCGCTGCTCCTGCTGGGCGCCCTGGTCGTCTATCCCGTGCTGTTCTCCGTGGGCCGGAGCCTCTTCGACGCCTCCGGCACGCGCTTCGTGGGCGGCGACAACTACACCGAGATGTTCCGCGACCCGGCCACGCTGAAGGCCATCCGCAACACCGCGATCTGGGTCGTCGTCGCCCCCACCCTGCTGACCGGCCTCGGCCTGATCCTCGCCGTCCTGGTCGAGAAGGTGCGCTGGGCCACCGCCTTCAAGCTGCTGCTCTTCATGCCGATGGCGGTCTCCTTCCTCGCCGCCGGCATCATCTTCCGGCTCGCCTACGACCACGACCCGGACAAGGGCGTCCTCAACGCCGCCGTGACCGGCGTGCACGACGCCTTCGCCGGCACGTCGAGCTACCCGGGCGCCCGGGCGCGTGACGGACGCGACGGCGCACTGGTCGAGGAGGCCGACGGCTCCTACCGGACCGGTGCCGGCGTGTCACCCGGCGACACGGTGGCGCTCGGCCTGGTCGGGGTGGGGCCCGACGACCTGCCGTCCGGCGCGAAGGCCGCGTACGGGGCGGCGGGCCGGGACGCCGCCGACGACGAGGTGCGCGGGGTCGTGTACCTGGACTTCACGCCCGGTGGGGGAGGGGAGCAGGGCCGGGTCGACCGGAGCGAGAGCGGGCTGCCCGAGATGACCGTCGAGGCGGTGCGCGACGGCCGTACGGTCGCGTCCACGACCACGGGGGACGACGGTTCCTTCCGCTTCGCGGGGCTGGCGGACGGCTCGTACACCGTCCGGCTCCCCGCGTCGAACTTCGCCCCGCCCTACGAGGGCGTCTCCTGGCTCGGACCCGCGCTGGTCACTCCGGCGATCATCGGGGCCTACCTGTGGATCTGGACCGGGTTCGCGATGGTGCTGATCGGCGCCGGGCTCTCCTCGCTGCCGCGTGACGCGCTGGAGGCCGCGCGGATGGACGGCGCGAACGAGTGGCAGATCTTCCGGCGCATCACCGTGCCGCTCCTGGCCCCGGTGCTCACGGTCGTCTTCATCACCCTCGTGATCAACGTGATGAAGGTCTTCGACCTCGTCTACATCATCGCGCCCGGCCCCGTGCAGGAGGACGCGACGGTCCTCGCGACGCAGATGTGGCTGGTGTCGTTCGGCGGTGGCAACAACCAGGGGCTCGGCAGCGCGCTGGGTGTGCTGCTCCTGCTGCTCGTCGTGCCGGCCATGGTCTTCAACGTCCGCCGTTTCAAGAGGAGTCAGCGATGAGGAGTCAGCGATGAACGCCGTCCGGCGGTACTTGGGCAACGGGATCGTCCAGGCATTCCTCGTGCTCGTCGGGCTGGTGTGGATGACGCCGCTGGCCGGGCTGTTCCTGTCCTCGCTGCGGTCCGCCGAGGACACGGCGAAGGGCGGCTGGTGGACCGCCCTGGCCAGCCCGGGGCAGCTCTCCCTGGACAACTACTCGGCCCTGCTCGGCAACTCGGGCATCACCCGGGCCTTCTGGAACACGGTGCTGATCTCCGTACCGACGACCGTGCTCGTCGTGGTAGTCGGGGCGCTCGCCGGGTACGCCTTCGCCTGGCTGGACTTCCCGGGGCGCGAGCCGGTCTTCCTGGTCGTCGTGGCGCTGCTGGTGGTGCCCGTGCAGATCGGACTGCTGCCGGTAGCCAAGCTCTTCGGGCAGCTGGGGCTGTTCGGGACCATCCCGGGTGTGGTGCTCTTCCACGTCGCCTACGGGCTGCCGTTCGCGGTGTTCCTGCTGCGGAACTACTTCGCCGAGATGCCCAAGGAGATGCTGGAGGCCGCGCGCATGGACGGCGGCGACGAGTGGCGGATCTTCACGCGGCTGGTGCTGCCGGTGGGGAAGCCGGCCATCGCCAGCCTCGCCATCTTCCAGTTCCTGTGGGTGTGGAACGACATGCTGGTGGCGCTGCTGTTCGCGGACAGCTCGTCGCAGCCGCTGACCGTGGAGCTCCAGTCGCAGATCCGGCAGTTCGGCAGCAACATCGACGTGCTGGCGCCCGGGGCGTTCCTGTCGCTCGTGGTCCCGGTGGTGGTGTTCTTCGCCTTCCAGCGGCACTTCGTGCAGGGGGTGATGGCGGGATCGGTGAAGTGAGGGGCCGGAGGGGCGGTGCCGGGTTCGCCGGCACGGCCCCTCCTCCCCGCGCGGACGGCCGCGCTAGCGGCGCAGCGCCCGCGCGCCCGCGTACCGTGCGCTGTCGCCCAACTGCTCCTCGATGCGCAGGAGCTGGTTGTACTTGGCGGTGCGGTCGGAACGGGACAGCGAGCCGGTCTTGATCTGCCCGCAGCCCGTGGCCACCGCCAGGTCGGCGATCGTGGTGTCCTCCGTCTCGCCCGAGCGGTGCGACATGACGACGGTGTAGCCCGCGCGGTGCGCGGTGTCGACCGTCGCCAGGGCCTCCGTCAGGGTCCCGATCTGGTTGACCTTCACCAGCACCGAGTTGGCGACCCCCTGCGCGATGCCCTCCCGCAGCAGGGTCTCGTCGGTGCAGAACACGTCGTCCCCGGTGAGCTGGCAGCGGGACCCGATCCGTGCGGTGAGGTCACGCCAGCCCTCCAGGTCGTCCTCGGCCATCGGGTCCTCGATGGAGACGACGGGGTACGCCTCGATCAGCCGGACCAGGTAGTCGGCGTGTTCGGCCGGTGTGCGCCGCACCTTCTCCCCGGCGTAGTCGTAGACGCCGTCGCGGAAGAACTCCGAGGACGCCGGGTCCATGACCAGGCCGACGTCCGTGCCCGGCCGGTACCCCGTGCGCTCGACGGCCTCGCGGGCGCCGGTGGAGGCGCCGGAGGGAACCGCGGCCCGGCCGAGGGAGCCGTCGGCCAGCTCCACGTCCACCTCGACGGTCGGGTTGCCCCTGCTGTCGAGGACGCGGCGGCCGGTGACGGAGGTGATGGCGGTCATGGGAGTCCTTCCCGTTGTCGCGTGCCGGCGCCCGGCTGCGACGTCGGTGGCGCTGGACCCGGCACCGCGAACTCTACAGCAATGCTGTGCAGTATTGCTGTGCAGTTCAGCTGTTCACTTTGACTGTTCACCTTGGCTGTCCATCTGGGCCGTCGGCCTCCGGGACCTGCGTTAAAGTGCGGTATGCCCCTCCCGGAATCCGCCGCCATCGCCGCCGAGCTGCGCACAGCGATGGGAAAGCTCACCCGGCGCGTGAAGCGCGAGGACCAGATGCCGCAGGGCCAGGTGGCCGTCCTCGGTGAGCTGGACCGCAACGGCGCCATGACGACCAGCGAGCTGGCGGCCGCCCAGCGGGTGCGTCCGCAGTCCATGGCCCGCGCCGTCGGGCTGCTCATGGAACAGGGGCTGATCACGCGGCGCGCGCATCCGACCGACGGCCGCAAGAGCCTGGTCGAACTGTCGAGCGCCGGGCGGGTGCTCCTGGAGGAGGAGCGGGAGCGCAGGGCCGACTGGCTCGCGCGCGCGATCGAGGCGGAACTGACGGAGGAGGAGCGGGAGTTGCTGGCCCGCGGCATCCGGCTGGTGGAGCGGGTCGCGTCCCACTGATCGCGTCACACGGAACAGGCCCCGCCCGGAGAATCGTGACCCGGGCGGGGCCTGTCGGTGAGTCGGCGCGGCCGCGGGGCGCCGCCGGGCCGGACTACGCGGAAGCCGGCGGGTACAGCGACCTCGGCAACCGCGAAGCCGCCGCCGTGTCCAGGAGCCACAGCGTGCGGGACCGCCCCCGCGCACCCGCCGCCGGGGCCTGGATCTCACCGGCGCCGGAGAGGGCCATCGCCACCGCGTTGGCCTTGTCCTCGCCCGCCGCCAGCAGCCACACCTCGCGGGCGCTGCGGATGGCGGGGAGGGTGAGCGAGACGCGGGTGGGCGGAGGCTTGGGGGAGCCGTGGACGCCGATGACCGTGCGGTCGGTCTCCCGGACGCCCGGGTGCTCCGGGAACAGGGACGCCACATGGGTGTCCGGGCCGACGCCCAGGAGCAGGACGTCGAAGGACGGGACCGCCGCGTGGTTCTCCGGGACGGACGCCTCGGCCAGCTCCCGCGCGTACGCCGCCGCCGCGGCCTCCGCGTCCGAGCCGTGCGGGCCGTCGGAGGCCGGCATCGCGTGCACCCGCTTCGGGTCCAGCGGCACCGAGTCCAGCAGGGCTTCCCGCGCCTGGGTGACGTTGCGCTCCGGGTCGCCCTCGGGCAGGAAGCGCTCGTCGCCCCACCACAGGTCGATGCGGCTCCAGTCCACCGCGTCCCGGGCCGGGGAGCCCGCGATCGCGGTCAGCAGACCGTTGCCGTTGCGGCCGCCGGTGAGGACCACGGACGCCGAACCCCGGGAGGCCTGCGCGTCCACGATCTTCGTGATCAGCCGTGCCGCCGCGGCCTCGGCCATCAGTTCCTTGTCGCGGTGCACGACAAGCTGGGGAGTGCTCACTTCGCCGCCGCCTTCTTCACCGGTGCCTTCTCCTGCGCCGCGTCCTTCGCGGGAGCTTTCGCGGCCGTCTCGACCGGGGCGGGGACGGCGCGGGCCCCGGCTCCGTCACCGGAGTCCCCTTTGGCCGGCTCGCCCGGTGTGCTCAGCCGGTCCACCCCGTAGCGCAGCGCCGAGGCGTAGGTGTCGTCCGGGTCCAGGCGCCGCAGCTCCTCCGCGATCAGCTCGGCCGTCTCGCGCCGCTTCAGCGCCACCGCCCGCGACGGCTGGCCCTTGATGGACAGCGTCGCGAGCGAACCGTCGGCCCGGTCCAGGACGACCGGACCGCAGTCGGTGTCCATGCGGACGGCGGTCAGGCCCGGGCCCTCGGACGAGGTGCGCTGGACCGGGACGTCCAGCCGGTCCGCCAGCCACATCGCCAGCAGCTCGCAGCTCGGGTTGTACGCCTCGCCCTCCACCTCGACCGACCGCACCTCGCAGTCGACCTGGTCCAGGGCGGCCGCCAGCATGGAACGCCACGGCGTGATGCGGGTCCAGGACAGGTCGGTGTCGCCCGGCGCATAGGCGTCGGCGCGGGCCGCCAGCTCCCGGATCGGCTCCTCGCAGGCGTAGGTGTCGGTGACCCGGCGCTGGGCCAGGGCGCCGAGGGGGTCCCCGGCCGGGTCCAGCGGCGCGTTCACCGGCCACCACACCACGACCGGCGCGTCCGGCAGCAGCAGCGGCAGCACGACCGACTGGGCGTGGTCGACCACGTCGCCGTACAGCCGCAGCACGATCGTCTCGCCGGTGCCCGCGTCGGCGCCGAGGCGGACCTCCGCGTCCAGACGGGACTTCGTGCGGTCCCGGGGGGAGCGGGAGACGCGCTTGATGACGACGAGCGTGCGCGAGGGGTGCTCGTGCGCGGCGTCGCTCGCGGCCTTCAGCGCGTCGTAGGCGTTCTCCTCGTCTGTGACGATGACCAGCGTGAGCACCATGCCGATGGCCGGGGTGCCGATCGCCCGGCGCCCCAGCACCAGCGCCTTGTTGATCTTGCTGGCCGTGGTGTCCGTGAGGTCTGTCTTCATGGCCGGCGCCAGCTCCGTCCGTCTCGCTCGAGCATTTCGTCCGCCTCGACGGGGCCCCATGTGCCGGCCGGGTACTGGGCCGGGACGCAGTGCTTGTCCCAGTACTCCTCGATCGGGTCGAGGATCTTCCAGGACAGCTCGACCTCCTCGGTGCGCGGGAAGAGGTTCGCGTCGCCCAGGAGCACGTCCAGGATCAGGCGCTCGTACGCCTCCGGGCTGGACTCCGTGAAGGACTCGCCGTACGCGAAGTCCATCGACACGTCCCGGATCTCCATCGAGGTGCCCGGCACCTTGGAGCCGAAGCGGACGGTGACGCCCTCGTCGGGCTGGACGCGGATGACGATCGCGTTGGAGCCCAGTTCCTCGGTGGCCGTCGTGTCGAAGGGGGAGTGCGGGGCCCGCTGGAAGACCACCGCGATCTCGGTGACCCGGCGGCCCAGCCGCTTGCCGGTGCGCAGGTAGAAGGGGACGCCCGCCCAGCGGCGGTTGTCGATGCCGACCTTGATCGCGGCGTAGGTGTCGGTCTTCGACCGGGCGTCGATGCCGTCCTCTTCGAGGTAGCCGATGACCTTGGCGCCGCCCTGCCAGCCCGCCGCGTACTGGGCGTGCACGGTGTCCCGGCCCAGGTCCTTGGGGAGGCGGACCGCGCCGAGCACCTTGGTCTTCTCGGCGGCCAGCGCGTCCGCGTCGAAGGAGGCGGGCTCCTCCATCGCGGTCAGCGCGAGGAGCTGGAGCAGGTGGTTCTGGATGACGTCGCGGGCGGCGCCGATGCCGTCGTAGTAGCCGGCCCGGCCGCCGATGCCGATGTCCTCGGCCATGGTGATCTGCACGTGGTCCACGTAGGACCGGTTCCAGATCGGCTCGAACATCGTGTTGGCGAAGCGCAGCGCCAGGATGTTCTGGACGGTCTCCTTGCCCAGGTAGTGGTCGATGCGGAAGACCTGGTCCGGGGCGAAGACCTCGTGGACGATCGCGTTCAGTTCCTCGGCCGACTTCAGGTCGTGGCCGAACGGCTTCTCGATCACCGCGCGGCGCCAGGAACCGCTCGACTGGTCGGCCAGCCGGTGCTTCTTCAGCTGCTGGATGACCACCGGGAAGGACTTCGGCGGCACCGACAGATAGAAGGCGAAGTTGCCGCCCGTGCCCTGCGCCTTGTCCAGGTCCTCGATGGTGGCGCGCAGCCGCTCGAAGGCGTCGTCGTCGTCGAAGGTGCCCTGCACGAAGCGCATCCCCTGGATGAGCTGCTGCCAGACCTCCTCGCGGAACGGCGTGCGGGAGTGTTCCTTGACGGCGTCGTGCACGACCTGGGCGAAGTCCTCGTGCTCCCAGTCGCGGCGGGCGAAGCCGACAAGAGAGAAGCCCGGCGGCAGCAGACCCCGGTTGGCGAGGTCGTACACGGCGGGCATGAGCTTCTTGCGGGAGAGGTCGCCGGTGACGCCGAAAATGACCAGACCCGACGGCCCCGCGATACGCGGGAGCCGTCGGTCTGCGGGGTCACGCAGCGGATTGCTGCTTGACAATTTCTAGCCCTCCGAGGGAGCGAGGCGCTTGAGTTCGGCCTCCGTCGACTTCAGCAGGTCGTTCCAGGAGTCCTCGAACTTCTCGACGCCCTCCTTCTCCAGGAGCTGGACCACCTCGTCGTAGGAGATCCCCAGCTTCTCGACCGCGTCGAGGTCGGCGCGCGCCTGCTCGTAGGTGCCCGCGACGGTGTCGCCGGTGATCTCGCCGTGGTCCTCGGTGGCGAACAGCGTCGCCTCCGGCATCGTGTTCACCGTGTTGGGCGCGACCAGATCGGTGACGTACATGGTGTCGCTGTACGCCTTGTCCTTGACGCCGGTCGACGCCCACAGCGGACGCTGCTTGTTGGCGCCGGCCTTCTCCAGGGCGGCCCAGCGGTCGGAGGAGAAGACCTCCTCGTACGCCTGGTAGGCGAGACGGGCGTTGGCGACGGCGGCCTTGCCGCGCAACGCCTTGGCCTCGTCGGTGCCCAGCGCGTCGATCCGCTTGTCGATCTCGGTGTCCACGCGGGACACGAAGAAGGACGCCACGGAGTGGATCTCCGACAGGTCCAGGCCGCGCTCCTTGGCCTTCTCCAGGCCGGTCAGGAAGGCGTCCATGACCTTGCGGTAGCGCTCCAGCGAGAAGATCAGCGTGACGTTGACGCTGATGCCCAGGCCGATGGTCTCGGCGATCGCCGGGATGCCGGCCTCGGTCGCCGGGATCTTGATCAGCGTGTTGGGCCGGTCCACCAGCCAGGCCAGCTGCTTGGCCTCGGCGACCGTCGCCTTGGTGTTGTGCGCCAGGCGCGGGTCCACCTCGATGGAGACCCGGCCGTCCTTGCCGCCGGTGTTGTCGAACACCGGGCGCAGGATGTCGGCGGCGTCGCGGACGTCCGCCGTGGTGATCATCCGGATGGCCTCTTCGACCGTGACCTTGCGGAAGGCCAGGTCGGAGAGCTGCTGGTCGTAGCCGTCGCCCTGGGAGATCGCCTTCTGGAAGATCGACGGGTTGGTGGTGACGCCCACGACGTGCTGCTGGTCGATCAGCTCGGCGAGGTTGCCGGACGTGATCCGCTTGCGCGACAGGTCGTCCAGCCAGATCGCGACGCCTTCATCGGAGAGGCGCTTGAGTGCGTCTGTCATGGAAAATGCATCTCCTACGTGTCGTGTGTCAGCGTCAGCGCTGGGCTGCGGCGATCGATTCCCGGGCAGCGGCGGCCACGTTCTCGGCAGTGAAGCCGAACTCCTGGAAGAGCACCTTGCCGTCGGCCGAAGCACCGAAGTGCTCCAGGGAAACGATGCGGCCGGCGTCCCCCACGTACTTGTGCCAGGTCAGACCGATCCCGGCCTCCACCGCGACCCGGGCCTTCACGGACGGGGGCAGGACGCTGTCCCGGTACCCCTGGTCCTGCTGCTCGAACCACTCGACGGACGGCATCGACACCACACGCGTCGGCACACCGTCGGCCTGGAGCGCCTCACGGGCCTCGACGGCCACGTGCACCTCGGAACCGGTGGCGATCAGCACCACCTGCGGCTCGCCGCCCTCGGCCTCGAACAGGACGTAGCCGCCCTTGGCCGCGTCCTCGTTCGGCTCGTACGTCGGCACGCCCTGGCGGGTGAGCGCCAGACCGTGCGGCTGGCCCTTGCCGAACTCCTTCGTCCAGCGGCGCAGGATCTCGCGCCAGGCGATGGCGGTCTCGTTGGCGTCGGCCGGGCGGACCACGTTCAGGCCCGGGATGGCGCGCAGCGAGGCCAGGTGCTCGACCGGCTGGTGGGTCGGGCCGTCCTCGCCGAGACCGATGGAGTCGTGCGTCCACACGTACGTCACCGGCAGGTGCATCAGCGCCGACAGCCGGACGGCGTTGCGCATGTAGTCGGAGAAGACCAGGAACGTCCCGCCGTAGATGCGGGTGTTCCCGTGCAGCGCGATGCCGTTCATCTCCGCGGCCATCGCGTGCTCGCGGATGCCGAAGTGGATGGTGCGGCCGTACGGGTCCGCCTCGGGCAGCGGGTTGCCCGCCGGGAGGAAGGACGACGTCTTGTCGATCGTCGTGTTGTTCGAGCCGGCCAGGTCGGCCGAGCCGCCCCACAGCTCCGGGATCACCGCGCCGAGCGCCTGGAGCACCTTGCCGGACGCGGCACGGGTGGCGACACCCTTGCCCGCCTCGAAGACCGGGATCTTCTCCTCCCAGCCCTTGGGCAGCTCACCCTTGGCGACGCGGTCGTACTCGGCGGCGCGCTCCGGGTTGTTGTCCCGCCACTGCTGGAAGGACTTCTCCCACACCGCGCGGGCCGCCTGGCCCTTCTCCAGCGCCTTGCGGGTGTGCTCGATGACCTCGTCGGAGACCTCGAACGTCTTCTCCGGGTCGAAGCCCATGACCCGCTTGGTCGCGGCGACCTCGTCGTCGCCGAGCGCCGAGCCGTGGGCGGCCTCGGTGTTCTGCGCGTTCGGGGCGGGCCAGGCGATGATCGAGCGCATCGCGATGAAGGAGGGGCGGTCGGTGACCTTCTTCGCCTCCTGGATCGCGTCGTAGATCGCGTGCGGGTCCAGGTCGCCGTCCGGCTTCGGGGCGACGCGCTGCACGTGCCAGCCGTAGGCCTCGTAGCGCTTGCAGGTGTCCTCGGAGACGGCGGTCTCGGTGTCGCCCTCGATCGAGATGTGGTTGTCGTCCCACAGCAGGACCAGGTTGCCCAGCTTCTGGTGGCCCGCCGTCGAGGACGCCTCGGCGGAGATGCCCTCCTGGAGGCAGCCGTCACCGGCGATGCAGTACACGAAGTGGTCGAACGGGGAGGTGCCCTCGGCGGCCTCCGGGTCGAACAGACCGCGCTCGTAGCGGGCGGCCATCGCCATGCCCACCGCGTTGGCGACACCCTGGCCCAGCGGACCGGTCGTGGTCTCCACGCCGGTGGTGTGCCCGTACTCGGGGTGGCCGGGGGTCTTCGAGCCCCACGTCCTGAAGGACTTCAGGTCGTCCAGCTCCAGGCCGAAGCCGGCCAGGTACAGCTGGGTGTAGAGGGTCAGGGACGAGTGTCCGGCGGACAGCACGAAACGGTCGCGCCCGACCCAGTTCGCGTCGGCGGGGTCGTGCCGCATCACCTTCTGGAAGAGGGTGTAGGCGGCGGGCGCCAGGCTCATCGCCGTACCCGGATGGCCGTTGCCAACCTTCTGTACGGCATCGGCGGCCAGGACGCGGGCGGTGTCCACGGCCCGCTGGTCCAGTTCGGTCCACTCGAGGTCTGTGGTGGTCGGCTTGGTGCTCACCCTGAGTCAGGGCTCCTCTCCACATGTCGGATGCCGGTGCACGTGGCGCCCACCGGCTGCCGGCGCGTCCTGAGTCGGCCGGCCGTTGTTGAGCCTACCCCCGTAAGTACGTGCGTTTTTCCGCTGGAAACCAGACTGCCGGGACTCTTCGCGATCCGCCTGTCGACTGGGCGAAACCGCATTCGGCAAGTGAATACGGGGCCGCTCATCTGACCGCTCAATCGACTCTCCGAACGCACGTCGGAGCGCCCTTCTCAACACGACCCCACCCCCGCGAAGGTCGAGGTATGGGCAACGTCTAAAGTGGCGTGGTACGCGCGAGCCTTTACCGCCACTTCACACGGGGAGGCTTGCTGGGATGTCTCTGTCAGGGGTGTGCGTGACGGCCGTTGAATCCCGTCCTGCGGGGGTAATCGGGACGAGCCAGGGCCCGAGTCACCGGCCGTTCGGGGCCCGTGTCAAGGCGTTCGTGGCGCTGACCAAGCCGCGGATCATCGAGCTTCTGCTGATCACCACCGTTCCGGTGATGTTCCTCGCCGAGCAAGGTGTGCCCGATCTGAAGCTGGTCCTGCTGACCTGTGTCGGCGGCTACCTGTCCGCGGGCGGCGCCAACGCGCTGAACATGTACATCGACCGCGACATCGACGCGCTGATGGACCGGACCTCGCAGCGCCCGCTGGTGACCGGCATGGTCAGCCCGGCCGAATGCCTGGTCTTCGGCATCACCCTGGCCATCGTCTCGACCCTGCTGTTCGGCTTCACCGTCAACTGGCTGTCGGCCTGGCTCTCGCTCGGCGCGCTCCTCTTCTACGTCGTCGTCTACACGATGATCCTCAAGCGCCGGACCTCGCAGAACATTGTCTGGGGCGGCATCGCGGGCTGTCTGCCGGTGCTCATCGGCTGGTCGGCCGTGACGAACTCGATGTCCTGGGCGCCGATCATCCTCTTCGGGGTGATGTTCTTCTGGACGCCGCCGCACTACTGGCCGCTGTCCATGAAGGTCAAGGAGGACTACGCGCGCGTCGGCGTGCCGATGCTCCCGGTCATCGCCTCCAACAAGGTCGTCGCCCGGCAGATCGTCATCTACAGCTGGGTGATGGTCGCCGTCTCGCTGCTGCTCCAGCCGCTGGGCTACACCGGCTGGTTCTACACGGCGGTCGCCCTGGCGGCCGGCGGCATGTGGCTCTGGGAGGCGCACGGCCTGCAGAACCGCGCCAAGGCCGAGGTCACGGGCGCCAAGCTCAAGGAGATGCGGCTCTTCCACTGGTCGATCACCTATGTGTCGGTGCTCTTCCTGGCGATCGCGGTGGACCCCTTCCTGCGCTGAGGTCCCGGACGGGCGGGGTGCGTGGCCAAGGCCACGCACCCCGCCCGTCGCCGTTCGATCTACCCGTCGGTAGCATCCTGTCCATGGCAGACACGCAGCAGGTTGAGACGAAGCCCGACCGCTGGGCCGAGCGCCGGGTGGCCCGGCTGGCCGGGCGCATCGACGCCTTCTCCAAGGCGCACGGCGGCGCCGAGGGCCAGGTGGCCTACCTCGGCGAGCGCGGCGCCCGCATCGTGCTGGTCGGCGCGGACGGCGCCTGGGGCGATCTGGTCGCACGCACCTACGACGGCGCGCTGAAGGCCGTGGAGAAGTCCGGGATCACCGTCCACGAGGACTTCGACGGCGAGTTCGCCGCCAAGGTGACGACGGGCCGCTACGAGTGGTCCCGCATGGCCGGTATCCAGGTCGGCGGCCCGAGCAACACCTGAGACCGGGTTCACCCGTTAGGACCGTAGGAAGCCGCACGGCGTACAGCCGCGCGGCACGGTCCGACCGCGGGGAGTCCGGATGATCGAAACGCCGTCCCTGGTGGACCAGTACTGCCACGGCGTCCTGAGAACGGAGCTGGGCCTCGGCACCTTCGAGGCCCAGCTGGCCCGCACCGAGGGCCCGCCCGCCCCGGGCACCACCCTCTTCGACACCCAGACCGGCTTCGCGGTACGCCGCTGGTGCCCGCCCCTGCTCGGCCTGGAGCCGCACTGCCCGCCCGCCCGCTACCTGGCCCGGCGCCGCGAGCTGGGCGTGATGGAGGCCGACCGCCGGCTGCTGCGCGGCAGCGGCATCACGACCTATCTGGTCGACGCGGGCCTGCCCGGCGACCTGACCGGCCCCGAGGAGCTGGCCTCCGCCGCGGCCGCCGACGCCCACGAGATCGTCCGCCTGGAGCTGCTGGCCGAGCAGGTCGCCGACACCTCCGGCACCGTCGAGTCCTTCCTCGCCAACCTCGCCGAGGCCGTGCACGGCGCGGCCGCCCACGCGGTCGCCTTCACCTCCGTGGCCGGCGTACGGCACGGACTGGCGCTGGCGCCCGAACCGCCGGGCCCCGGAGAGGTACGCGGAGCCGCCGCCCGCTGGCTGACCGGCCGGGAGGTCGGCGGGGAGCTGAGCGACCCCGTGCTGCTGCGGCACCTGCTGTGGATCGCCGTCGCCTCGGGCCGGCCGCTTCAGCTCCACGCCGGACTGGGCGAGCCCGGCCTGCGCATCGACCGCACCGACCCGGTGCTGCTCACCGACTTCGTGCGGGCCACCGCCGGCCTGGGCACCGATCTGGTCCTGCTGCACGGCTACCCGTACCACCGCCACGCCGCCCACCTCGCGGGCGTCTTCCCGCACGTCTACGCCGACTCGGGCGCCGCCCTGGTGCGCACCGGCGCCCGCGCGGCGACGGTCCTCGCGGAGATCCTGGAGCTGGCGCCCTTCGGCAAGATCCTGTTCTCCAGCGGCGCGCAGGGCCTTCCCGAGCTGCACGTGGTCGCCGCCCGCCTGTTCCGCGAGGCCCTGGGGCGGGTGCTGGGCACCTGGGTGGCCGAGGGCGCGTGGTCCCTGGGGGACGCGCAGCGGGTGGCGGGGATGATCGCGGCGGGGAACGCAGGGCGGGTGTACGGGCTGGAGGAGCAGGTCCCGGCGCGCCCCGCCGGGAACGTGAGTCCGCTCAGGCCGGGGTGAGCCCGCCCGGTCCTCAGGCCCGGGTGAGCGTCGCCTCGACCGCCGGGCCGGGCAGGCCGGCCGTCTCCTCCGGCCGCTCGCGCAGGGCCAGCAGCACCCGCAGCGTCGCGATCCACACCAGGCACGAGCCGAACATGTGCAGCCCGACCAGGACCTCGGGGAGGTCGGTGAAGTACTGCACGTAACCGATGACACCCTGCGCGAGCAGCACCAGGAACAGTTCCCGGGTGCGGGCCAGGGGGCCCTTGGGCGCGTCGACGGCCTTGAGCACGAACCACAGGGCGAACGTCAGCGTCACCACGACCCACGCCAGCACGGCGTGGACCTTGCTCACCGTCTCCCAGTCGATCGGCATCCGCTCGACCTCGCTGGAGTCGCCCGCGTGCGGGCCCGCCCCGGTCACCACGGTGCCGACCGCGATCAGCAGCACGGAGACGACGACCAGGACCCACACCAACTGCTGGATGGCCTTGCCGACCAGGGGGCGCGGTGCCGCGTCGCCCTCCCGGGTGCGCTGCCACATCACGGTGGCGACCGCGATCAGCGCGGTGGACAGCAGGAAGTGGGCCGCGACCGTGTACGGGTTGAGGCCGACGAGGACCACGATGCCGCCGAGGATCGCGTTGCCCATCACGATCCAGAACTGCGCCCAGCCCAGCCGGGTCAGGCCGCGCCGGAACGGCTTCTGCGAGCGCGCGGCGATGATCGCCCAGCCGACCGCCGCGCACAGCACGTAGGTCAGCAGGCGGTTGCCGAACTCGATGACGCCGTGGACGCCCATCTCGCTGGTGTTGGTCAGCGAGTCCTCGGTGCACTTGGGCCAGGTCGGGCAGCCGAGGCCCGAGCCGGTCAGGCGCACCGCGCCGCCGGTGACCACGATGACCACCGACATGACGAGTGCGACGAGGGCCGCCCGCCGGACCGTCCGGGGATCCGGGGTCCAGCGCGCGGCGATGAAGGCGAGCGGGTTGCGCACGGCGGCTGCGGCGTCGGCGCGGGTCACGTTTGGCACGCCGTCCATCGTAGGGGGCTGCTTGTGCACGCTTTCACGAGGGTCGGTTCCAGGCATCGCGTCCCTACTCCCAGCGGAAGAACTTCCCGGCGGCCGCGATCCCCACGACGCCCCAGACGGCGAGGACGCCCAGGTCACCCCAGGGCATCGAGGCGCCGTGCTGGAGGACGTCCCGCAGCCCGTCCGACAGGGCGGAGATCGGCAGCAGCCCCAGCACGGTCTGCGCCGCGTCCGGGAACTTGTCCAGCGGCACGATCACGCCGCCGCCCACGAGCAGCAGCAGGAAGACCAGGTTGGCGGCGGCCAGCGTCGCCTCCGCCTTCAGCGTGCCCGCCATGAGCAGCCCGAGGCCCGAGAAGGCGGCCGTGCCGAGGATCAGGAGCAGCAGCACGGCGAACGGGTTGCCCTGCGGCGACCAGCCCAGCGCGAACGCGATCACGGTCAGCAGGACGATCTGGAGCACCTCGGTGACCAGCACGGCCACCGTCTTCGCGGTCATCAGGCCCCAGCGGGGCAGCGGGGAGGCGGCCAGCCGCTTCAGCACCCCGTACCGGCGTTCGAAGCCGGTGGCGATGGCCTGCCCGGTGAACGCGGTCGACAGCACGGCGAGCGCCAGGATGCCGGGCGCCAGGAAGTCGACGGCCTCGCCCGCGCCGGTGTCGACGATGTCGACGGTGCTGAACAGCACCAGCAGCAGCGTCGGGATGATCACCGTGAGCAGCAGCTGCTCGCCGTTGCGCAGCAGCATCTTCGTCTCGAGCGCGGCTTGGGCGGCGATCATGCGGCCGAGCGGCGCGGCCCCGGGCTTCGGCGTGTACGTACCGGTGCTCGTCGTCATGAGCGCAGTTCCTTGCCCGTGAGTTCCAGGAAGACGTCCTCCAGGGTGTGCCGCTCCACCGAGATCCGGTCCGGCATCACCCCGTGCTGGGCGCACCAGGACGTCACGGTCGCCAGGAGCTGCGGGTCGACCTTGCCGTTGACGCGGTAGGAGCCCGGGGTCAGCTCGGCGGCCGAGGAGTCCGCGGGCAGCGCCTTGAGCAGCGAGGCGACGTCCAGTCCGGGGCGCCCGGTGAAGCGCAGCGTGTTCTCGGCGCCGCCGCGGCACAGCTCCTCGGGGGAGCCCTGGGCGATGACCCGGCCGGCGTCGATGACGGCCACGTCGTCGGCGAGCTGCTCGGCCTCGTCCATGTGGTGGGTGGTGAGGATGACGGACACGCCGTCGGCGCGCAGGTCCCGCACCAGGTCCCAGGTGGCGCGGCGGGCCTGCGGGTCGAGTCCGGCGGTCGGCTCGTCGAGGAACACCAGCTCGGGGCGCCCGACCACGGCCATGGCGAGGGCGAGCCGCTGCTGCTGGCCGCCGGAGAGCCGGCGGTACGTGGTCCGGCCGCACGAGCCGAGGCCCAGCCGTTCGATCAGCGCGTCCACGTCCAGCGGGTGGGCGTGGAGCTTCGCGACGTGGCGCAGCATCTCGTCCGCGCGGGCGCCGGAGTAGACGCCGCCGGACTGGAGCATCACGCCGATCCGGGGCCGCAGCTCGCCGCCCTGCCGTACCGGGTCGAGGCCCAGGACGCGCACCGTGCCGGAGTCCGGCTTCCGGTACCCCTCGCAGGTCTCGACCGTGGTCGTCTTGCCGGCTCCGTTGGGGCCGAGTACGGCGGTGACACCCGTTCGGGCCACCAGGTCGAGGCCGTCCACCGCGGTCTTCGTGCCGTACCGCTTCACCAGGGCCTGGACCTGGACCACGGGCTCGCTTCGCATGGGTCACGAGTCTAGGTAGGCGGGGCGGCGGCCGGGCGCGGGGGTGGCGGAACTCCCTCCCACGGGGAGGCGCGTCCCGGGGGCTCACTCGCGCGGACGGTGCAGCGGCAGCCACCGCTGCGCGTACGCGACCGCGTCGGCCAGCGGGAACAGCCGCGCCACCGCCGCGCCGACCCGCCCGCGCACCACGGGCCGGTCCCGTTCGAAGTCGTGCCCCAGTTCGTCGAACCGCTCGGAGGTGATCGACACCTCGGTCACTCTCTCCCAGCCCACCGGACCCGGGCGCCCCACCTCCACCAGCGGGGAGGGGATGCGGTACTCGGCGAGGTGGAAGCCGGTGCACGCCTCGTAGCCGGCGCCGAGCAGCAGCACCCGGGCGCCCATCCGCTCCAGCGTCGCCAGCGGGCTCCGCTCGCCCAGCCGGCAGTCCGTCGCGTGCCCGGCGACGACCTCGGCGGCGCGCGGGCCGAGCGCGGCGAAGGACGTCTGCGGGTGCGCGCTGCGCAGGGCGCCCGGCCAGGTGCGCACGGTCTCGGGGACCACGCCGACCCCGCGCGAGGGCGTGATCAGCGGGTCGTAGGCGGGCATCGCCGCGCGGACGGTGTCCCACCACTCCTCGGGCACCGGCGGGCTGCGCCACAGCGACGGGTCCGACAGGTCGCCGGTCTGGGTGGGGACCACCAGGGTGCCCTCCGGGGCGAGCGCGTCGAGCAGTCCCTGGACCACCGCGACGGGGCCTCCGCAGACCCATCCGAGGGAGCTGAGCGAGGTGTGCACGAGAAGCGTGTCGTCCGTCTTCACACCCAGCTCGCGCAGTCCGGCGGCGATCGTGCCGCGGGTGACGAGTGGGCCGGTGGGAGGGGGTGCGGGCATGCCGGGGAGTGTCCCGCAGCGCCGTCCCGGGCGCCACCGGATTGATCGATCAAAGATCGTTTCCGCAGGTCAGATTAGGTAAACCTAAGTGACGCAGGGCACCGTCCGATGATCCGGACGCGGCTTGCCCGGCTCCGAGGAATTACGCAACAATGGCGTTGTGAAAAACGTTGGCGAGGCTCCGCAGGAGGAACTCGCGACCGGTGAGCGGTCCACCCGCAACCGCGTCGCGCGCTCCATCCTGGACCACGGGCCGTCGACCGTCGCCGAGCTCGCCGGGCGCCTGGGCCTGACCCAGGCCGCCGTCCGGCGCCACCTCGACGCGCTGGTCGCCGACGACGTGGTCGAAGCCCGCGAGCAGCGGGTCTACGGCACGCGCACGCGCGGGAGGCCGGCCAAGGTCTTCGCGCTCACCGACTGCGGCCGGGACGCCTTCGACCAGTCCTACGACAAGCTGGCCGCCGACGCCCTGCGCTGGATCGCCGAGCAGGAGGGCGGGGAGAAGGCCATCGCCGCCTTCGCCCGCGCCCGGATCGCCGGTCAGGCCGGCGCCTACCGCAAGGCGGTCGAGTCGGCGCCCCCCGACCAGCGCACGGAAGCGCTGGCCAAGGCCCTGAGCGCGGACGGGTACG
The DNA here is from genome assembly GCA_002155895.1 of Streptomyces rochei. Classification (GTDB taxonomy): domain Bacteria; phylum Actinomycetota; class Actinomycetes; order Streptomycetales; family Streptomycetaceae; genus Streptomyces; species Streptomyces rochei. Next base: position 24,555 of record MUMD01000016.1, read on the forward strand.
CTGCTGTCGCGCGGAGCGCACCCCGGCCCCAGCAGGGCGAGCAGCTGTGCCAGCACCACTGCCCGGTCGCCCATGTCGCCGAGCAGTTCCCGCAGCTGTGCGAGGCGGAGACGGAATTTTTCGCCGAGCTGCTCGGTACGCATGTACAGCGGCTCGCGACCATCGCGCACGGCGACGGGGTCTGCACCACCTTCATTCCGAAGACTTCGCACGCGGCGGACCCGTCGCGCGCGGCCACGAACACCGATAACGCATCTGCAAGCACGGCCGGGAGGAACCCCGCATGACTCTCCCCACGGAGACTGCTCACCCTGAGCTCGAGGGCCTGGGCAAGTACGAGTACGGCTGGGCCGACTCCGACACGGCCGGCGCCTCTGCCAGGCGCGGCATCGACGAGGACGTCGTCCGGGACATCTCCGACAAGAAGTCCGAGCCGGAGTGGATGACCAAGCTCCGTCTCAAGGGCCTCAAGCTGTTCGAGAAGAAGCCCATGCCCAACTGGGGCTCGGACCTGTCGGGCATCGACTTCGACAACATCAAGTACTTCGTGCGCTCCACGGAGAAGCAGGCGGAGTCCTGGGAGGACCTGCCCGAGGACATCAAGAACACGTACGACAAGCTCGGCATCCCCGAGGCGGAGAAGCAGCGCCTCGTGGCCGGTGTCGCGGCCCAGTACGAGTCGGAGGTCGTCTACCACCAGATCCGCGAGGACCTGGAGGAGCAGGGCGTCATCTTCCTCGACACCGACACCGCGCTGAAGGAGCACCCGGAGCTCTTCAAGGAGTACTTCGGCACCGTCATCCCGGCCGGTGACAACAAGTTCGCCGCGCTGAACACGGCCGTGTGGTCCGGCGGCTCCTTCATCTACGTGCCGAAGGGCGTGCACGTCGAGATCCCGCTCCAGGCCTACTTCCGCATCAACACGGAGAACATGGGCCAGTTCGAGCGGACCCTGATCATCGTCGACGAGGGCGCCTACGTGCACTACGTCGAGGGCTGCACGGCTCCGATCTACAAGTCGGACTCGCTGCACAGCGCCGTGGTCGAGATCATCGTCAAGAAGAACGCCCGCTGCCGCTACACGACCATCCAGAACTGGTCGAACAACGTCTACAACCTGGTCACCAAGCGCGCCGTGGCGTACGAGGGCGCGACCATGGAGTGGATCGACGGCAACATCGGCTCCAAGGTGACGATGAAGTATCCGGCCGTCTACCTGATGGGCGAGCACGCCAAGGGTGAGACCCTGTCCATCGCCTTCGCGGGCGAGGGCCAGCACCAGGACGCCGGCGCCAAGATGGTCCACATGGCCCCGAACACCTCCTCCAACATCGTCTCCAAGTCGGTGGCGCGAGGCGGCGGCCGCACCTCGTACCGCGGCCTGATCGAGATCGGCGAGGGCGCCCCGGGCGCCAAGTCCAACGTGCTGTGCGACGCGCTGCTCGTGGACACCATCTCCCGCTCGGACACCTACCCCTACGTGGACGTCCGCGAGGACGACGTGTCCATGGGTCACGAGGCGACCGTCTCCAAGGTCTCCGAGGACCAGCTCTTCTACCTGATGAGCCGCGGCCTGTCCGAGGACGAGGCGATGGCGATGATCGTGCGCGGCTTCGTCGAGCCGATCGCCAAGGAGCTGCCGATGGAGTACGCGCTCGAACTCAACCGGCTGATCGAGCTCCAGATGGAAGGCGCGGTCGGCTAGTCACCGGCCGGGGGCGGCCCACCGGCCGCCCCGCCTTCCCATCCAGCCCCATACGTAACGGAAAGCGAGCACTACGACAGCCATGGCTGAGGCTCAGAACTCCCCCACTTCCGGCTTCGCTCCAGCGGGGGGACCCCCACCGGTGGGCTCCACCACCGCCGGTGCGATCGCGGTGGCCGCCGAGGCCGACTCGACCGTCGCCACGCGCATGAGCGCGCCCCCGTCCTTCGACGTGGCGGACTTCCCGGTCCCGCACGGCCGCGAGGAGGAGTGGCGCTTCACCCCGCTGGAGCGGCTGCGCGGCCTGCACGACGGCACCGCCACCGCCACCGACGAGGGCGTCAAGGTCGCCGTCGAGGCCCCCGAGGGCGTCACCGTCGAGACCGTCGGCCGCGACGACGCCCGGCTCGGCCGGGCGGGCAAGCCGGTGGACCGCGTCGCCGCCCAGGCGTACTCCGCCTTCGCGCAGGCCGGTGTGATCACCGTCCCCAAGGAGACGGTGCTGACCGAGCCCGTGCGCATCGCCGTGCACGGCGAGGGCGGCACGGCCTACGCCCACCAGGTCATCGAGCTCGGTGCCTTCGCCGAGGCCGTCGTGGTCATCGACCACACCGGTGACGCGGTGCTCGCCGCCAACGTCGAGTACGTCCTCGGCGACGGCGCCAAGCTCACCGTCGTCTCCGTCCAGGACTGGGACGCCAAGGCCGTGCACGTGGGCCAGCACAACGCCCTCGTAGGCCGCGACGCCTCCTTCAAGTCGGTCGTCGTCACCTTCGGCGGCGACGTGGTCCGCCTGCACCCGCGCGTGCAGTACGCCGGTCCCGGCGGCGAGGCCGAGCTGTTCGGCCTGTACTTCACCGACCGGGGCCAGCACCAGGAGCACCGCCTCCTGGTCGACCACAACGTCCCGCACTGCAAGTCCAACGTCGTCTACAAGGGCGCGCTCCAGGGCGACGACGCGCACGCGGTCTGGATCGGCGACGTGCTCATCGAGGCCAAGGCCGAGGGCACCGACACCTACGAGATGAACCGCAACCTCGTCCTCACCGACGGCGCCCGGGTCGACTCCGTGCCGAACCTGGAGATCGAGACCGGTGAGATCGTCGGCGCCGGCCACGCCTCCGCGACCGGCCGCTTCGACGACGAGCAGCTCTTCTACCTGATGGCGCGCGGCATCCCCGAGATCGACGCCCGCCGCCTGGTGGTCCGCGGCTTCTTCGCCGAGCTGGTCCAGCAGATCGGCGTCCCGGACATCGAGGAGCGCCTGCTCGCCAAGATCGAAGAGGAGCTGGAGGCGTCGGTCGCATGACCTTCGTACGCGTCTGTGGAGCGGACGAGCTGGAGGAGGACACCCCGAAGCGGGTGGAACTCGACGGCACGCCGATCTCCGTCGTGCGTACCGAGGGCGAGGTCTTCGCGATCCACGACATCTGCTCGCACGCGAACGTCTCCCTCGCCGAGGGCGAGGTCGACGACTGCCACATCGAGTGCTGGCTGCACGGCTCGCGCTTCGACCTCCGCTCGGGCAAGCCCGACAGTCTGCCGGCGACGCGCCCCGTCCCCGTATACCCCGTAAAGATCGAAGGGGACGACGTGCTCGTCTCCCTCACCCAGGAGTCCTGAGGCACCCATGGCAACGCTTGAAATCCGAGACCTGCACGTCACCGTCGAGGCCGACAACGCCACGAAGGAGATCCTCAAGGGCGTCGACCTGACCGTGAAGCAGGGCGAGACGCACGCCATCATGGGCCCCAACGGCTCCGGCAAGTCGACCCTCGCCTACTCCCTCGCGGGTCACCCCAAGTACACGATCACCGGCGGCACCGTCACCCTCGACGGCGAGGACGTCCTGGAGATGTCCGTCGACGAGCGCGCCCGCGCCGGCCTCTTCCTGGCCATGCAGTACCCGGTCGAGGTCCCCGGCGTCTCCGTCTCCAACTTCCTGCGCACCTCCGCCACCGCCGTCCGCGGCGAGGCCCCCAAGCTGCGCACCTGGGTGAAGGAGGTCAAGGAGGCCATGCAGCGCCTCAACATGGACCCCGCCTTCGCCGAGCGCAACGTCAACGAGGGCTTCTCCGGCGGTGAGAAGAAGCGCCACGAGATCCTCCAGCTGGAGCTGCTCAAGCCGAAGATGGCGATCCTCGACGAGACCGACTCCGGCCTCGACGTCGACGCCCTGCGCGTCGTCTCCGAGGGCGTCAACCGGGTCCGCGAGACCGGTGAGGTCGGCACCCTGCTGATCACGCACTACACGCGCATCCTGCGCTACATCAAGCCCGACCACGTCCACGTCTTCGCGGCCGGCCGCATCGCCGAGTCCGGCGGCCCCGAGCTGGCCGACAAGCTGGAGGCCGAGGGCTACGAGGCTTACACGAAGGGTGGCGCATCCGAGTGACACAGCTGCCGGGCCTCCTCGACACCGAGGCGATCCGCAAGGACTTCCCGATCCTGGACCGCGTGCTCCACGACGGTAAGAAGCTCGTCTACCTCGACAACGCCGCGACCTCGCAGACCCCGCGCCAGGTCATCGACGTGCTCGACGAGTACTACGAGCAGCACAACGCCAACGTCCACCGTGGCGTGCACGTCCTCGCCGAGGAGGCCACGGCGCTGTACGAGGGCGCGCGGGACAAGGTCGCGGAGTTCATCAACGCGCCCTCCCGCGACGAGGTGATCTTCACCAAGAACGCCTCGGAGTCCCTCAACCTCGTGGCCAACATGCTGGGCTGGGCCGACGAGCCCTACCGGGTGGACCACGAGACCGAGATCGTCATCACGGAGATGGAGCACCACTCCAACATCGTGCCGTGGCAGCTGCTCGCGCAGCGCACCGGCGCGAAGCTCCGCTGGTTCGGTCTGACGGACGACGGCCGCCTGGACCTGTCCAACATCGACGAGGTCATCACGGAGAAGACGAAGATCGTCTCCTTCGTGCTGGTCTCCAACATCCTGGGCACCCAGAACCCGGTCGAGGCCATCGTGCGCCGCGCCCAGGAGGTCGGCGCGCTCGTGTGCGTCGACGCCTCCCAGGCCGCGCCGCACATGCCGCTGGACGTGCAGGCCCTCCAGGCCGACTTCGTGGCCTTCACCGGCCACAAGATGTGCGGCCCGACGGGCATCGGCGTCCTGTGGGGCCGCCAGGAGCTGCTGGAGGACCTGCCCCCGTTCCTCGGCGGCGGCGAGATGATCGAGACCGTCTCGATGCACTCCTCCACCTACGCACCGGCACCGCACAAGTTCGAGGCGGGCACGCCCCCCATCGCCGGGGCGGTCGGCCTGGGCGCGGCGATCGACTACCTCAATTCGATCGGCATGGACAAGATCCTCGCCCACGAGCACGCACTGACCGAGTACGCGGTCAAGCGCCTGCTCGAGGTCCCGGACCTGCGCATCATCGGCCCCACCACGGCCGAGGAGCGCGGGGCGGCGATCAGCTTCACGCTGGGTGACATCCACCCGCACGACGTGGGCCAGGTACTCGACGAGCAGGGCATCGCGGTCCGGGTCGGCCATCACTGCGCCCGCCCCGTCTGCCTGCGCTACGGAATTCCTGCGACCACGCGAGCGTCGTTCTATCTGTACTCCACGCCGGCCGAGATCGACGCACTGGTCGACGGCCTGGAGCACGTACGGAACTTCTTCGGCTGACGGGACGAGCGAAGAGCATGAAGCTGGACTCCATGTACCAGGAAGTCATCCTGGACCACTACAAGAACCCGCACGGGCGGGGCTTGCGGGATGGCGACGCCGAGGTCCACCACGTCAACCCGACATGCGGTGACGAGATCACACTCCGCGTGAAGTACGACGGCACGACGATCAGCGACGTCAGCTACGAGGGCCAGGGCTGCTCCATCAGCCAGGCGAGCGCCTCGGTGCTGAACGACCTGCTGGTCGGCAAGGACCTGGCCCGGGCACAGCAGATCCAGGAGACCTTCCTGGAGCTGATGCAGTCCAAGGGCAGGATCGAGCCCGACGACGCGATGGAGGAGGTCCTGGAGGACGCGGTCGCGTTCGCCGGGGTCTCGAAGTACCCGGCCCGGGTCAAGTGCGCCCTGCTGAGCTGGATGGCCTGGAAGGACGCGACGGCCCAGGCGCTGGACGGCGCCGACGCCGAGAAGGAGACGACGGCATGAGCGAGACCGTGGAAATGAAGCCGGCCTCGGAGGAGGAGCTCCGCGAGGCCCTGATGGACGTCGTGGACCCCGAGCTGGGCATCGACGTCGTCAACCTCGGCCTGATCTACGGCATCCACGTCGACGACGCGAACATCGCGACCGTCGACATGACCCTCACGTCGGCGGCCTGTCCGCTGACCGACGTGATCGAGGACCAGGCCAAGTCCGCCACGGACGGCCTCGTCAACGAGCTGCGCATCAACTGGGTCTGGATGCCGCCGTGGGGCCCGGACAAGATCACGGACGACGGCCGCGAGCAGCTGCGCGCGCTCGGGTTCAACGTCTGAGACACACCGCTCGCGAGAACGGCGACGCCCTTCGGGCGTCGCCGTTCTCGCGTATGCGGGACCCTCGTTATGTACGCTCGTACACATGGGATATCTGCTCCTGGCCGGAGCCATCGCCGCCGAGGTGGCCGGCACCACCGCCATGAAGTACAGCGAGGGCTTCAGCAGGCTGGGGCCCTCCCTGCTGACCGCACTCGCCTACGTGCTCTCCTTCGCGCTGCTCGCCCAGACCCTGAAGATCCTCGCCGTCGGCACGGCGTACGCCATCTGGGCCGGGGTGGGCACCGCCGCCATCGCCGCGATCGGCGTGCTGTTCATGGGGGAGGGGATGACCGTCACCAAGGCCGCCGGGATCGCGCTGATCATCGTCGGAGTCGTCGTCCTCAACCTGGGCGGCGCGCACTGATGCCGCGTCGGCACGACCCCGAGCGGCGGCAGCGCATCATCGACGCGGCGATCCGGGTCGTCGGGCGGCAGGGCATCGCGGGTCTCAGCCACCGCACGGTCGCCGCCGAGGCGGACGTTCCGCTGGGCTCGACGACGTACCACTTCGCCACCCTGGACGAGCTGCTGGTCGCCGCGCTGCGGCAGGCCAACGAGGGCTTCGCCAAGGTGGTCGCGGCCCATCCGGAACTGGCCGACCCCGAGGCCGACGTCGATCTGGCCGGCGAGCTGGCCCGCGTCCTCGGGGAGTGGCTGGGCGGCGACCGTACGGGGGTGGAGCTGGAGTACGAGCTGTATCTGGCGGCCCTGCGACGGCCCGCGCTGCGGCCGGTGGCCGCGGAGTGGGCGGAGGGGGTGGGGGCGCTCCTTGCCGCGCGGACCGACGCGGTGACGGCGCGGGCGCTGGTGGCGGTGCTGGACGGGATCTGTCTGCAGGTGCTGCTGACGGACTCGGTGTACGACGAGGGGTACGCGCGGGAGGTGCTGGCGCGGGTGCTCGGGTGAAGCGGCGTGGGGGCGGATGTCGTCGCCGGCAGTTGTGCCCACACAGCTGCGGGCAGTCGTGCCGCTGGGGCGGCACGGGTGGGCGCAGCGGCACCCCCGCAGCGCCGGCGGCCGGGTGGGTGGCGTTGGCCGTAGGGGTGGAGGTGGGCGACCGGCACGTGAGATGGCCGGTGGTCGGTTCGCACCTGGACGCCCCCGCCGGTTAGGTTGCCCTCATGACCGACACGACTGCTTCCCGTACCACCGGCGCCGTGGCCGCCGGGCTTGCCACGATCGCCGCCGACGGCACCGTTCTCGACACCTGGTTCCCGGCCCCGGAACTCGCCGCCGAGCCCGGCCCGTCCGGCACCGAGCGCCTCAGTGCCGAGCAGGCCGCCGAACTCCTCGGCGGCGGCGCCACCGCCGCGGTGGGTCCCGACGCCCGCCGCGGCGTCGAGGTGGTCGCGGTCCGCACGGTCATCTCCTCGCTGGACGAGAAGCCGGTCGACACGCACGACGTCTACCTGCGCCTGCACCTGCTCTCCCACCGCCTGGTCAAGCCGCACGGCCAGAGCCTCGACGGCATCTTCGCCCACCTCGCCAACGTCGCCTGGACCTCGCTGGGCCCGGTCGCCGTGGACGACATCGAGAAGGTCCGCCTCAACGCCCGCGCCGAGGGCCTGCACCTCCAGGTGACCTCGATCGACAAGTTCCCGCGCATGACGGACTACGTCGCCCCCAAGGGCGTGCGCATCGCCGACGCCGACCGCGTCCGCCTCGGCGCGCACCTGGCCGAGGGCACCACCGTCATGCACGAGGGCTTCGTCAACTTCAACGCGGGCACGCTGGGCACCTCGATGGTCGAGGGCCGCATCTCCGCGGGCGTCGTCGTCGGCGACGGCTCCGACATCGGCGGCGGCGCCTCCACCATGGGCACCCTCTCCGGCGGCGGCAACGTCCGCATCACCATCGGCGAGCGCTGCCTGGTCGGCGCCGAGGCGGGCGTCGGCATCGCGCTGGGCGACGAGTGCGTGGTCGAGGCCGGTCTCTACGTCACCGCGGGCACCCGCGTGACCATGCCCGACGGCCAGGTCGTCAAGGCCCGCGAACTCTCCGGCGCCTCCAACATCCTCTTCCGCCGCAACTCGGTCACGGGCACGGTCGAGGCCCGCCCGAACAACGCGGTGTGGGGCGGCCTGAACGAGATCCTGCACAGCCACAACTGACGCGCCCCGCCACCGGCACGGTCGCGACCGGCCGGCCGGGGGCGCCGGGTCGTACCGCCCTCCCGACACGTCCGTCCGCGGCGTGCCGGGAGGGCGTTCAGCGTTTCAGGGCCCGGTACCGCTTGAGCAGCGCGGTGACGCGGGTCTGGTCGGCGGCGCCGTTCAGCTCGGTCAGGAGGTCGTCGGGGCACAGCTCGTAGAGGTCACCCCAGTAGCGGCGCCCGCGGTTGTCCCAGATCCGGTATCCGCCCGGGACGCCCCGGGCCACGTAGCGTCGTCTGCCCACCGGGTGACCGTAGGCGGGCGGGTGGTGTCCCGCCAACGCTTTTGCCGCCCCGTGCCTCGCGCGCCCCCCTCACGTACGGATGACGGACCGTGACCTTCCGGTGGTCTTGGCGGATGAACGGGTGGACGCAGAGTCCGATCAGACGCCGATCCGACGAAACGAGGACCTGGTATGACGAACGAGCGGGCGAGGACCGTGGCGCGTTGGCTGGCCGGGGCGGGCGCCGCCGTGCTGGTGTGCTGGGCGCCGGCGGGAGCGGCGCACGCCGACGAGACCACCACCGGTTCGCACAACGGCCCCCGGGTCGGCCTCCTCAACGTCCACGTGGGGCAGATCGACGACCCGGCGGAGGACGTACTGGAGCACACCCTGCTCTTCGGCGACGGCTACACCTGGAGCTGACGGGTACTGGTGGCCAGCTCCCCGTACGTCCTCAGCAGGGCCTCGGTCGTCGCCCGGTCCGCGCACCGCAGCGGTGCGCGGACCGGGCCCGCTGGCAGTCCCAGGGCGTCCAGCAGCGCCTTGGCGGTGACCGTGCCGGGCAGCCCGGCCGCCATCATCGACTCGACGAGCGGAAGCGCCCGGCGTTGCAGCAGGGCGGCCCGTCCGGTGTCGCCCGCGTCGAAGGCGTCCAGGACGGCGCGGAACAGTTCCGGCGCGACGTTGGCGACCGTGCCGACGTACCCCGCCGCACCGATCGCGTACAGGGCGAGGATCTGCTCGTCGCAGCCCGCGTAGTACGCCAGATCCGTGCGGGACAGCACGTGCTGGGTGCCGAGGAGGTCGTACGCGCAGTCCTTGACGGCGACGATCCGCGGATGGCCGGAGAGCCGGACGAGCGTGGCGGGCTCGATACGGGTGCCGGTGCGGCCGGGGATGTCGTAGAGGACGAGCGGCAGACCGGACGCGTCCGCGATCTCCCGGAAGTGCGCCTCCACGGCGTCCTGCGGGGGCCTGCTGTAGTACGGCGCGACCACCAGCAGCCCGTCCGCGCCGGCCTTCTCGGCGGCCCGGGCCAGCTCGACCGTGTGCCGGGTGTCCGCGGTGCCCACCCCGGCGACCAGCGCCGCCCGGTCGCCGACCGCCTCGCGCACCGCCGCGACCAGCGCCGCCTTCTCGGCGTCCGTGGTGGTCGGCGACTCGCCCGTGGTGCCGGACAGCACCAGGCCGTCGCAGCCCCCCGCCACCAGCCGGTCGGCGAGCCGCTGGGCACCGTCCAGATCGAGCGTCCCGGACTGCGTGAAGGGCGTGACCATGGCGCACAGGGCGCGGCCGAAGGGGGCGGGGGAGCGGTGGTCCGTCGGCATGGACGTCGTGGCCGGCGTGATCGTGGTGGCCGGCGTGGCCGGCGTGGCCGGCGTGGCCGTCGAGGGCGTCGTGGTCGTCATGGAAGCAGTGTCGGCGCGACGACCGTACAGCTCTACTTAAATCTGCTACGAGGTACCGGTAAGGGATGCTGCGAAGTGGGCGGGCCGCGCACCCGCAGGGGTAGCGCCGCCCGGCCGGGGGTACCCGGGGCACTCCGAACCGAGAGGAGGCGGAACACCGTGACCGGGACCATGCACACCAGGCCGGTGCGCGACGAGCAGCACTCCGTGGGCGAACTCGTCGGTCAGGCCACCGAACAGCTCTCCCGGCTCGTACGCCAGGAAGTGGCCCTCGCCAAGATGGAGCTGGCCGAGAAGGGCAAGCGCGCCGGGCGCGGAGGCGGGATGCTCGGCGCCGCGGGAGCCATCGCGTACGTCGGTCTGTTCGCCCTGGCCGGCACGGCCACCGCCGCGCTCTCGCTGGCGCTGCCCGTCTGGGCCGCGGCGCTCATCGTGACGGCGGTGCTCTTCGTGATCGCGGGCGTACTGGCCATGATGGGCCGCGCCCAGCTCCGTCGCGCCGTGCCCCCGAAGCCCGAGGCGACCCTCGGCAGCGTCAGGACCGACGTGGACGTGATCAGGGAAAGGGCACATCGATGACCGACGCGACGAGCGGGGACGGCACGAGGAGCGGCTCCACCGCGCAGCCCGTGGGCGCCAAGGGGCCCGACGAGCTGCGCCAGCAGATCGAGCAGACCCGCAGCCAGCTCGGCGACACCGTGGAGGAGCTGGCGGGCAAGGCGGACGTGAAGGGCCGTGCCAAGGCCCGGGCCGCCGACCTCAGGGACAAGGCCGGTGCCATGACCGTGCAGTTGCGCAGCTCCGCCGCGCAGGCCGGGCACACGGTGCAGGGCAGGGCGAGCCGGGCCGGACACGCCGTGCAGGACCGGGCCGGGCAGGCGGGCCACGCGGTGCAGGACAAGGCCGGCCGGGCCGGCCACACCGTGGAGCGGCGCGTGCCGGAACGGGCGCGCGGCGCGCTGCGGTCCGGGCTCGCCCATCCCCGCGCGGTGCTGGTCGCCGGTGCGGCGGCGGGCGCCGTGGTGGCGGCGGGCGTGCTGCGGCGCCGTCGCCACGGGCCCTGCTGAGGCCACGGCGTGAGGAGGGGCCCGTTCGCGGGCCCCTCCTCACGTGTGTCCGGCCGGGCGGCACTTGACCTCAACCTTGGTCGAGGCCCGAGGGTGGTGCGTGCACCGACGAACCACGAACCCCGGAGGCCGGCATGACCCGCCGTACCGAC
>MUMD01000160.1 GCA_002155895.1 Streptomyces rochei
CTGTGGCGGAGTGGCGCCGGCCGGTGGGGCGAAGCCCTGCTGGGCGGGCTGCGGTACGGGAGCCGGGGCCGGCGTGGGCGCGGGCGCGGCGGGAGCGCCGAACGCGGGCGGCGCGGCGGCCTGAGCGGGCGGTGCGAAGCCCGGCACGGCACCGGCCTGCGGCTGCTGCGCCTGCTGCGGCGCGGGGGCCTCGTCCTCGGCCACCTCGCCGCCGAAGTTCCTCAGCAGCGCGTCCAGCCCGCCGTCGAAGCCCTGCCCGACGGCGGCGAACCGCCACACGTCCTTCAGATAGAAGTCGCCCAGCATCACGGCGCGCTCGGTGGAGAACTCCGCACCGCTGAACGGATACCGGGCCACCTCCTCGCCGCCCGCGACGATCCGGATGTACCCGGTCGCGACCTGCGACATCTGCCCCGCGCCGTCGATCGTCGCCGTGAAGGACAGCTTCTGGATCTGCGGCGGGATCTTGTCGAGGGTGACCCGGAACGACTCCGTGTCACCCGCCTGCGCACCCAGGAGCTGGATGGACTCCTCGGGGGTCTTCGGCTGGTTGAAGAACACGAAGTACCGGTCGTCCGACAACCGCTCGTCGGCGTCGAGACCGAAGCAGCTGATGTCGAAGCTCAGTCCGGGGCCCGAGATCTGCACGCCTACGTACAGATCCGTGCCCGCCGTGAGGTCACTGATCCTGGCCTTGTGGCCGCGTTGGAATTCCCTGGCCATGCGTTACGACCGTCCCCCATCCGAAATACGAGTGCGTCGCGCCAGGCTAACGGCAATCCCGGAGGCCGGAAGAGGTCGGTACAGACCCGGTACAGAACCCGTGCGCGGTCGTGGCGTACCCACGCCGGGGTGTGCTCGGCCCCGCGTCGAGGGCACGCTCGGGCGCCCGCGGCGGGAACGCGGTCGGGGCGGTCCCTACTCGCCGCGGGCGCCGGGCACGTGCGGCAGCCGGTCGGCGGCGACCACGCCCTCCAGGTATCCCCGGGCCCGCTCGGTCCTCGGATACGCCTCCAGCAGCCGCCAGAAGCGGGGCCCGTGGCCGGGCACGAGCAGGTGCGCCAGTTCGTGCAGGAGCACGTAGTCGACGACGTACTCGGGCATGCCCTGGAGGCGGTGCGAGAGCCGGATGCTTCCCTCGGAGGGGGTGCAGGAGCCCCAGCGCGTGTTCTGGTTCGTGACCCAGCGGACCGATCGGGGCCGGGCCCGGCCCTCGAAGTACTGGTCGGACAGGCGCCGCGCGCGCTCGGCGAGTTCGGCGTCGCCCAGGACGCGCTTGCTCTCCTGGGCGGCCAGCTTGTCCAGCATGACGCCCACCCAGCGTCGCTCCTCCGCCTCGGACATCCGGGCGGGGATCAGCACGACGGTGCGATCGCCCTCTCGGTACGCGGAGACCGTCCGGCGTCGCCGGGTGCTCCTGCGGACCTCGATCGCGCTCGTCGCCGAGCCGTGCGGCGGCGGATTCGTGGGGGTGCGCTGGGACGCCCCGGCGCGGTGCAGTGGGTCGGCGGACACGCCACGACGTTACCCGCTGCACACGGCGAAGTCCCGGCTCCGGGACGCTTCGGCGCCGATCCGCCGCCCCTCGCCGGACAGGTACGGATGATTTGTACGACGAATCTCACGGGCTGTGGACAACTTTCGACGCCTCGTCGCGCATCCGGGCATGCTGGCACTCGCCGGCGGATCCGCGACCGACCACGCGGACCGGCCCGGGCAGAGTTCGACGACCGGAAGACCCACGGGGGGCCTGGCATGCATCCGATGGTGAAACCCGCGCTCAGGCGCGGCTGGCGTGACCTCAACACCGTGCAGTTCGGGATGACGCCCGCGCACGCGCTGACCCTCGGCCCGGTGGACACCGCGACGGGCAGCTTCCTGGACCTGCTCAACGGCACCCGCGGGCCGGCTCTCCTGCGCCAGGAGGGACGCCGCATGGACCTGCCCGACGGCCATGTCGACCGGGTGGTGGAGGGACTCGCCCGTGCCGGGCTCCTGGACGACGCCAGGGGTGGCGGTCCGGAGGCCGACGCCCTGCGGGAGAAGACCGGGCTGCTCGACCGGCTCCGACCCGACCTGGCCACCCTGACCTTGACCACCTCGGCGCCGGGAGAGGCGATGAGACACCTGGCCGCCCGGCGCGCGCTGCGGGTCCGGGTGAAGGGCGCGGGGCGGGTGGGCGCGGTGCTGGCGGGCCTGCTCTCGGGCGCGGGCGTCGGCGGGGTCGACGTGCTGGACGGCGGATGCGTCGAGCCGTGGGACGTCGCCCCGGGCGGTCTCCCGGCCGAAGCCGTCGGGGATCGCCGGGACGAGGCGGCCCGCCGTGTCGTCCGCCGGGCGGCGCCCTCCCGGCCGCCGCGCCGCGGTCCCTCGACACCGCCCGAGGAGCACGACCCGGGGTACCACCTGGTGATCGTCGCCCCGCGCGACGACGTCGCGGTGCACGTCCCCGACCCCGCCGCCGCGGAGTCCTTGATGGCCTCCGGCACACCTCACCTGTACGCCGGGGTCGTCGAAGCGACCGGTGTCATCGGCCCCCTGGTCCTGCCCGGCGAGACGGGGTGCGCGGGATGTCTTCAGGCAGACCGTACCGACCGGGACCCGGCCTGGCCGCGGCTGGTGGCGCAGTGGCGCTCCGGCGCCCGCCGCCAGGTCCCGCCCTGCGACCTGACCCTGGCCACGACGGTCGCCGGGCTGGCCGCGGCCCACGCCCTCGCCTTCCTGGACGGCCGGACCCCCTCCGCCGTCGGCACCCGCTGGGAGGTGACGCTGCCGGATCTGCGGTGGCGGACACGCCCGGTCCCGGCGCACCCCGCCTGCCCCTGCGAGGCCGCCGGAAAAGGTAAGCGGGAACACACCCCCGAGTACGGGGAGCGGCGCGCGACAATGGCTGGGCAAGGGCCGTCCGCGGAGGTCCGCCGCGAGGCGGAACCCGCTCGGCCGGCAGGGACTTGGAGGGCGCATGTCTGATCTTCCGCGCAAGGCGGTCACCCGCACCGCCAAGCTCGCCGCGCTCCCGCTCGGCTTCGCCGGGCGGGCTACCTGGGGGCTCGGAAAGCGAATCGTGGGCGAGTCCGCGGAGATCGTCGGCCAGCAGCTGCAGCAGCGGACCGCCGAGCAGTTGTTCAAGGTGCTCGGCGAGCTGAAGGGCGGGGCGATGAAGTTCGGGCAGGCCCTGTCCGTCTTCGAGTCCGCGCTGCCCGAGGAGGTGGCGGGTCCCTACCGGGCGGCCCTGACCAAGCTGCAGGAGGCGGCGCCGCCCATGCCGACGCGCACGGTGCACGCCGTTCTCGCGGAGCGGCTCGGCGAGGACTGGCAGGACCTGTTCCTGGAGTTCGAGGACAAGCCGGCCGCGGCGGCGTCCATCGGCCAGGTGCACCGGGCGGTGTGGCAGGACGGCCGCGAGGTGGCGGTCAAGGTGCAGTACCCGGGTGCCGGCGAAGCCCTGCTCTCCGACCTGAACCAGCTCAGCCGCTTCGCCCGCCTGCTCGGCCCGCTGGTCCCCGGCATGGACGTCAAGCCGCTGATCACCGAGCTGAAGGACCGGGTCTCCGAGGAGCTGGACTACGGCCTGGAGGCGCAGGCCCAGCGCGCCCACGCCGAGGAGTTCGCGGACGACCCGGACATCGTGGTGCCGGGCGTGGTCCACCAGTGCGAGCAGGTGCTGGTCACCGAGTGGATGGACGGCGTGCCGCTGTCGGAGATCATCGCGGACGGCACACCGCGGCAGCGCGACCGGGCCGGTCAGTTGCTGGCGCACTTCCTCTTCTCCGGCCCGGCCCGCACCGGCCTGCTGCACGCCGATCCGCACCCCGGCAACTTCCGGCTGCTGCCCGGCGGCCCGGACGGCGAGGACGACTGGCGCCTCGGCGTGCTGGACTTCGGCACGGTCGACCGGCTCCCGGGCGGTCTGCCGGAGCCCATCGGGCAGGCGCTGCGCATGACGCTGGACGACGAGGCGGAGGCCGTCTACGAGATGCTGTGCTCCGAGGGGTTCGTCAAGGAGTCGATAGAGCTGGACCCCGACGCCGTCCTCGACTACCTCCTGCCGATCATCGAGCCGGCCCGGGTGGACGAGTTCACCTTCACCCGCGGCTGGATGCGGAGTCAGGCGGCCCGGATCGGTGACCCGCGCTCCCCGGCGTACCAGCTGGCCAAGCAGCTCAATCTGCCGCCCGCGTATCTCCTCATCCACCGTGTGACCTTGAGCACCATCGGCGTGCTCTGCCAGCTGGGGGCGACGGTGCGTCTCCGTGACGAGCTGGAGGACTGGCTGGTGGGCTTCCTCCCCGAGGACGACGAGGCGGAGGAAGAGGACACGGCGGCCGAGGCGTGAGCGACCGGGCCTGAACGCGCCGCGGGGGCCGGTCCGTTCGGACGGACCGGCCCCCGCGGGGAAGGCTTCGCCTCCCGGGCGGGAGGCCACTGCTTCGAGTGTTCGGTTACTGCATGACGGCCATGGCGAGCGCCCGCCGGGCACGCATCGAGGCGCGCTCGGCCCGGCGCTGCATCCGGCGAGCGGTCGCCAGGCGCAGCGCCCGGCGTTCCCGCTCGGCCTCGTGCAGCCGGTCGTGCATTTGCGCACGAGCCAGGGCTTCTGGGATGAGTTGCATCTCACGGTTCCTGTTCTGACGCGAGTCCTTCGCGCCGCTGGTGGTGAAGTCTTCAGGCGCGGAGCCTGCGATGTCGTGGGCGGACGGCTTCATCGGGGCCTGCTTCTGGGGGTCGTACGTGAGGGGACGGTCGATCGTGCCGGCGGTGTTCATGCCGAAACCGGGTTCTTGCGCGGGCGGCCACGGGGCCGCTTCCGGGCGACGACGACACCCTGGACGAACAGCTCTCCACCCCAGACGCCCCAGGGCTCACGCCGCTCCTTGGCGCCGGCGAGGCAGGCCTCGATCAGCGGGCAGGTGCGGCACAGGGACTTGGCGTACTCGACGTCCGCCGGCGACTCCGCGAAGAAGACCTCCGGGTCGTAGGAGCGGCAGGGAACGGGTACACCGAGGTTCTCGATGGCGTCGTCGAGCGCGGTGAGCGCGGTGAGCGGGGTCAAGGTCGGGTCCTCCGTGGAGCAGGGCTTGGGGATCGTGTCGGAAGGCGGTACGGACGGGGCGTGCGCTTCGAGTTGCACGGTTGGTCTTCCTCGTCTGGTCGTTCCGGCCGGTCGGCCGGTTGGCGGCTTGGTACCGGGTTCTTTTCTTGTCCCGAGGCTCCTTCGTGCTGTCGTCCCCGTTCGGGGACAAACAGAAGGGCCGCGGATCCCGGATGGGGTTCCGCGGCCCTGAAGGCGCCGGCCTGATCGAATCAGGCTGGATCACTCCAGGGTTCTGGCCCACGGAAGGCCCACATCAGGTGGTGCTGCGTCGTCTGCTTCCGGAATCCGGCACCGGTCGCCGTAAAGGCATAGGCCTGCGCCTGTGCCACTACTGCTGCTTCCAGTGCCTTGGTCGGTCGCTCATCGCGCTCACGGACGGGAAGGCCCGCGGGGGCGACGGAGGCGGACGCCGGGAGCACGGCACGGATGCCGGACAGACCGGTGCCCGGGTTCGAGGCGCCGAGCATGCACAGGGAGACGGCCGAGCGATCGGTCATTTTGGCGGTGGAGCTGACGATGGAGCTGAAGTTGATGCTGATCACTGGACTCGCCTCCTCTCGGCGTCTAGGGGACCGGGCGAACCGGTCCGCGGATATGCAAGTACAACACGGATTCGGGGCCTCCGGGAAGGCCGCCGTCCCCGTGACCAAGAACCTATGGGGATTCCCGGGGCATGCGCAAACTATTTTTTCGACGAGTTCGCATCAGTCGTCTCCGTCAAGCCCCACGCCTTCCCGGCCTGCGCAGATGGCCAGGACGTCGGCGCCGTAGCGGTGGAACTTGCGCATCCCCACGCCGGGGATGCGTGCCAGTTCGTGCTGGTCCTCGGGGACGGACTCGGCGATCGCCATCAACGTCTTGTCGGTGAAGACGCAGAACGCGGGCTGCCCGCTGAATTCCGCCTGGACCGCGCGCCACTCGCGCAGCCGCTCGTAGACGCCCTCGTCCATGTCGGAGGGGCAGTCCTCGCAGCGCATCAGCTTCATCTCGCCCGCTTCGGTGAGCGTGCGGCCGCAGACCCGGCAGCGCGCGGGCGTCCTGCGGCTCCGTCTCGGAGCGGCGGGCGCGGCACCGCCCCCCGCCGAACCGCGCTCGACGCCCCCGGAGCCGCCGGCCGTCGCTCCCCCGCCGGTCGGACCCGAGCCGGGCCTGAGCCCCTTCAGGAAGCGGCTGGGACGCCGACTGGGCCGTCCCCCGGGCGAGCGGGCGAGGGCCCAGGAGAGGTGCAGGCGTTCACGCGCTCGGGTGACGCCGACATAGAGGAGACGGCGCTCCTCCTCGATCTGCTCGTCGGTCTTTGCGTAGGTGATCGGCATCATGCCTTCGGCGACGCCGACCAGGAAGACGACGTCCCACTCCAGGCCCTTGGCCGAGTGCAGGGAGGCGAGGGTGACGCCCTGGACCGTCGGGGCGTGCTGGGCACCGGCCCGCTCGTCGAGCTCGGCGACGAGGTCGCCCAGCGTGGCGCCCGGCCTGGCGGCGGCGAAGTCCTGCGCCAGACCGACCAGCGCGGCCAGCGACTCCCACCGCTCGCGGACGGCGCCGGAACCGGCGGGCGGCTCCGACGTCCACCCCTCTCCGGAGAGCACCGCGCGCACCTGCGAGGGCAGGTCCACCACGTCGTCGAGCAGCGAGTCGTTGCCGCCGAAGCGGGCCGCGGCCCGCAGCGAGCTGTGGGCCTTGCGCACCTCCGGGCGGTCGAAGAAGCGCTCCGCACCGCGCAGCTGGTAGGGGACCCCGGCGTCGGCCAGGGCCTGCTCATAGGTCTCCGACTGGGAGTTCGTCCGGAAGAGGACGGCGATCTCGGCGGCCGGTACGCCCGCGTCGATGAGCTCGCGGATGCGGCGGGCGGCGCCCTCGGCCTCGGCCGGTTCGTCCGCGTACTCGGTGTAGACGGGCTCGGGCCCCGCAGGGCGCTGGGAGACCAGCTCCAGCCGGTGGTCGGCGGCCCGGCCGCGGGCCTGGGAGAGCAGGCCGTTGGCCAGATGGACGACCTGCGGGGTGGAGCGGTAGTCGCGGACCAGCTTGACGACGGTGGCGCGGGGGTGGCGGGCGCGGAAGTCGAGCAGATGGTCGGGGGTTGCTCCCGTGAACGAGTAGATCGTCTGGCTGGCGTCGCCGACCACGCACAGGTCGTCGCGGTCCCCGAGCCACAGCTCCAGCAGCCGCTGCTGGAGAGGGCTGACGTCCTGGTACTCGTCGACGACGAAGTGCTGGTACTGGGCGCGCACCTGCTCGGCGACGTCCTGCCGGTCCTGGAGGACGGCGACGGTCAGCAGCAGCACGTCCTCGAAGTCGATCACGCCGCGCCCGCGCTTGAGGTCCTCGTAGGCCGCGTAGATCTGGGCGATCTCGGCCGGATCGCGGGGTGCCACGCGACCGGCCTTGTCCGCCGCGAGGGCGTAGTCGGCGGGGACGGTCTGGGTCACCTTGGACCACTCGATCTCGGCGGTGGCGTCGCGCAGCTCGCCCCGGTCGAGACGGATGCCGCAGGCGGCCGCCGCGTCCGCGACGAGCTGGATCTTGCGGTCGACGAGCCGGGGCAGGGAGCCACCGATCGCTTTCGGCCAGAAATACTGGAGCTGGCGGAGCGCCGCCGAGTGGAAGGTGCGGGCCTGCACGCCCCCGGCACCGAGCTGGCGCAGCCGGCCCCGCATCTCGCCCGCGGCCCGGTTGGTGAAGGTGACGGCCAGCACGCTGGTGGGCTGGAGGATGCCGGCGCGGACCCCGTAGGCGATGCGGTGGGTGATCGCCCTGGTCTTGCCGGTGCCGGCGCCCGCCAGCACGCACACCGGACCGCGCAGGGTGGTCGCCACCTCGCGCTGCTCGGGGTCGAGCCCTTCGAGCACCGCGTCGGCCGAGTCCGGTACCTGCGGGAAGAGGGTGGAGTGCGTTGCTGCTGTCACACCGCCATGCTGCCAGGTCGCGCGGGACGGGAGCGCCGGTTGTCCACAGGCGGGCACCGATAGTCGTACCGATGCGACGGGCGTCACGCCGCGGGAATGGTGGAGGCGCCGGGGACGTTCCACCGGTGCGGCCTTCAGGAGCCGCCGATTCCCCGAGCCGCCTAAGGAGCGCGAGAGACATGCCGGGCACTGTGACGATGTACAGCACCACGTGGTGCGGCTACTGCCGTCGGCTGAAGAGCCAGATGGACCGCGAGGGCATCGCGTACACCGAGATCAACATCGAGCAGGACCCGGAGTCCGCGGCGTTCGTGGAGAAGGCGAACGGCGGAAACCAGACGGTGCCGACCGTGCTCTTCCCGGACGGCTCGACGCTGACCAACCCGTCGCTGGCGCAGGTGAAGCAGAAGATCGGCGCATAAGCGGAACGCTGACGCGAAGCGCGAGAAGCAAGAAGCGAGACACGTGAGGGGTGGGCCTCCCCGGCCGGGGAGGCCCACCCCTCACACATCTCGCTGCGTCCGCCTCAGAAGGCGCCGCGCGTGGGCAGCGGCTTGCCGTACCAGAGCTCGATCAGGCGGGCCGCGATGGAGATGCCGTAGGGCGGGAGCACCTCGCCGGACTCGAAGGCGGCGCCCAGTTCGTCGCGGGAGAACCAGCGGGCCTCGTGGATCTCGTCACCGTCGACGTCGATCTCGGTCGAGGTGGCGTGGGCCATGAAGCCCAGCATCAGGCTGGACGGGAAGGGCCAGGGCTGGCTGGCGACGTACTCCACGGGGCCGACGGTCACGCCGACCTCCTCCTGGACCTCCCGGCGCACCGCCTGCTCGATGGACTCCCCCGGCTCCACGAAACCGGCGAGCGTCGAGAAGCGGCCCTCGGGCCAGTGCACCTGGCGGCCGAGCAGGAGGCGGTCCTCGTCGTCCGTCACCGCCATGATCACCGCCGGGTCGGTCCGCGGGTAGTGCTCGGCTCCGCAGGCGGGGCAGCGGCGGATGTGGCCGGCCGCCGCGATGACGGTGCGCTCGCCGCAGCGGGAGCAGAACCGGTGCAGGCGCTGCCAGTTCTCCAGGGCGACCGCGTGGGCCATCAGGCCGGCGTCGCGGGGCGACAGGAGCAGACCGGCCTCGCGCAGGCCGGCCGGGCGGGCGGACTGGTCCATGCGGCCCGGCAGCGAGTCCTTCTGGAGGGCGAAGTAGCTGACGCCGTCGTCGTCGGTGCCCAGGAAGTAGCGGTGTGCCTCGGTGAGCGGGGCCTCGAAGGACGGGGTCATGACGAGTTCGGTCCGCCCGTCGGGCGTCTCGTCGATGAGGACCTGACCGCCGGAGACCACGAAGCAGCGCGTCGAGGGATGGCTCCACGCCGCCGCGAGCCATGCCTCGTCGAGGCGGTGGTGGGCGGCACGGTCGATGCCGCTCGGGGCGGTGAGCGAGATGGGACGGTCGGCGGTGTGGTCGGTCCAGGTGGTCACGGGTGCTTCCAACTCCCCCGGTGAGCGTTTCGGTTCGGCAGGGCGGTTCAGCGGGTCGTACGGCGGGTGGCGACCGGGTCCGGGAGGGATCGGCGGTGCGGGGCGGCCTTTCCAGTGTGCCGCGCGCGGTGCCGGTCCGGTCCTGGACCGCGCACGTCGCTCAGGGCGCGTGGCGCCAGTACTCCGCCAGGTCACCCCACAGGTGGGCGGACGTCTCGACGCCCTTGAGCAGCAGGTCCAGCTCCACCTTCTCGTCGGGGGCGTGCCAGCCGTCGGACGGGACGGAGATACCGAGGAAGAGCACCGGTGCGCCCAGCACCTCCTGGAGGTCGGCGGCGGGGCCCGAGCCTCCCTCCCGGGTGAAGCGCACGGGTTTCTCGAAGGCCCGGCCCATGGCGCGGACGACCGACTGCAGCGCCGGGTGGTCCAGCGGGGTCAGGCACGGGCGGGTGGCCGAGCCGAAGGTGATCTCGGCGCGGATCCCGGCGGGCACCTGTGCGGCGGCCCAGGCGCGGACGGCCTTCTCGACATGGTCGGGGTCCTGGCCCGCGACCAGGCGGAAGGACAGCTTCACCATGGCGGACGACGGGATGATCGTCTTGCTGCCCGGGCCCTGGTATCCGCCGCCGATGCCGTTGACCTCGGCGGTGGGGCGGGCCCAGACGCGTTCCAGGGTGGTGTGCCCCGCCTCGCCGTGGGCCGCGTGCGACTTCGCCGTGCGCAGCCACTGTGCCTCGTCGAAGGGAAGCTCGGCGAAGAGGGTGCGTTCCCGGTCGGTGAGTTCGATCACGCCGTCGTAGAAGCCCGGGATCGCCACGCGCCCGTGCTCGTCGTGCAGGGCGGCGACCAGGCGGGCGACGGCGGTGGCCGGGTTGGGGACGGCGCCGCCGAAGGAGCCGGAGTGGATGTCCTGGT
Source organism: Streptomyces rochei (assembly GCA_002155895.1). Lineage (GTDB taxonomy): Bacteria > Actinomycetota > Actinomycetes > Streptomycetales > Streptomycetaceae > Streptomyces > Streptomyces rochei. The sequence continues at coordinate 10,388 of MUMD01000160.1, forward strand.
CGGGGCCGTACAGCCGGATCTCGCACTCGGCCAGGCCGCGCATGCCGGTGCACACCGTGGGGGTGTCCTCGGACCACATGCCGGTGTCGGAGACGATCACCGCGTCGGCGACGAGCCGGTCGGCGCGCTCCTCGACCAGCGCGCGGAAGTGCGGGGAGCCGGACTCCTCCTCGCCCTCGATCAGCAGCTTGAGATTGACCGCCGGGGCGGTGCGGCCGGTGGCGGCGAGGTGGGCGCGGACGCCCAGTGTGTGGAAGAACACCTGTCCCTTGTCGTCGGCCGCCCCGCGAGCGTAGAGGCGGTTCTCGCGGACGACGGGTTCGAAGGGCTCGCTGTGCCAGCCGTCCTCGCGGGCCGCGGGCTGCACGTCGTGGTGGCCGTAGACGAGGACCGTGGGTGCCTGCGGGTCGCCGGAGGGCCATTCGGCGAAGACGGCGGGGGCGCCCGGGGTGGGCCAGACCTCGGCCGTCGGGAAGCCGGTCTCCTTCAGTTTGGCGGCGAGCCAGTCGGCGCTGCGTCGCACATCGGTCGCGTGGTCGGGCTGGGCCGACACGGACGGGATGCGCAGCCACTCGACGAGGTCGTCGAGGAAGGCGGCGCGGTGGTGCTCGATGTACGTACGGACAGCGCTGTCCGGGGTGTCGCTCATGCTCACGAGCCTATCGGCCCGCGGGGGCACCCTGATCGTGCGGTTCGTCACCGCCCGGGTCGGCCAGCAGCAGTCTCTCCAGCGCCGCGCGGTCCGGCAGCCCGGCGGGCCGCACCACCTCGCCCGTGCGCACGTACAGGAAGGCGGCGGTGACCGACTCCAGGGGGACGCGCTGCTGCTCGGCCCAGGCGACGCGGTAGAGCGCGAGCTGGAGCGGATCGGCGGTGCCGGTGCGGTGCGTCTTCCAGTCGACGATCTCGTACGTGGCCGTCTCGCCGTCGCCCTCCTTGTAGACGGCGTCCATCCGGCCGCGCACGACCCTCCCGGCGAGCGAGATCTGGAACGGTGCCTCGACCCGGTACGGAGTACGGCGGGCGTACTCGGTGCGTTCGAAGGCGTCCTTGAGGAACTCCAGGTCGCGTTCGTCGGCGATCTCGGCGTCGCCTCCCGGCAGCTCCTCCGGTTCCAGCAGGGGCAGCGTCAACGGCTCGAAGCGGGCCTCGACCCAGGCGTGGAAGCGGGTGCCGCGGCGGGCCGCGGGCCGGGGCGGGCGGGGCATGGGCCGGGCCAGCTCCTGGGCGAAGCCGTCGGGGTCGGCGGCCAGGCTCAGCAGCTGGGTCGCGGTCAGCGACGCCGGGAGGGGGACCTCGGTGACGCTCTCGCGGGCGCGCAGAAGCTCACCGGTGAGGGCGTCGAGGTCGCGGTCCCAGGAGGCGACGGTGCGGGCTTCCTCCGGGGT
>MUMD01000161.1 GCA_002155895.1 Streptomyces rochei
GCCCCCCTGCGGGGGCTGGTTGGGCGGCGGCTGGGTCATGGCGTGAGTACCTCGTGAGCGGGGACGACGGAGAGCACGGGAGACGGAACGGGCGGAGGGAAGAAGGTCACTTGCCGAAGGCGAGCATCAACTTCTCCTTCGCTTCGTCGTTCCCGGTCAGGCGGGTGCTGGAGATGTAGAACCGCCCGTCGACCCAGTCGATGTCCTTGGAGTAGAAGCTGTTCTCGATGTCCGCGACGGCCTGCGGGTTCTTCAGCAGCTCGACCGGCTTGTGGTCGCTGCCGCCGGTCGGGATGGACACGACCCGGCCGCCCGCGTCGTAGGAGGGCTGGACGTACGCGATGAGCTGGTCGCCCTCGACCTTCATCGGCATCATCGACTCGTCCGCGGGGGACTTGGTCCGCCACTTCTCCTTGCCCGTGGCGAGGTCGATCGCGACGATCTCGTTGGCGCCGGTGGTGGCCTCGGTCGGCAGGTAGAGCGCGCCGCCGCCGACGGCGACGCCCGCACAGCCCTGGAGGTCGCGTTCGAGGATCGCCCAGCCGCACTCGGGGGCGAAGTCCTCGTCGACGCCGACCTGTTCCTGGACCTTGCCGCCGGAGGTGAAGGTGGAGATGTTCCAGACCTTCTTGTCCTCGTTGGTGGCGTAGACGACCAGCGGGTCGACGGAGTAGGCGCGGGCCACCCGCCAGCCCTTCTCGTACTTGTAGGTCCACAGGACCTTGCCGGTCTTCGGGTCGAGCCCCTGCAGCTCGTCGTGCGCGTTGTTGCCGCCGGCACCGCAGGAGGCGACCTGGACGAGCTTGGTCGCGCTGCCCGCGAACCCGGCGGGGAAGCAGGCGTCGCCGTACCGCTTCTTGTCGTACAGCTTCTTGCCGGTGGTGACGTCGTACGCGGTGCCGGACTGGGAGCGGCCGACCATCAGGGTGTTGCCGCTGACGGTCAGCTCCACGGAGAGGGTGGAGTCGAACAGCTCGCCGTCCGCGACCTCCTCCGACCAGCCCTTCTGGCCGGTGGCGAGGTCGATCTCCTGGAGCTTGTTGCACTTGGCGCGGTCGCTGGAGCCGCTCATGTAGGCGACGACGATCTTGTCGTCGGCCGTCTTCTCCGGGGTGACCGCGCAGATCTTCTCCGGGAAGGCGATCGGCTCCCAGCTGGGCTTGCCGTCGCCGACGTTGTAGGCGAAGACCTGCTTGTAGGCCGCCTTCACCGCCGCCTTGTCGGTGATCCACATGCCGTCGGCGTCGGCGCCGGAACCGGGGGCGTCGGGCGCCTCCTTGTACCAGAGGACCTTGGACTCGCCCGCCTGCCGGCCCTCGTTGAGGTTCTCGGGGTCCTCGCCGCCGTCGCCGCTGCCGTCACCGGGGTTGACCGGTGCGCCGCCGGAGCCGGAGGGCTTGGGGTCGTCGCTCTTGCCGGCGACGGGCTTCTTGTCCTTGTCGTCGCCGCCGCTCGCGGTGACCGCCCACACGCCGCCGCCGATGACGAGCAGCGCGGCGACCGCCGCGCCGATCGCGAGGGCCGGCTTCCCCTTGAACGGGTTGCGGGAGCCCGGTCCGCCGGGCGGCGGGGTGCCGGGCGCGCCCGGGAACTGCGCCTGCGGATAGCCGTAACCGGGCTGCCCGGGCTGTCCGGGCTGTCCGTAGGCGCCGGGCTGCTGCGGCTGGCCGTACGGGCCGGAGTTGTACGGTCCGGGCTGCCCGTAGGGACCCGGCTGGCCGGGCTGCCCGTACGGACCCGGCTGCGGGGGCTGCTGCGGATAGCCGTACCCCGGCTGCGGCGGCGGACCGGACGGCGCGCCCTGCGGGGGCGGCGGCGTCTGCGGCTGCCCCTGCGGGGGCGGCGGGGTCGGTGCCCCGAATCCTCCCGGCGGCGGGTCCTGCGGTGCTCCGAAGCCACCCTGCGGCGGCTGGTTGGGCGGCTGGCTCATCAGCGCGTTCCCCCTTATGACTCACTGATTTTTAGCCACGTCCCGAGGTACGCGCTGGCCTCGGAGCCGTTTCACGGCAGTCGTTCAGACAGTTCTCAGACGGCCTTTCTATCACCCGGGCCGAAGCGCACACCGGGCCGCGTCCACCCCTGTTCCCAAGGGAGGACCGGCCCGTGATGCCTCTGTTACGCGCCTTCACGCGCCCTTCACGCCGCGCGCGCTCCCCGCGCGCGGGGCGTCAGGCGTCTTCGGCCAGTTCCAGCCAGCGCATTTCCAGCTCCTCGCGCTGACCGGCCAGCTCCCGCAGCTCCGCGTCCAGTTCGGCCACCTTCGCGAAGTCCGTGGCGTTCTCGGCGATCTGTGCGTGGAGCTTGGTCTCCTTCTCGGAGACCTTGTCCAGCTGCCGCTCGATCTTCTGGAGTTCCTTCTTGGCGGCGCGCACGTCGGCGGCGCTCTTCTCGGGCACGGCCGCGGCGGGCTTCGCCGCCGCCGCCGGGGCACTGGCCGCGGCGGCCTCCTCCATCCGCTTGCGGCGCTCCAGGTACTCGTCGATGCCACGCGGCAGCATCCGCAGGGCCCCGTCGCCGAGCAGGGCGAAGACCCGGTCGGTGGTCCGCTCGACGAAGAAGCGGTCGTGGGAGATGACGATCATCGACCCGGGCCAGCCGTCGAGGAGGTCCTCCAGCTGGGTCAGGGTCTCGATGTCGAGGTCGTTGGTGGGCTCGTCGAGGAAGAGGACGTTGGGCTCGTCCATCAGCAGCCGCAGCAGTTGCAGCCGCCGCCGCTCACCGCCGGAGAGGTCGCCGACCGGCGTCCACTGCTTCTCCTTGCCGAAGCCGAAGGTCTCGCACAGCTGCCCGGCGGTCATCTCCCGGCCCTTGCCGAGGTCGACGCGCTCGCGCACGCGCTGCACGGCCTCCAGGACCCGCCAGTTCGGGTCCAGCTCGGCGACCTCCTGGGAGAGGTACGCCAGCTTGACGGTCCTGCCGACGCGCACGTGTCCGCCGGCCGGCTGGACCTCGCCCTCGCTGCGCGCCGCCTCGGCGAGGGCGCGCAGCAGGGAGGTCTTGCCGGCGCCGTTGACGCCGACCAGACCGATGCGGTCGCCGGGGCCGAGCTGCCAGGTGACGTGCTTGAGCAGCACCTTGGGCCCGGCCTGGACGGTCACGTCCTCCAGGTCGAACACGGTCTTGCCGAGCCGCGAGGAGGCGAACTTCATCAGCTCGCTGCTGTCCCGGGGCGGCGGCACGTCGGCGATCAGCTCGTTGGCCGCCTCGACGCGGAAGCGCGGCTTGGAGGTGCGGGCGGGCGCCCCGCGCCGCAGCCAGGCCAGCTCCTTGCGGACGAGGTTCTGCCGCTTGGTCTCCTCGGTGGCGGCGATGCGCTCGCGCTCGGCGCGGGCGAAGACGTAGTCGGAGTAGCCGCCCTCGTACTCGTAGACGTCGCCGCGCTGCACGTCCCACATGCGGGTGCAGACCTGGTCGAGGAACCAGCGGTCGTGGGTGACGCAGACGAGCGCCGAGCGCCGCTCGCGCAGGTGCTGGGCGAGCCAGGCGATGCCCTCGACGTCGAGGTGGTTGGTGGGCTCGTCGAGGACGATCAGGTCCTGTTCCTCGATGAGCAGCTTGGCGAGCGCGATCCGGCGCCGCTCGCCGCCGGAGAGCGGACCGATCACGGTGTCCAGCCCCTGCGGGAAGCCCGGCATGTCCAGCCCGCCGAAGAGCCCGGTCAGCACGTCCCGGATCTTGGCGTTGCCCGCCCACTCGTGGTCGGCCAGGTCGCCGATGACCTCGTGGCGGACGGTGGCCCGCGGGTCGAGGGAGTCGTGCTGGGTGAGCACCCCGAGCCGCAGCCCGCCGGAGTGGGTGACCCGCCCGGTGTCGGGCTCCTCCAGCCTGGCCAGCATCCGGATCATGGTCGTCTTGCCGTCGCCGTTGCGGCCGACGACGCCGATGCGGTCCCCTTCGGAGACGCCGAGGGAGACGCCGTCCAGGAGTGCACGGGTGCCGTACACCTTGCTGACGTTCTCGACATTGACCAGGTTGACGGCCATTTCTCTCCTGCCTGGGGGACGATCGACCCTCCAGGGTAGTCCCGGCCGCCGGGTGCCTACGATCCGAGCACCGTCGCTCCCGCCGCCGGCCCCGAGGCCGTACGCACGTCGCGGCAGGTCCCGGAGGCCCGCAGCACCCCGGCGATGTCGGACGCCGACTTGGCGTCGGTCGCCAGGAAGGCCGTCGTCGGCCCCGAGCCGGAGACCAGCGCCGCCAGCGCTCCGGCAGCCCGGCCCGCCGCGAGGGTGTCGCCCAGCTCGGGGAAGAGGGAGAGCGCGGCCGGCTGGAGGTCGTTGGAGACGGTCACCGCGAGCGCGGCGGGGTCGCCCTTGGCGAGGGCGTCGAGGACCGCCTGGTCGGCGACCGGCTCCGGAATGTCCAGCCCCTGGCCCAGCCGGTCGAACTCGCGGAAGACGGCCGGGGTCGACAGCCCCCGCGAGGCCAGCGCGAACACCCAGTGGAAGTCGCCGCCGACCTCCAGCTCCGTCAGCCGCTCGCCCCTCCCCGTGCCGAGCGCCGCCCCGCCGACCAGGCTGAACGGCACGTCGCTGCCCAGCTCGGCGCAGATCTCCAGCAGCTCCTCGCGCGAGGCGCCGGTGCCCCACAGGGCGTCGCAGGCGACCAGCGCGCCGGCGCAGTCCGCGCTGCCGCCCGCCATGCCGCCGGCGACGGGGATGTCCTTGGCGATGTGCAGGTGGACGTCGGGGGCGCGGCCGTACCGCTCGGCGAGGGCGAGTGCCGCGCGGGCCGCGAGGTTGGTGCGGTCCAGGGGGACCTGGTCGGCGTCCGGGCCCTCGCAGGTGACGCGGAGTTCACCGGCGGGGGTGGCGGTGACCTCGTCGTGCAGGGAGACCGCGAGGAAGACGTTGGCCAGGTCGTGGAAGCCGTCGGGGCGGGCGGCGCCCACCGCGAGCTGGACGTTGACCTTGGCGGGGACGCGGACCGTCACGCTCACTTGCTCGTCACTCCTCGTGTTCGGCGTTACGACGCTCGGCGATACGCGCGAACTCTTCCACGGTCAGCGCCTCTCCGCGCGCCTGCGGCGACACGCCCGCGGCGACGAGCGCGGCCTCCGCGGCGGCGGCGGACCCCGCCCACCCCGCGAGGGCGGCCCGCAGGGTCTTGCGGCGCTGGGCGAACGCGGCGTCGACGACGGCGAAGACCTCCGCCTTGGACGCGGTGGTCTTCAGCGGTTCGCTGCGCCGGACGAGGGACACGAGCCCGCTGTCGACGTTGGGCGCGGGCCAGAAGACGTTGCGGCCGATGGACCCGGCCCGCTTGACCTCGGCGTACCAGTTGGCCTTCACGGACGGGACGCCGTACACCTTGTTGCCGGGTCCGGCGGCGAGGCGGTCGGCGACCTCGGCCTGGACCATGACGAGGGTCCGCTCGATGCTCGGGAAGGTGTCGAGCATGTGGAGCAGGACGGGCACGGCGACGTTGTACGGGAGGTTCGCGACCAGCGCGGTCGGGGCGGGGCCCGGCAGCTCGGTCACGTGCATCGCGTCGGAGTGGACCAGCGCGAACCGGTCGGCGCGCTCCGGCATGCGGGCGGCGACGGTGGCGGGCAGGGCGGCGGCGAGGACGTCGTCGATCTCGACGGCGGTGACCCGGTCGGCCGCCTCCAGCAGGGCCAGGGTGAGCGAGCCGAGACCCGGTCCCACCTCGACCACCACGTCGTCGGGGCGTACCTCGGCGGTGCGGACGATACGGCGGACCGTGTTGGCGTCGATGACGAAGTTCTGGCCGCGCTGCTTGGTGGGGCGCACGCCGAGGGCCGCCGCGAGTTCGCGGACGTCGGCGGGGCCCAGGAGGGCGTCGGGGGTGGGGCTGCTCACCCCGCAAGGGTAGCCGGGGGCGGGCGCGGGGCCCGCCGGTGCCGGTCAGCCCTGGAGCCGGGCCCCGCAGTGCGGCCACGGGCTGGTGCCGCTGCGCACGTAGAGCTTCTTGGCCCGGTACGTCTGCTCGGCGGGCGTCGCGTCCTCGGGGCGTCCTTCGCCGCCGAGGCTGTGCCAGGTGGCGGCGTCGAACTGGTAGAGGCCCCCGTAGGTGCCGGAGGGGTCGACGGCGTGCGGCCGGCCGCCCGACTCGCAGGCGGCGAGGGCCTGCCAGTCGAGGTGGTCGGCGCCCCGCACGGACGTGGGGCGGGGGCGGGTGCCGACCCGGACGATCTGCGGGCGGGGTTCGCGCACGACCTCGGTGCGCAGCTCGCGCGGTCTCTGCCGGACGCCGTTGACGGTGCGCAGGGCGTAGGTGGTGCGCCGGAGGCCGGGCTGTCCCGCCTGCCGGACGACCTCGGTGCCCCGGTAGAGGGTGGGGTCCTCGCTCCGCTGTTCGGTGAACGGGATCGGGTCCTCGCGGACCTCCCGGCCGTCGGTGATCCGCAGCACGGTGACGGTCTGCCCGTCGCGGGGGTAGGCGGTCCCGGGCACGGAGGTCGTGTCCTGCCCGCGCAGGGTGACCCCCGCCTCCTCCACCGCCCGGCGCACCGTCGCCGCGTTGGTGCGGACGGTGCGGGCCCGGCCGTCGGCCATGACGGTGACCACGCGTTCGGTGCGCACGTCCAGCGCGAGTCCCTCCCGTCCGATGCGCCGGGAGAGCGGGGCCGACAGATACGCGCCCTGGGTGCGCACGCCGAGTTCGCGCAGCGCCCCCTCGACCGTGTCGGCGGTCGTCCACACCTGGCGGCGGTGGCCGTCGAGGGTGAGCAGGACGGGGCGTCCGTGGCTGACGGTGATCTCCTCGCCGCTGGTCAGGGCGGTGCCGGGCGCGGGTGTGATCACGTCGTGGGCGCCGACCTGGACGCCTTCCTCGGCGAGCAGTTCGGTGACGTCGTCGGCGAAGGTGTGCAGCGTGCGCGGGGTGCCGTCGACGGTCAGCTCGACCGCCTTGTCCTCGGCGACGAAGGCGGTGGTGCCGCCCGCGAGGAACGCCACGACCAGGGCGCGCGGCACCAGGCGGCGCAGCGAGGTGTCCTCGCTCCCGGGGAGGTGGTCCCGGTGCCGGTGCGCGGACCGGCGGCGCCGCGGGCTCGGAGCGGGGACGTCCGGGGCGCCCTGCCGGGGCAGCGCGGGGCGGTAGGTGCCGCCACAGGGCAGGGTCGGCGCGCTGTGGACGTCGTACGGCGCCTGGGTCTCGTAGGTATCGAACTGCGTTCCGCTCACGCCGACACGCTCCAGGGGTCCGGATCGGGCCCCCAGAACCTAGCGGAGCGTCCGTCACTCTCCCAAGCCGCGCGAGCACTCAGCGTGGCGAACGGGCGGATCGCCCCGGTGCCGCGTCAGTACCCGAAGGCGCGTGCGGTGTTCGCGGCCAGCGCGGTCGCCAGCGTGTCCTCGTCGACGCCCCGCACGGCGGCCATGGCGCGGACCGTGACCGGGATCAGATAGGGGGCGTTGGGGCGGCCCCGGTAGGGCACCGGCGTCAGGAACGGCGCGTCGGTCTCCACCAGGATCAGTTCCGCCGGTGCGACCGCGAGGGCGTCGCGGAGGTTCTGGGCGTTCTTGAACGTGACGTTCCCGGCGAAGGACATGTAGTAGCCGGCGCTCGCGCAGACCTCGGCCATCTCGGCGTCGCCGGAGTAGCAGTGGAAGACGGTGCGCTCGGGGGCACCCTCCTCCTTGAGGACGCGCAGGACGTCGGCGTGGGCGTCGCGGTCGTGGATGACCAGGGTCTTGCCGTGCCGCTTGGCGATCTCGATGTGGGCGCGGAAGGACCTCTCCTGGGCGTCCTTGCCCTCGGGGCCGGTGCGGAAGTAGTCCAGTCCCGTCTCGCCGACGCCCTTGACCTGCGGGAGCGCCGCGAGGCGGTCGATCTCGGCCAGCGCCTCGTCGAGCGCCGCGTCCCCGCCGGGCTCGCGCGCCCCCTGCCGGGACCAGCCGTCGGAGTCGCCGTGGACGATGCGCGGGGCCTCGTTGGGGTGCAGGGCGACGGTGGCGTGGACGGCGTCGTGGGCCGCCGCCGTCTCGGCCGCCCAGCGGGAGCCGGCGAGGTCGCAGCCGACCTGGACGACCGTGGTGACACCGACCGACGCGGCCTTGGCGAGGCCCTCCGCCACCGTGCCCGACTGCATGTCGAGGTGGGTGTGGGAGTCGGCGACCGGCACCCGCAGGGGGGCGGGCAGCGGCGGCGCGTCGTGGTCGTCGGGGCGGCCGGAGGCGTTCGAAGGCATGCTCCCGATCCTACGGAAGCCCCGGCCGGCCCCGGCGCTGTCAGCCCGCCCGGCGGTGGAGGTGGAGAGGGAGGTGGAGCGAGCGCAGCAGGTCGCTCAGGTGCCGGTGCCCGGGTCCGGCGGTCAGGCCCGGCGCGCCCGGTCCCGGCGCCTCGGGCACCGGCTGGCGGCCCGCGGGCACCGGCGGCACCTCCAGCGGCCCCGCGGGCGGCACCCGGTGGGTGCCGTGGGCCGGGCCGCGGACCGAGGCGACCCGCCCCGGCCGCATGATCCGCACGAGGTGACCGTCGCAGGTGGCGCAGGTCGGCCGGGTCAGCGGGGAGGGCACGACGCGGCCGTCGGTGACGTAGCGCACGAACGCGCGGCCGTCGGCGTCCCGGTAGTGCTCGATCTCGAACGACTGCTCCCAGCCGTGCCCGCAGCGCATGCAGGCGAAGGAGTACGACTCGTGGACGACCTCGGTGGCCCCGGCGTGCGGCCGGGTCCGCGCCGGATGCGCCCTGCCCGCCGCGCCCGTCCTGCCCACCGCGCCCGCCGCACCCGCCGTGCCTGCCGTGCCTTCACCGATGCCCATTCCGGCTCCTCCGCTCCGCTCGGCGGGCTCGCTCCCGCTTCCTCCAGTGGACTCCTCCACCACCGCGAAGGCACGGGATCTGCCGAGTGTTTGAGCCGATTTGGGCCGCCCTTGGCGCAGGGCACCGGTTCGTCAGGAACGGGTCAAGCGCGGCCGGATCGGGCCGCCCCGCCTCACCCCGCGTTCTTCGCCGCCACCACCGCGTCGAACACCTCGCGCTTGGGCAGGCCGGCCTGCGCGGCGACGGCCGCGATGGCCTCCTTGCGCCGCTCCCCCGCCTCCTCGCGCACCCGCACCCGGCGCACCAGCTCCGCCGCGTCGACCTCCTCGGGACCGTGGTCCGGGGCGCCCTCGACGACGACGGTGATCTCGCCGCGCACGCCCTCGGCGGCCCACGCGGCCAGCTCGCCCAGCCCGCCGCGCCTGACCTCCTCGTAGGTCTTGGTCAGCTCCCGGCAGACGGCGGCCCGCCGCTCGGCGCCGAACGCCTCGGCCATGTCGGCGAGGGTGTCGTCCAGCCGGTGCGGCGCCTCGAAGTACACGAGGGTCCGGCGCTCGGCGGCCGCCTCGCGCAGCCGCGCGCGCCGTTCGCCGGCCTTGCGGGGCAGGAAGCCCTCGAAGCAGAACCGGTCGACGGGCAGCCCCGACAGGGCGAGCGCGGTGAGCACCGCCGACGGGCCGGGCACGGCGGTCACCCGCACGTCTCGTTCGACGGCGGCGGCGACCAGCCGGTAGCCGGGGTCGGAGACGGACGGCATCCCGGCGTCGGTCACCAGCAGCACGCGGGCGCCGCCCGCCAGCTCCTCGACCAGCTCGGGGGTGCGGGCGGACTCGTTGCCCTCGAAGTAGGACACGACACGCCCGCGCGGGGTGACGCCGAGCGCCTGGGTGAGCCGGCGCAGCCGACGGGTGTCCTCGGCGGCGACGACGTCGGCACCGGCCAGTTCCTCGGCGAGCCGGGGCGGCGCGTCGCGCACGTCGCCGATGGGGGTGCCCGCCAGTACAAGGGTTCCAGTCACCTCCCCATCCTCCCAGGGACGCGCGACGACCGGTCCGGGGCATGCGCGGGACGCACACAGCGCGGTTCCCTACGATGGCGCGGTGACCAGTACCGCGTCCTCCACGGACACCCGGCAGGACCAGGCCCCGCACGAGCAGCGGACCACGTGGCAGCAGCGGCTGCGCCGCTTCGGCTACGCGGCGCCGTCCGCGGCCGACGACGTCCGCGACCGGCTGGTGCCCCCGTACACGCGCCCCGGTGAGCGCCTGTGGGTCTTCCTCGGCCTGTCGAAGGCGCGCGCCGACCGGCTGATGCGCTGGTCGGCGTGGGGCGGCCCGCTGCTGGTGGCGCTGCTGGCGGGCGTGCTGCGGTTCTGGAACCTGGGCAGCCCCAAGGCGGTGATATTCGACGAGACGTACTACGCCAAGGACGCCTGGGCGCTGATCCACCGGGGTTTCGAGGTCAACTGGGACAAGAACGCCAACGACCTGATCCTGAACTCCGGCGGCGACGTCCCGATCCCGACGGACGCGGCGTACGTCGTGCACCCGCCGGTCGGCAAGTACGTCATCGGGCTGGGCGAGCTGCTGTTCGGCTTCGACCCGTTCGGCTGGCGGTTCATGACGGCGCTGCTCGGCACGCTGTCGGTGCTGCTGCTGTGCCGGATCGGGCGGCGCCTGTTCCGCTCGACCTTCCTCGGGTGCCTGGCGGGCGCCCTGATGGCGGTGGACGGGCTGCACTTCGTGATGAGCCGCACCGCGCTGCTGGACAGCGTGCTGATGTTCTTCGTGCTGGCGGCCTTCGGCTGCCTGGTCGCCGACCGCGACTGGGCCCGGGGCAGACTCGCCGCCGCGCTGCCCGTGGACGCCGACGGCCGGGTCCGGCCGGACGCGGACCTCGCGGAGACGTTCCGCTTCGGGTGGCGGCCCTGGCGGCTGGCGGCGGGGCTGATGCTGGGCCTGGCCGCGGCGACCAAGTGGAACGGCCTGTACGTCATGGCGGCGTTCTGCGTGATGGCCGTGCTCTGGGACGTCGGCACCCGCCGGGTCGCGGGCGCGCACCGGCCGTACCTGTCGGTGCTGAGGTACGACCTGGGCTGGGCGTTCCTGTCGACGGTGCCGGTGGCGCTCGGCACCTACCTGCTGTCCTGGCTGGGCTGGATCCTCTCCCCCGCCGACGGCACCGGCGGCTACTACCGCGACTGGGCGGCGACCGACGGCAAGAACAGCTCCTGGTCCTGGCTGTTCCCGGACTGGTGGCGCAGCCTGTGGCACTACGAGACCCAGGTGCTGGACTTCCACACGCACCTGACGTCACCGCACACGTACCAGTCCAATCCGTGGAGCTGGATCGTGCTGGGCCGCCCGGTCTCCTACTTCTACGAGTCGCCCGCGCCGGGCGCGGACGGCTGTCCGGCCGACGCGGGCGAGAAGTGCGCCCGCGAGGTGCTGGCCCTGGGCACACCGCTGCTGTGGTGGGTGGGCTGCTTCGCGCTGCTGTACGTGCTGTGGCGCTGGGCCTTCCGCCGGGACTGGCGGGCGGGCGCCATCGCCTGCGGCCTCGCCGCCGGCTACCTCCCCTGGTTCCTGTACCAGGAGCGCACGATCTTCCTCTTCTACGCGGTCGTCTTCCTGCCCTTCCTGTGCCTGGCGGTGGCGATGCTGCTGGGGGCGCTCATCGGCCGGCCGGGCTGCGGTGACGCCCGGCGGGTCGCGGGGGCGACGGGCGCGGGCGTGCTGGTCCTGCTGATCGCCTGGAACTTCATCTACTTCTGGCCCCTCTACACCGGCACGGCGATCCCGATGGAGGACTGGCGGTCGCGGATGTGGCTGGATACGTGGGTCTGACACGGTTCCACGGGTCTCCTTTGGGCCACTGAACGGAAACATCCGTACCGCCGGTCACTCCCTGCACCTAGAGTGCAACCACAACTGCTTTCGAACGCGTTCAAGAAGGCGTGCGGAAGGTCCGACGGGGAGGGGACTGCCGATGGGCAGGGGGGTGAAGGTCGCCGTCATAGGCGGCGTGTTCGCCGTGATGGTGGGCGGGGCCGGGTACGGCGCCTACAACATCGTGTCGGCGCTGGACGGCGGGGGCGGCTCGGGGAGCGCCGGTACGGCGAAGAAGAGCGGGCCGCCGGACGGGGACGAGGTCGCCGAGACGACCGAGAAGTTCTTCACGGCCTGGGAGAAGGGCGACGCGGCCACCGCGGCGTCGTACACGAACAACGCCTCGGTGGCCGGGACGCTGCTCACGGCCTACGGCGAGGCGGCGCACATCACCGGCGTGAAGATCACGCCGTCCGCCGCGACCGGCACGCGCGTGCCGTTCACGGTGGAGGCGAAGGTCTCCTACGAGGGCGCGACCAAGCCGCTGACGTACAAGAGCGAGCTGACGGTGGTGCGCGGTGAGACCACTGGGCGGGCGCTGGTCGACTGGCGGCCGTCCGTCGTCCATCCGCGGCTGAAGGACGGCGACACCCTGGTCACCGAGGAGTCGCAGACCCCGCAGATCCAGGCGGTCGGCCGCAACGGCACCGTGCTGACGAAGGAGAAGTACCCCTCGCTCGGCCCGGTCCTCGCCACCCTCCGGGAGAAGTACGGCGACAAGGCGGGCGGCACCCCCGGTGTCGAGCTGGTGGTCCGGCACACCGCCGCCGACGCCCCCGACACCCCGCTGCTGACCCTGTCCGAGGGTGAGCCCGGCAAGCTGCGCACGACGCTGAGCGCGACGGTGCAGGCGGCGGCCGAGAAGGCCGTGCAGCGGTACGGCGAGTCCTCCGTGGTCGCGGTCAAGCCGAGCACCGGCGAGGTGCTGGCCGTGGCCAACAACCGGGCGGACGGCTTCAACGCGGCCTTCCAGGGACGGGTCGCCCCCGGCTCCACCATGAAGATCATCACCGCGGCGATGCTCATCGACAACGGCGTGACCTCGATGAACGGCCCGGCGCCGTGCCCGGACACGGCCACGTGGCAGAGCCAGACCTTCAAGAACCTCACCGGCATGGAGCCCGACGAGGGCGCCACGCTCGCCAACACCTTCATGCGCTCCTGCAACACGGGCTTCATCAAGCTCATCGACGAGGACCCGCTCACGGACTCCTCGCTGACGGCGGAGGCCGAGGAGCGCTTCGGTCTGGGCCGGGACGACTGGCAGACCGGCGTCGTCTCCTTCGACGGCAGCGTCCCCGCCGTGAGCGGCCCGGACCGCGCGGCCAACGCCATCGGCCAGGGCCAGGTGCAGATGAACCCGCTGAACATGGCGTCGGTGACGGCGACCGCGATCACCGGCGAGTTCCGCCAGCCCTATCTGGTCTCCCCCGACCTGGACGGGCGGCGGCTGGCCACCGCCGAGGGCCTGCCGCGGAGCACCGCCGACCAGCTCAGGCAGATGATGCGGCTCACCGCCACGCAGGGCACCGGCGCCGCGGCCATGTCCGGGCTCGGCGGCGACATCGGCGCCAAGACCGGGTCGGCGGAGGTCGACGGGCAGACCACGTCCAACAGCTGGTTCACCGGTTTCCGCGACGACCTGGCGGCGGCTGCCATGACCGAGGAGGGCGGCCACGGCGGAGACGCGGCCGGCCCGATCGTGGCGGACGTGCTGCGCGCCGGCGGCTGAACCGAGCCGGTGGCGACAGGGCGAGGCAGACGGGAGTGTGACGACAGGGCCTAGGGTGGTCGCCGTCGTCGCGGGCGCGCTGCGCGGCAGCGCGGCAGCGGCGACGGGGACAGCGACGGTCAGCGCGAGGGAACGGGACGCAGTGGGCAGCAGAAGGGCCGCCGCCGGGCGGCGCAGGACGAGACCCGCCGTGATCGGCAGTGTCGCCGCCGTGGTCGTGGCCGGCGCCGGATTCGGCGCCTTCGCGATGTACGGGGGCGGCGAGGACGGCGACCGGACCACGGCGGCGGCCGGGGAGAAGGCCAAGTCCGGCCCCCTGACGGCGGCCGAGGTCACCTCGACGGCCCAGCGGTTCCTGACCTCCTGGCAGCGGGGCGACATCGCCGGGGCCGCCGCGGCCACCGATGACGCCGAGGCCGCGAAGGCCCTGCTCACCGGCTACGCCAAGGACGCCCGCGTCGAGGACGTCACCCTCGTCCCGGGCACCCCGGCCGGGGAGAAGGTCCCGTTCTCCGTGAAGGCCACCGTCGCCCACGGGGAGACCGGCAAGCCGTTCACGTACGACAGCGCGCTGACCGTCGTCCGCCGGGCCGGCGACGGCGAACCCCGCGTCTCCTGGCACGCCGCCGTCGTCCACCCGGAGCTGAAGGACGGCGACCGGCTGGTCACCGGCGAGGCCGGGGACCCGCCGGTCAAGGCGCTGGACCGGAACGGCGCGGAGATCACCGCGGCGAAGTACCCCTCCCTCGGCACCGTCCTGGACGGCCTGCGCGAGAAGTACGGCAAGAAGGCCGGCGGCACCCCGGGCGTCGAGCTGCGCGTGGTGCGCGGCAAGGAGTCCCGGGCGGCGAAGGTCTCCGACAAGACGCTGCTGGAGCTGAGCGAGGGCACGCCCGGCACCGTGCGGACCACCCTGGACCCGGCCCTGCAGGCCGCCGCCGAGCAGCAGGTCTCCGGCAAGCCGCGGGCGTCGGTGGTGCTGCTGCGCGCCTCCACCGGCGAGATCCTCGCCGTCGCCAACGGCGGCCACGGCTTCAACACCGCCTTCCAGGGGTCTCTGGCGCCCGGCTCCACGATGAAGGTCGTCACCGCCTCGATGCTGATCGAGAAGAACCTGGCGTCGGCGGACAAGAAGCACCCGTGCCCGAAGTACTTCAGCTACGGCGGCTGGAAGTTCCAGAACGACGACGAGTTCGAGATCAAGGACGGCACGTTCAAGGCGAGCTTCGCCCGCTCCTGCAACACCGCCTTCATCAGCCAGGCGCCCGAGCTGGAGAACGACGACCTGACCGAGCAGGCGAAGGAGGTGTTCGGCCTGTCCATGAACAACTGGTCGGTCGGGGTGCCCACCTTCGACGGCGCGGTGCCGGTGCAGAGCGCCGCCCCGATGGCCGCCTCCCTCATCGGCCAGGGCGGGGTGCGGATGAACCCGCTGAACATGGCGTCCGTGGCGGCGACCGTGAAGTCGGGCGCCTTCCACCAGCCGTATCTGGTCGCCCCGTCGGTGGACGGGCGCGAGCTGGCCACGGCCTCGCGGACGATGTCGGCGTCCACGCTGGCGCAGCTGCGCGAGCTGATGTCCTACACGGCGGCGGCCGGCACCGCGGCGGAGGCGATGGCGGGGGTCGGCGGCGACTCCGGGGCCAAGACCGGGTCGGCGGAGGTCGACGGCCAGGAGAAGCCGAACGGCTGGTTCACGGCGTACAAGGGCGACGTGGCGGCGGCGGGCGTGGTCCAGCAGGGCGGTCACGGCAGCGAGAGCGCGGGCCCGATCGTCGCGGCGCTCCTCGCGAAGGCCGGCTGACCGGCCCCGTCGGCGGCCGGCCGGTGGCTCAGTGGGCCACCGGCTGGGCCACCGCCGTGTAGGTGCGGCGCAGGAACCGCATGAGGGCCTTGGTCTCGAACTGGACCACCGAGCAGCCCTGCGGGGAGTGGAACTCGACGACGGCCTGCACGCGCCCGCACGGCCACACCCGCACCTCGCCGGTCCCGGCGGGCGCGCGCAGCCCCTGCTCCAGCAGGGCGCGGGGGAAGGTCCATTCGCGGGAGGCGGGAGCACGCCCGCGGGCGGGCAGTGCCACGCACACCGCCCGCGGGTCGCGGTCGGGGTCGTAGCGCAGGAGGACGGGTATCGCTCCGCCGTCGTCCCAGTCCGGGAGGTCCGCGTCGGTCAGGATGTGGGCTCGTGCGTGCTGTTCGACCACGGACATCGGATCGCCCCTTGCACTCTGTGACCTTTGCGAAAGCTGTGCGTCCACCCCCACTCCAATGTCCCACATTTCCCGGCTCACGCCCTTCGAGCCGAATATCACATGTGAGATCAGCCTTTACCTCGCTCTTGCAAACACCTTGCAATTGGTCCCTATCATCGGACCGTGCACGTACCTGACGGATTCATCGACGCCCCGACCTCCGCCGTCGCCGGAGTCGTCGCCGCGGGCGCCGTCGCGGTCTCCCTGCGCGGTGCGCGCCGGGAACTCGACGAACGGACGGCGCCGCTGGCGGGGCTGGTCGCGGCGTTCATCTTCGCGGTGCAGATGCTCAACTTCCCGGTCGCGGCCGGGACCAGCGGGCACCTGCTGGGCGGCGCCCTCGCCGCGATCCTCGTCGGGCCGTACACGGGTGTGCTGTGCGTGTCGGTCGTCCTGCTGATGCAGGGCATCCTCTTCGCCGACGGCGGCCTCACCGCGCTCGGCGTCAACATCACCGACATGGCGATCGTCACCACCGTCGTCGCCTACGCCCTCTTCCGGGGGCTGGTGAAGGTCCTGCCGCGCACCCGGCGTTCGGTCACCGTCGCCTCCTTCGTCGCCGCCCTGGTCTCCGTCCCGGCCGCCGCCCTCGCCTTCACCTTCCTGTACTGGATCGGCGGCACCACCGACGTCGCCATCGGCAAGGTCGCCACCGCGATGATCGGCGTGCACGTGCTCATCGGCATCGGCGAGGCCGCGATCACCGCGCTGACCGTCGGTGCCGTCATCGCCGTGCGCCCGGACCTGGTGCACGGCGCCCGGGGGCTGAGGCAGCGGCTCAAGCTGCGGGTCGACGGCGAACTGGTCGACGCCCCCGACACCTCCGACTCCGAGCCGGCGGTCCCCGCGCCCGCCGCCGCCCGCTCCCGCCGCGGGCTGTGGATCACGGGCCTGGTCACCTCCCTCGTCCTCGCCGGCTTCGTCAGCTTCTACGCCTCCGCCGACCCGGACGGCCTGGAGAAGGTCGCCGCCGACCAGGGCATCGACCGGAAGACCGAGGAGCACGCGAGCGCGGACTCCCCGCTCGCCGACTACGGGGTCGAGGACATCACCGACGCCCGCCTCTCCGGCGGCCTCGCGGGCGTCATCGGGGTCGGCGTCACGGTCGTCGCGGGCAGCGCCGTGTTCTGGGCGGTGCGCAGGCGGCGTACGGACGACACCTCGCCGGCCGACACGGACGTGTCCGCCTAGATGGGCGCCGGCCACGCGCACCGGCTCTACCGGCACGGGCACTCCCCCGTGCACGGTCTGCCGCCGCACACCAAGCTCGCCGCCGGCTTCGCCTTCGTGGTCGTCGTCGTCTCGACGCCGCGCGAGGCGATGTGGGCCTTCGGCGTCTACGCGCTGCTGCTGGCGACGGTGGCGTACGCGGCCCGGGTGCCGCCCGGCTTCCTGCTCAAGCGGCTGCTGATCGAGGTCCCGTTCGTGGCGTTCGCGGTGCTGATGCCGTTCGTGGCCGAGGGCGAACGGATCGACGTGCTCGGCCTGTCCCTGAGCGTCAGCGGCCTGTGGGGGGCCTGGAACGTGCTGGCCAAGGGCACCCTGGGCGTCGCCGCCTCCGTGCTGCTCGCCTCCACCACCGAGCTGCGCGAGCTGCTGCTCGGCCTCCAGCGGCTGAGGCTGCCGCCGCTGCTGGTGCAGATCGCCTCCTTCATGATCCGGTACGGGGACGTGATCACGGACGAGATGCGGCGGATGCGGATCGCCCGGGAGTCACGCGGCTTCGAGGCCCGCGGCGTCCGGCACTGGGGCGTCCTCGCCAAGTCCGCCGGCGCCCTCTTCATCCGCTCCTACGAGCGTGGCGAGCGGGTCCACCTGGCCATGGTCAGCCGCGGGTACGCCGGTTCCATGCCGGTCATCGACGAGGTGACCGCGTCCCGGGCGCAGTGGTCGTACGCGCTGACCCTCCCCGGTGCGGCCCTGGTCGTCTGTCTGCTGGGATGGTCCCTGTGACTGCTGACTCCCCGGCCTCCCTGGAGGTCTCCGGCCTCGCCTTCGCCTACCCCGACGGGCACCAGGCCCTCTTCGGCGTGGACTTCTCCGTCGCCCGCGGCGAGCGGGTCGCGCTGCTCGGGCCCAACGGCGCGGGCAAGACGACCCTGGTGCTCCACCTCAACGGCATCCTGACCGGCGGCACCGGCACGGTCACGGTCGCCGGGCTGCCGGTGGACAAGCGGAACATGGCGGAGGTCCGGCGCCGGGTCGGCATCGTCTTCCAGGACCCCGACGACCAGCTCTTCATGCCGACCGTGCGCGAGGACGTGGCGTTCGGGCCGGCGGCGGCCGGGCTGAAGGGCACGGAGCTGGAGGCGCGGGTGGACCGGGCGCTCGCGCTGGTCGGCATGGGGGAGTTCAAGGAGCGGCCCCCGCACCACCTCTCCTTCGGCCAGCGGCGCCGGGTGGCGGTGGCGACCGTGCTCGCCATGGAGCCGGAGATCCTGGTCCTGGACGAGCCGTCGTCCAACCTGGACCCGGCCTCCCGCCGCGAGCTGGCCGACATCCTGCGCTCCCTGGACGTCACGGTCCTGATGGTCACCCACGACCTGCCCTACGCCCTGGAGCTGTGCCCCCGCGCCCTGATCCTCAGCGACGGCGTGATCGCGGCGGACGGCCCGACGGCCGGGCTGCTGGCGGACGACGCGCTGATGCGGGCCCACCGTCTGGAACTGCCCTTCGGCTTCGACCCGCGCTCGGTACCGGCGAGCGGGTGAGGAATCGCAGGCGCCCGGCGGCGGTTGCACCCACTGTCGCAGGTGATCCGAAGGGACGGGTGGAGCGGTGAGCGCGGACGTGGACGTGCACGGCACGGTGGCCGAGGGGTTCGAGCCGGTCAGGGACGCGTTCGCCCGGAACTTCACCGCGCTGGGCGACCGGGGCGCGGCGGTCGCCGTGTACCGGGACGGGCGCAAGGTCGTCGACCTGTGGGGCGGCACCAAGGACGTCGACGGCACCGAGCCGTGGCGCCGGGGCACCGCGCAGGTGGTGCGCTCGGCGACCAAGGGCGTCGCGGCGGCCGTGGCGCTGCTGCTGCACCAGCGCGGCGAGCTGGACCTGGACGCGCCGGTGGGCGAGTACTGGCCCGAGTTCAAGGCGCACGGCAAGGAGCGGGTGCTGGTCCGGCACGTGCTGAACCACCGGGCCGGGCTGCCGGTCCTGGACCGTCCGCTCACCCCCGGGGAGGCCCTGGACCCGCTGCGGGGCCCCGCGGCGGTGGCCGCGCAGGCACCGGTCTGGGAGCCGGGCACCGACCACGGCTACCACGCGCTCACCTACGGCTGGCTCCTCGACGAGCTGGTCCGCAGGGTGACGGGACGCGGCACCGGTGCCTGGCTCGCGGACGAGATCGCCGGGCCTCTGGGTCTGGACCTGTGGATCGGGCTGCCGGCCGCGGAGGAGGCGGCGGGCAGCCCGATCCACAGGTCC
>MUMD01000162.1 GCA_002155895.1 Streptomyces rochei
CCTCTCCCACCGCGGTCCGGGAGGCCCGGACGCCCTCGCTGCTGCGCGCGCAGGGACCCACCACGCCCGAACTCCCGTTGCCGGTGCATGTGCTGGAGCGGCTCACCCCGGAGGGCGTGACGGCGACGCGTCTGACCGGGTGGCGGTTCCTGATCCGCTGCGGCGACCGGGCCGTGGCGGCGGCGGAGACCGTGCTGACACCGGACGGCTGGGCCTTCTCCCGCTTCTTCGAAGGCCCGTACGTCACCTCGACCGAGCGCGCGCTGCGCCAGGCCGAGTCGGTGCCCCAGGCATACCAGCCGCGACTGCTGTCGGTCCCCGGCCTGTACATGCTGACGCTGTGGCTGCACGGCGACACCGCCGCGGACGCCGCCGCCGGGCACCCCGCGGCGACCGATCTGCTGGTGCCGCTGGCGCCGGCGCCTCCCGGCATCGCGGCCCACCTGCCGCACCGGGTCGCCGACCTGCTGCCGGTCCTCACGCACCGGGCGGCGCCGACGCGGTTGCTGCGCTCGCCCGTCTGACCGGTCCCGGTCACCCCACCCGCGCGGACTAGCCCCATTCGGCCATGCCGAACCACCCGAAGGGACAGTGCAGTTGGGATGAACCGTCCGCGCGGGTGACGCGTCATCAACCTGTGAGAAGCGGTGCCGCGAAATCCCTGCGGAACGACGCCCGTGGGGCAACACTGGTTCGGACCGACCGAAACAACGGGGGGCGGCCATGAACGACGTTTCACGCCGCGGGACAGACAAGACAGCACACTCACCCGTCACGACAGACCGAGAGACCCCACTCATGTGTCAGCACCAGCCACCGTGCCCCTCAGCCGACTCCGCCGACCGGGAATCCGCCCGCCTCGTGGCGCACCACCCGGAGCAGGGTTGGAGCCTGCTGTGCAACGGCGTCGTCCTGTTCGAGGACACCGGTGAGCTCCTGCCGGACGGCCGGGTCATCGCGCCGCACCGCCCCCTCGGTGCGGGTCTGACGACCGCCGCCTGAGCACCGGCCGGGCGGCGGGCACCGCTCCGCCCGGCGAACCGAGGGGCCGGCCCGCGGACGTGCGGTCCGCGCGCCGGCCCCGACGTGCGTCCGCGGCCGGTCACCGCGCGGGGTGGTCCGTACCCCGGGCCGCCTCCGGCGCGGTCACCCGCCCTCAGCTCCGGGAGGCCAGCTCCTCGAGGGCGATGTTCAGTTCCAGGACGTTCACCCTCGGCTCGCCGAGGAAGCCGAGGGTGCGGCCCTCGGTGTGCTTCTCGACCAGCTTCCCGACCTGTTCGACGGGCAGGCCGTTGTTCCGGGCGACCCGCGGGACCTGCAGTGCGGCGTAGGCCGGGGAGATGTGGGGGTCCAGTCCCGAGCCCGAGGAGGTCACCGCGTCGGCGGGGACGTCGGACCGCTCGACGGTGTGGCCCGGCACCGAGTTGTCCTCGATGACGGCCGTCTGCGCGGCCCTGATCCGCTCGACCAGTTCGGGGTTGTCGGCGGCCAGGTTGGTGGCGCCGGACAGCAGCAGCCGGTACCGGGTGTTGAGGGTGTTCTCCCCCAGCCCGTCGGCGGGTCGGCCCTGGAACCACTTCGGATCCGGCGCCGGCGTCTCCCGCCCCGGCGCCGGCGGCAGGGTGTAGGACTGGCCGATCAGCGAGGAGCCGACGACACGGCCGTCCGCCTCCACCCGCGAGCCGTTGGCCTGGTCGCGGAAGAGGGCCTGGGCGGCACCCGTGACCGCGAGCGGGTAGAGGACACCCGTCACCACGGTCAGCACGAGCAGGGCGCGCAGTCCGGCGCCGAGCAACCGGGCGGTGTTCGATACCGAGTTGTTCATGGCGGTCAACCGATTCCGGGAATGAGGGACAGAAGCAGGTCGATGAGCTTGATGCCGACGAAGGGGGCGACCAGGCCGCCGAGGCCGTAGACCGCGAGGTTGCGCCGCAGCATCCGGTCCGCGCTCATCGGCCGGTACCGCACGCCGCGCAGGGCCAGGGGCACCAGCACCATGATGATCAGCGCGTTGAAGATCACCGCCGAGAGGATCGCCGAGTCCGGCGAGGACAGGCGCATGATGTTGAGCTTGTCGAGGCCGGGGTGGACCGCCGCGAACAGCGCCGGGATGATCGCGAAGTACTTGGCCACGTCGTTGGCGATGGAGAACGTGGTGAGCGCGCCCCGGGTGATGAGGAGCTGCTTGCCGATCTCGACGATCTCGATGAGCTTGGTCGGGTTGGAGTCGAGGTCGACCATGTTGCCGGCCTCCTTGGCCGCCGAGGTGCCCGTGTTCATCGCCACGCCGACGTCGGCCTGGGCGAGCGCGGGCGCGTCGTTGGTGCCGTCCCCGGTCATCGCGACCAGCTTGCCGCCCGCCTGCTCCCGTTTGATCAGGGCCATCTTGTCCTCGGGCGTCGCCTCCGCGAGGAAGTCGTCGACGCCCGCCTCGTCCGCGATCGCCTTGGCGGTCAGCGGGTTGTCGCCCGTGATCATGACGGTCTTGATGCCCATGCGCCGCAGTTCCTCGAACCGCTCCCGCATGCCGTGCTTGACGACGTCCTTGAGGTGGACGACGCCCAGTATCCGGGCGCCGTCGGCGTCCTCCACGGCGACCAGCAGCGGCGTTCCGCCCGCCTCGGCGATGCCGTCGGCCAGCCGCTCCGTGTCCTCGGCGACCTCCCCGCCGCGCTCGCGCACCCAGGCGGTCACCGAGCCGGCCGCGCCCTTGCGGATGCGCCGGCCGTCGACGTCCACGCCGGACATGCGGGTCTGGGCCGTGAAGGAGATCCACTCCGCGCCGACCAGCTCCCCCCGGTGCCGCTCGCGCAGCCCGTACCTCTCCTTGGCGAGCACGACGACCGAGCGGCCCTCGGGCGTCTCGTCGGCCAGCGAGGAGAGCTGCGCCGCGTCCGCCACCTCGGCCTCGGTGGTGCCGCGCACCGGCACGAACGCCGCCGCCTGCCGGTTGCCGAGCGTGATGGTGCCGGTCTTGTCCAGCAGCAGCGTGGAGACGTCACCGGCGGCCTCGACGGCACGGCCCGACATGGCCAGCACATTGCGCTGGACCAGGCGGTCCATGCCCGCGATGCCGATCGCGGAGAGCAGGGCGCCGATCGTGGTCGGGATCAGGCACACCAGCAGGGCCACCAGCACCACCAGCGTCAGACGGGCCCCCGCGTAGTCGGCGAAGGACGGCAGGGTGGCGCAGGCCAGCAGGAAGACGACGGTCAGCGAGGCCAGCAGGATGTTCAGCGCGATCTCGTTCGGCGTCTTCTGCCGTGCCGCGCCCTCGACCAGGCTGATCATCCGGTCGATGAAGGTCTTGCCCGGCTCGGTGGTGATCCGGACGACGATGCGGTCGGAGAGCACCTTGGTCCCGCCGGTGACGGCGCTGCGGTCACCGCCGGACTCGCGGATGACGGGGGCCGACTCGCCGGTGATCGCCGACTCGTCGACCGACGCGACGCCTTCGACGACGTCGCCGTCCCCGGGGATGACGTCCCCGGCCTCGCAGACCACCAGATCACCGACGCGCAGGGCGGTGCCGGGGACGGTGCCGCCGTCGACACGGCGGGCGACGGTGTCGGTCTTGGCCTTGCGGAGCGTGTCGGCCTGCGCCTTGCCCCGGCCCTCGGCGACCGCCTCCGCGAGGTTGGCGAAGAGCACGGTGAGCCAGAGCCAGGCGCTGATCGTCCAGCCGAACCAGTCCCCGGGGTCCTTGAAGGAGAAGACCGTGGTCAGCACCGAGCCGATCCACACCACGAACATCACGGGCGACGTGACCATCACCCTGGGGTCGAGCTTGCGGAACGCCTCGGGCAGCGACGCCAGCAGCTGCGCGGGCTTGAGGACCCCGGCGCCGGACGGTGTGGAGGCGGTCGGTGTGGTGGGTGCGGACATGGCGTCCTCGTGCTCCTGTACGCGGATGGTCATCAGGCGAGCCCTTCGGCCAGCGGGCCCAGGGCCAGCGCGGGGAAGTAGGTGAGCCCGACGATGATCAGGACGGCGCCGGCCAGCAGGCCGCTGAACATCGGCTTCTCGGTGCGCAGGGTGCCCGCGGTGGCCGGCACCGGCTGCTGTGCGGCCAGCGAACCGGCCAGGGCCAGGACGAGGACCATGGGCAGGAAGCGGCCGAGCAGCATGGCGAGGCCGGTGGTGGTGTTGAACCAGTCGGTGTCGGCGTTCAGCCCGGCGAAGGCCGAGCCGTTGTTGTTCGCGGCGGAGGTGAAGGCGTAGAGGATCT
The DNA here is from genome assembly GCA_002155895.1 of Streptomyces rochei. GTDB lineage: Bacteria > Actinomycetota > Actinomycetes > Streptomycetales > Streptomycetaceae > Streptomyces > Streptomyces rochei. The sequence continues at coordinate 4,229 of MUMD01000162.1, forward strand.
CGGAGAAGCCGTGGGCGCCGGGGTTGAGCATCGAGTCGGGCGGCGTGGGCAGGGCCATGGAGAGCGAGGTGAACACCAGCACCAGGGCCGGGGTGATCAGGATGTACAAGGCCGCCAGCTTGATCTCGCGGGGGCCGATCTTCTTGCCCAGGTACTCCGGTGTCCGCCCGACCATGAGTCCGGCGATGAAGACCGCGACGACCGCCATGATCAGCATGCCGTAGAGCCCGGAGCCGACGCCGCCGGGCGCGATCTCCCCGAGCATCATGCCCAGCATGGTGATACCGCCGCCGAACCCGGTGTACGAGGAGTGGAAGGAGTTGACGGCGCCGGTGGAGGTGAGCGTCGTGGTCACCGCGAAGAGCGACGAGCCGCCGATCCCGAAGCGCAGTTCCTTGCCCTCCATCGCGCCGCCGGCCGCCTGCGGAGCGGGACCCGGGTGGGCGAACTCGGTCCACATCATCAGCGCGACGAAGCCGATCCAGAGGGCGGCCATGGTCGCGAGGACGGCGTAGCCCTGGCGCACCGAGCCGACCATCAGGCCGAAGGTCCGGGTGAGGGCGACGGGGATCAGCAGGATCAGGAAGATCTCGAACAGGTTGCTGAAGGGCGTCGGGTTCTCGAAGGGGTGGGCGCTGTTGGCGTTGAAGTACCCGCCGCCGTTGGTGCCCAGCTCCTTGATGACCTCCTGCGAGGCGACCGCCCCGCCGTTCCACTGCTGAACGCCGCCCGTGAACTGTCCGACCTCGTGGATCCCGGAGAAGTTCTGGACGACCCCGCAGGCGACCAGGATCAGCGCGCCGACGACGGCCAGCGGCACCAGCACCCGGGTGACCCCGCGCACCAGGTCCGACCAGAAGTTGCCCAGCTCGCCGGTGCGGGCCCGCGCGAATCCGCGGACGAGGGCGACGGCGACCGCCATGCCCACCGCCGCGGAGACGAAGTTCTGCACGGCGAGCCCGGCGGTCTGCACGACGTGCCCCATCGTCTGCTCGCCGTAGTACGACTGCCAGTTGGTGTTGGCGACGAAGGACGCGGCGGTGTTGAAGGCCTGCGCCGGCGCGACGGAGTCGAAGCCGAGCGAGCCCGGCAGGACGCCCTGGAGGCGCTGGAGCAGGTAGAGGAAGAGGACACCGGCGAAGGAGAAGGCGAGCACGCCGCGCAGATAGGCGGGCCAGCGCATCTCCGTGTCCGGGTCGGCGCCGATGCCCCGGTAGATCCACTTCTCGATCCGCAGGTGGCGGGGGGAGGTGTAGACCCGGACCATGTGGTTGCCCAGCGGAATGTGCGCGAGCGCCAGTGCGCCGATCAGGGCCAGCGCCTGGAGCACGCCGGCGGTTACGGGACCCATGTCAGTTCTCAGAACCTCTCCGGGAAGATCAGGGCGAGGACGAGATAACCCAGCAGGGCGACGGCCACGACCAGGCCGACGACGTTCTCGGCGGTCACAGCTTCGTCACCCCCTTGGCGACGAGAGCCACGAGCGCGAACACCGCGATCGTGGCGACGACGAAGGCCAGGTCGGCCATCGTGAGCTCCTGGAGTGAGGTTCGGTTGCGACTAGGACGCTTCGAGCAAACCCCCGGAAGTGACCGGATACGCCCGCTGTTGACGGGTCCCATACGGTGGTCTGCGCGCCTTTGACGGTTCTCTTACGGCGCTCCCGTGCGACGCGTTCCGGCGCCCACCGCGCGGCACCGCGCCCCGCCCACGGTCGCCCCCTGGCCACCGCACTCGCACCCGGGCCCTATCGTGACCGGCATGCAGTCCTACACGATCGGCCAGGCGGCGCGGCTGCTCGGCGTCAGCCCGGACACCGCCCGCCGCTGGGCCGACGCGGGCCGGATCACCACCCACCGCGACGAGGGCGGACGGCGCCTGGTCGACGGGCGGGACCTGGCCGCCTTCTCGGTCGAACTCGCCCGTTCCGCGGGCACCGACGAGGAAACGCCGCACACCTCGGTGCGCAACGCGTTCCCCGGCATCGTCACGGCGATCAAGCTCGGTGACGTGGCCGCGCAGGTCGAGATCCAGGCCGGCCCGCACCGCCTGGTCTCCCTGCTGACCCGGGAGGCGGTGGAGGAACTCGGCCTGGAGGTCGGCATGGAGGCCACGGCCCGCGTGAAGTCGACGAACGTCCATGTCGACAGGACCTGACCCGCGGCCCGAGACGTGCTGTACGAACGCACATGCAAGGTGTTCGGCGCATGAGACTCGCTCATGCGATGACACAACAGACTTACACCTGGCAGATGCGCCAGTATGATCGACGCAACGGGGAGTCCGCCGTGCGTCCGGTCACGGTCACCGGGCCTGCCGGGCTCCTGCCCAGGACGCAGAGGGAGTGGCCCCGTGATGACCCGTTCCGTGCCCAGGACCCGCCGCATCCGCCGGAGTCTGCGAGTGAGCGGCGGCATCCGCCGGAGTCTGCGGGTGAGCGGCGCGGGCGCCGCCGTACTGCTGACCCTGAGCGCCTGTTCGTCGTCCTCGGGCGGGGACGAGGACGCGGGCTCGGCCGGGTCCTCGTCGAAGCTCTCCGGCCAGGTCACCGTCTTCGCCGCCGCCTCGCTCAAGGAGAGCTTCACGAAGCTCGGCGAGACGTTCGAGCAGCGGCACCCGGGCACCGAGGTCAGCTTCAACTTCGGCGGCAGCGACTCCCTGGCCGCGGGCATCACCAGCGGCGCCCCGGCGGACGTCTTCGCCTCCGCCAGCCCGAAGACGATGGCCACCGTCACCGACGCCGGCGCCGCGGCCGGTGAACCCTCCACCTTCGTACGCAACCGGCTGGAGATCGCCACCCTGCCGGGCAACCCCGAGCGGATCTCCTCCCTCCAGGACCTCACCGCCTCCGGCCTCAAGGTGGTGCTGTGCGACAAGAGCGTGCCGTGCGGCGCCGCGGCACAGAAGGCACTGGCGGCCGGCGGTCTCGACCTCAACCCGGTCTCCTACGAGCAGGACGTCAAGGCCGCGCTGACGAAGGTCGAGCTGAAGGAGGCCGACGCCGCCCTCGTCTACCGGACCGACGTCAGGGCGGCCGGCGGCAAGGTGGCGGGCGTGGACTTCCCCGAGGCGGACGAGGCCGTCAACGACTACCCGATCACCGTCCTCGAGGACGCGCCCAACCCGGGCGCGGCGAAGGCGTTCGTCGCGCTGGTGAAGTCCGCCGAGGGGCAACGGGTGCTGACGGACGCCGGGTTCGGCACGCCATGAGCAAGCACGGCCCCCGCCGGTCCGGCGCCCGCACGGTGCCGGTCCCGCTGCTGGTGCCCGCGCTCGCCGGCCTGGCCTTCCTGCTGCTGCCGCTGGTCGCGCTGCTGGTCCGCGCTCCGTGGCGCGACCTGCCCGACCAGCTGACCAGCCCGGAGGTGTGGCAGGCGCTGCGGCTGTCGCTGCTGTGCGCCACCTCGGCGACCGTGTTGAGTCTGGTCGTCGGCGTGCCCCTGGCCTGGCTGCTGGCCCGCACCGAGTTCCCCGGCCGCGGTTTCGTACGGGCGCTGGTGACGCTGCCGCTCGTCCTCCCCCCGGTGGTGGGCGGCGTGGCGCTCCTGCTGGCGTTCGGCCGCAACGGCGTCGTCGGGCAGTGGCTGGACGCGTGGTTCGGGATCACCCTGCCCTTCACGACGACGGGTGTCGTGCTCGCCGAGACCTTCGTGGCGATGCCGTTCCTGGTGATCAGCGTCGAGGGCACCCTGCGTGCGGCCGACCCCCGCTTCGAGGAGGCCGCCACGACGCTGGGCGCCTCCCGTTTCACCGCCTTCCGCCGGGTCACGCTGCCGTTGATCGCGCCGGGCATCGCGGCGGGCGCCGTGCTGGCGTGGGCGCGGGCACTGGGCGAGTTCGGGGCGACGATCACCTTCGCGGGCAACTTCCCGGGCCGGACCCAGACCATGCCGCTGGCGGTGTACCTCGCCCTGCAGAACGACCCTGCGGCGGCGATCGCCCTCAGTCTGGTGCTGCTGGCCGTCTCCATCGCCGTGCTGGCCGGGCTGCGGGACCGCTGGATGAGGGCGTCATGACGGGCCGGGCGAAGGCGTCCGGCGGACCGGACGAGGGCGACATGAACGATACCGGCGGACCCGCCACCGGCGCGGGACGGACCGTCCCCGCGCGAGAACCCGCCGTCACGGAGCCGCCCGGCGGCCGCTGTCCCGACGGCGGCCTCGACGCCCGGCTCGTCGTGGACCGCGGCACCTTCCGGCTCGACGTCACGCTGACCGCCGCACCCGGCGACGTCGTCGCGCTGCTCGGTCCCAACGGAGCGGGCAAGACCACCGCCCTGCGCGCACTGGCCGGGCTCGTGCCGCTCGGCGGCGGCCACCTGCGCCTGGACGGCACCGACCTGGACCGCACGCCCCCCGAATCCCGGCCGGTCGGCGTGGTCTTCCAGGACTACCTGCTCTTCCCGCACCTGTCCGCGCTCGACAACGTCGCCTTCGGGCCGCGCTGCCGAGGTGCGAGCAAGGCACAGGCCCGTGCGCTGGCCGCCGGCTGGCTCGACCGCATGGGCCTGGCCGAGCACGCGGGTGCCAAGCCCCGCCGCCTCTCCGGCGGCCAGGCCCAGCGCGTCGCGCTCGCCCGGGCCCTCGCCACGCACCCTCGGCTGCTCCTCCTGGACGAGCCCCTCGCGGCACTGGACGCCCGCACCCGGCTGGAGGTGCGCGCCCAGCTCCGCCGTCACCTGGCCGAGTTCGAGGCCGTCGCCGTACTGGTGACCCACGACCCGCTGGACGCCATGGTGCTCGCCGACCGGCTGGTCGTGGTCGAGCACGGTCGCGTCGTGCAGGAGGGCGCCCCCGGCGACATCGCCCGCCGGCCGCGCACGGACTACATCGCCCGGCTGGTCGGCCTGAACCTCTACCGCGGGCACGCCGACGGCCACACCGTCCGCCTGGACGCCGGCCCGGCCATCACCACCACCGAGAACCTCTCCGGGGCGGTCTTCGTGGCCTTCCCGCCGAGTGCCGTGACCCTGTACGGGGAACGCCCCGAGGGCGCCAGCGCGCGCAACCTGTGGCGCTGCGAGGTCGCGGGCCTGGAGCCCCACGGCGACCAGATCCGCGCGGACCTGACGGGCGAACTCCCGCTGGCCGCCGACCTCACCACGGTCGCCGCCGCCGAACTCGGCCTCCACCCGGGGGCACCGGTGTGGGCGACGGTCAAGGCGACGCAGACGCACGCATACCCGGCATGACGCCCTCGCCGGGCTACCGTGCCCTCCATGAGCCTGAGCATCCGCAACCAGCTCCCCGGCACCGTCACCACCGTCACCCCGGGCGAGGCGATGGCGACGGTCCGGGTCCGCCTCTCGGGCGGCCAGGACGTCACGGCGGCGATCACCCGGGACGCCGCCGACGACCTCGCGCTGGCCCCCGGGACCGCCGTCCACGCCCTGGTGAAGTCGACGGAGGTCTCCCTGGCCACCGGCCGCGTCGAGGGCCTGTCCATCCGCAACCGGCTCCCGGGCACGGTCACCGCCCTGAGCACCGGCGCGGCGATGGCGTCCGTCCAGGTCGCCGTCGAGGGCGCCGAACTCACCGCCGCGATCACCCGGGACGCCGCCGACGACCTCGGTCTCGCCGTCGGGGCCCCGGTCGTCGCGCTGGTCAAGTCGACGGAGGTCTCCCTGGCCAGGGTGTGATCACGAAGACGGCCGAGGCCCCGCCGGGACCCCCTGCGGGTCCGGGCGGGGCCTCGGCACGACGGCTCAGTCCTCGTACGCGTCCAGCGGCGGGCAGGAGCAGACGAGGTTCCGGTCACCGTAGGCCTGGTCGATCCGGCGGACCGGCGGCCAGTACTTGTCGGCGGCGGACACCCCGGCCGGGAAGACGGCCTCCTCGCGCGAGTAGGCGTGGTCCCAGTCGCCGCCCAGCGCGCCCGCGGTGTGCGGGGCGCCGCGCAGCGGGTTGTCCTCGGCGGGCCAGGCACCGGAGCCGACCTTCTCGATCTCCGCGCGGATGGCGATCATCGCCTCGCAGAAACGGTCCAGCTCGGTCAGGTCCTCGGACTCGGTCGGCTCGATCATCAGCGTGCCGGCCACCGGGAAGGACATCGTCGGCGCGTGGAAGCCGTAGTCGATCAGCCGCTTGGCGACGTCGTCGACGCTGACGCCGGTCGCCTTGGTCAGCGGGCGCAGGTCGATGATGCACTCGTGCGCGACCAGGCCGCCCGGACCGGTGTACAGCACCGGGTAGTGCGGCTCCAGGCGCTTGGCGATGTAGTTGGCGGACAGCACGGCCACCTGTGTGGCCCGCTTGAGGCCCTCGCCGCCCATCAGCCGGACGTACGACCAGGAGATCGGCAGGATGCCGGCCGAGCCCCAGGGCGCCGCCGAGATCGGGCCGACGCCCGTCTGCGGACCGGCCGCGGGCTGCAGCGGGTGGTTGGGCAGGTACGGCGCCAGGTGCGACCGTACGGCCACGGGGCCGACGCCGGGACCGCCGCCGCCGTGCGGGATGCAGAAGGTCTTGTGCAGGTTCAGGTGGGAGACGTCGCCGCCGAAGTGGCCCGGCTTGGCGAGGCCGACCAGGGCGTTGAGGTTGGCGCCGTCCACGTAGACCTGGCCGCCGGCGTCGTGCACCCGGGCGCAGATGTCGGCGACGTGCTCCTCGAAGACACCGTGCGTGGACGGGTAGGTGATCATCAGCACGGCCAGCTCGTCGCGGTGCTTCTCGATCTTGGCGCGCAGGTCCTCGACGTCGATCTCGCCGTCCTCGGCGGTCTTGACGACGACGACCTTCATGCCGGCCATGACGGCGCTCGCCGCGTTGGTGCCGTGCGCGGAGGACGGGATGAGGCAGACGGTGCGCTGGTCGTCGCCGTTGGCGCGGTGGTAGCCGCGCACGGCGAGCAGGCCGGCGAACTCGCCCTGCGACCCGGCGTTCGGCTGGAGCGAGACCTTGTCGTACCCGGTGACCTCGGCGAGCCGCTCCTCCAGCTCGCGGATGAGCGTCAGGTAGCCCTGCGCCTGCTCGGCGGGCGCGAAGGGGTGCAGCTGGCCGAACTCGGGCCAGGTGACCGGCTCCATCTCGGTGGTCGCGTTGAGCTTCATGGTGCAGGAGCCCAGCGGGATCATGCCGCGGTCCAGCGCGTAGTCCCGGTCGGCGAGGCGGCGCAGGTAGCGCAGCATCGCCGTCTCGGAGCGGTGCTGGTGGAAGACCGGGTGGGTGAGGAAGTCGTCGGTGCGCAGCAGCGCCTCGGGCAGCGTCTCCTCGGTGGCGGCGTCCAGCGCCTCGATGTCGCCCTCGACGCCGAAGGCGTTCCACACGCCGCCGACCTGGGCGCGCGTGGTGGTCTCGTCGCAGGCGAACGAGACGTGGTCGGCGTCGACGAGGCGCAGGTTGATGCCGTTCTCGCGGGCCGCGTGGACGATCGCGTCGGCCCGGCCGGGCACCCGCGCGGTGACCGTGTCGAAGTAGGCGCCGTGCACGATCTCGACGCCGCCGGCCGCGAGGCCCGCGGCGGTGACGGAGGCGTAGCGGTGGGTGCGGCGGGCGATGGCCCGCAGCCCCTCGGGGCCGTGGTAGACGGCGTACATGCCGGCCATCACGGCGAGCAGCACCTGAGCGGTGCAGATGTTGCTGGTGGCCTTCTCGCGGCGGATGTGCTGCTCGCGGGTCTGCAGGGCCAGGCGGTAGGCCTTGTTGCCGTCGGCGTCCACGGAGACGCCGACCAGGCGGCCCGGCAGACTGCGGGCGAATTTCTCGTGCACCGCCATGTAGCCGGCGTGCGGTCCGCCGAAGCCCATCGGCACACCGAAGCGCTGGGTCGTGCCGACCGCGATGTCCGCGCCCAGTTCACCGGGCGAGGTGAGCAGCGTGAGGGCGAGCAGGTCGGCGGCGACGGTGACGAGGGCACCCAGCTCGTGCGCCCGGTCGATCACCGGCTTGATGTCGCGTACGGCACCGGAGGCGCCGGGGTACTGGATCAGGACGCCGTTGATCTCCCGCTCGGCGACCTCGGCGGGGATGCCCTCGCTCAGGTCGGCGACGACCACCTCGACGCCGGTCGGCTCGGCACGGGTCTGGATCACGGCGATGGTCTGCGGCAGGGCGTCCGCGTCGACCAGGAAGAGGCCCTTCTTGTTCTTGCCCATGCGCCGGGACAGCGCCATCGCCTCGGCGGCGGCGGTGCCCTCGTCCAGCAGCGAGGCGCCGGAGGTGGGCAGGCCGGTGAGCTCGGCGACCATCGTCTGGAAGTTCAGCAGGGCCTCCAGACGGCCCTGGGAGATCTCCGGCTGGTACGGCGTGTACGCGGTGTACCAGGCCGGGTTCTCCATGACGTTGCGCAGGATCACCGGCGGGGTGAAGGTGCCGTAGTAACCCAGGCCGATCATGGAGTCGAGGACCTGGTTGCGGTCGGCCAGCGAGCGCAGCTCGGCCAGCACCTCGGCCTCGGAGCGGGCACCGGGCAGGTCCAGCGCGTCGGCGTTCTTGATCACATCCGGCACCGCGGCGGCCGTCAGCTCGTCGAGCGAACCGTAACCGACCTGCGCGAGCATCTTGGCCCGGGCCTCGTGGTCGGGGCCGATGTGGCGCTGCTCGAACGGCATGGCCTGTTCGAGTTCGGTGAGCGGGGTGCGATGGGCGGTCATTGCGGAGGCCTCCTGGTCTGACGACCTGCGAGGGGCACCACGGCGCGGGTACCCGGACGGCCTCCCCCTCTGTCATCTCGACCTGAGAGCTTCACCGGGGGGCCCGAGGGCTCTCCCGGCTTTCACCGTCGGTGAGAGCGGAAGCCGTCGACACCCGCCCTGCTTTCCAGAGTGACCTCGTCCGTGCGGTACGTGAGCCTGAGAGATTCCGGGGAGGATTTGCTCCTTCGGCGCCTCCGGTGATGCCCGGAGGACTCTCCCGCACGGGGTCAGCAGCCGTTGCCAGAGTACCAGCGAGGTCGCCGCACGGACCTTCGAGTGGCCGAGCGGCCCTATGTGCTCTTTCGTAGTGACTACGGATGATTTCGGCGGCTGGCGGGTCGGCTGGTGCACGACCCCAGTACGACCATGTGGAGGGCCCGTGCGTACCGAGATAGACCCGCGCAACCTGATCGGCCGCAAGGCGTTCGACCGCAACGGCGCCCGGATCGGCACCGTCGACGAGGTCTATCTCGACGACGCCACCGGCGTCCCCGAATGGGCGGCCATCCGCACCGGTCTGTTCAGCAGGGACGCGTTCGTGCCCCTGGAGCCGAGTGAGCTGGTGGACGGCGCGCTGCGGGTGCCCTTCGACCGCTCCCTCATCAAGGAGGCCCCCGACTTCGGCGTCGGCCGCCACCTCTCGCCGGAGCAGGAACTCCAGCTCTACCACCACTACGGCCTGGACGTGGCCGCCCCTCCCCCGCCGCCCGACCACGACTTCGGCAAGCTGGCCGGCCGGGGCAAGGAAGACACCTGACGCTCGGACCCGCTCCGCCGGCCCGCCGCACCGCCCGGCAGCCGGCAGCCGTCAGTCGGCAGTCGGAGACGCACGTCCCGCGGGGTCCGGCGGCGCGGCTGCCGGGCCGGTCACTCCCGCGGCCCCGGCCCCGGCCTGGGCATCGGCCCCGGGACGATCCCGACCCCCGTCAAGTCCCTGGACCCGTCTCCACCTCGGCCCCCGACCCGGTGTCGGCCCAGGCCGCATCGGCGGCTGCCCCGGACGCCCCGTGGATCTCGGACGCCGGCCCGGGGCCGCCGGGTCTGCACGGGACGGCCGCGACCATGGGGACCGGCGGCACCAGCGGCAGCGGATCCGCCGGAGTCAGGTCCGGGTCGTCGACCGGGAAGGTCCGGACGCGACCGGTCCCCGAGTACGGCGTCTCGAAGCGCACGGTGACCCGGCCGAGACCGCTGCCCTGCACCCAGCCGTGCCCGTGCTCCGTGTGCCGCACGTCGTGCCCGGCCGGCCACCGGCGCTCACCGGGTGCCGGGCGCTGTTCCGCGGCCGGCTCGGCCGTGGTCTCGGAGTCGTCGGCGATCTCGGCGGCCCGGTCTCCCGCCGCCTGTGCGAAGAGGTCCTCCTGCGTGTAGTCGGCGAGCCCGGTGACACCGACGCCCAGCAGGCGCACCCCGCCGGTGGTGTCCACCAGGTCCAGCAGGCGGGCCGCCGCCTCCCGCACCACCGCCGGGTCGTCCGTCGGCCCGCGCAGCGTCTCCGACCGGGTCAGCGTGGAGAAGTCGTACCTGCGCACCTTGAGGACGATGGTCCGCCCGGACAGCCCGGAGCCCCGCAGCCGGCGCACACACCGGTCCGCCAGCCGCCGCACCTCCATGCCGACCCGCGTGCGGTCGTGGATGTCGATGTCATAGGTGTCCTCCACCGACACCGACTTGGTCTCCCGCTCGGCCACCACCGGCCGCTCGTCGTGGGCCAGGGCCATGGCGTACAGGGCGTGCCCGTGCGCCTTGCCCAGCAGTCGCACCAGCTCGTCCTCGCCCGCCTCGGCGAGTTCGCCGACCGTGGTGATCCCGGCCCGCCGCAGGTGATCGCCGGTGGCCGGGCCGACGCCGGGCAGCGTGCGCACGGACATCGGCTCCAGCTTGGCCCGCTCCGTCCCCGGCGGGATCAGGACCAGCCCGTCGGGCTTGGCCTCCTCCGAGGCGATCTTGGCGAGCATCTTGGACGCGGCCAGCCCCACCGACCCGGTGATGCCGGTGACGGCGCGGATGTCCGCGCGCAGCTTCTCCCCGGCCAGCCGGGCCGAGGCCGCGTCCCACGCCGCCCCGCCCGCCTCCAGGTCCACGAACGCCTCGTCCAGGCTCAGCGGCTCCACCAGCGGCGACAGGGCCCGCAGGAGCCGCATCACCTGCTCGCTGATCGTCCGGTACAGCTCGAAGCGCGGGACGAGGTACGCGGCGTTGGGGGCGAGGCGCCGGGCCTGCCCCATGGGCATCGCCGAGTGGACACCGAAGACCCGCGCCTCGTACGAGGCGGTGGCCACCACCCCGCGCGGCCCGAGGCCACCCACGACCACGGCCTTCCCACGCAGACTCGGCTTGGACGCCTGCTCCACCGAGGCGAAGAAGGCATCCATGTCGAGATGCAGGATCGTGGGCGCGGTTCTCACGCTTCCGATGGTGCCCTACGCCACTGACAACGCCCCGTCCGCGCGCGGCGTCGTTCAGACCGCCCGGTTGCGCCGCCGCGCCAGCTCGTCGGCGGGATTGTGCCCGACCAGGGTCTCGCCCGTGTCGATCCGCTCACCGTGCAGCTGGGACAGCGCGCTCTCCACGTCCCGCCACACCACTCCGACGGCGATGCCGAAGATGCCCTGGCCGCCCTGGAGCAGGGCGTGCACCTCGTCGGGAGAGGTGCACTCGTAGACCGTGGCGCCGTCGCTCATCAGCGTCATCCGCTCCAGGTCGCGGAAACCGCGCTCCCTGAGGTGCTGGACGGCCGTGCGAATGTTCTGCAGGGAGACACCGGTGTCGAGGAAGCGCTTGACGATCTTCAGCACCACCACGTCGCGGAAGCTGTACAGACGCTGGGTGCCGGAACCGTGAGCGGGTCGCACACTGGGCTCGACGAGGCCGGTGCGGGCCCAGTAGTCGAGCTGCCGATAGGTGATGCCGGCGGCCGCGCAGGCCGTCGGTCCCCGGTAACCGATCTGGTCGGACGCCATGGACGTCGCTCCTCCGCCACTCGGCACCGCCGCCGGGCGCTGCGGAGCCGGGCCGGCCGCGCCGTGCTGCGGATAGCCCCCGCCCGCACGCAACCGGGTGCCGGGGGGAGGGTACGGACCACCCGCCCCGAGGCTGTGCCCGGGGCCACCCCCAGCCGTACCGTCGCCGCTGATCCTCACGCCGACCTCCGTCCTTGACCTGCCTCCTCGACGGTAGGCAGTCACCAAGGGTGCGTCAACGATCGCCACACTCGGCACGCCGAGTGATAATCACCCTACGAGTGGTTTCCCGTGCCCATCGCGGGGAAAGGCTAGCCGAATGTGCTCGGAGAGGGCCGTGCGCCGCCTCCGGCGTCCCGGCCCGCGCGGCTCACTGGTTGCTGGTCCCGAAGTCCTCCGGCGAGATCTGGTCGAGGAACTCGCGGAACTTCTCCACCTCGTCCTCCTGCTCGTCCGGAATGGCGATCCCCGCGTCGTCGAGCACCGTGTCGCTGCCGTAGATCGGCGTTCCGGTGCGCAGCGCCAGCGCTATCGCGTCCGAGGGCCTCGCGCTCACCTCGACGCCGCTGGCGAAGACCAGCTCGGCGTAGAAGACGGAGTCCCGCAGGTCCGTGATGCGCACTTCCGTGAGCTCCTGGCCCACGGCTTCCAGCACGTCCTTGAACAGGTCGTGAGTCAGCGGGCGCGCGGGAGCCATGCCCTGCTGTGCGAAGGCGATCGCCGTCGCCTCCCCCGGGCCGATCCAGATGGGCAGGTAGCGTTCGCCCCCCACCTCGCGCAGCAGCACGATCGGCTGGTTGGAGGGCATCTCGACCCGGACACCTACGACATCGAGCTCGTTCACACAGCAACCCTAGGCCGTACCCGGGACATTTGGGTAGTCGGGCCGGGCCCGGGTGGGCGATCCGGCCGCGGACCGGGGCCCGTGCGCCACGGCGGTCAGGACGTGTCCGGGGCCCGTCGAGGCGTGTCGGGACGAGGGTGTGATCAGGGCAGCCGCACGCCCAGGGCCGTCTGCACCAGCGCCGCGTGCAGCTTCACCGCCAACCCCGCCAGTTCCTTGGTGCGGGCCTCGGCGTGGGCCCGGGTCTGCGGGTTGCGGTGGCGCTTCAGCGGCGCCACCACCTGGTCCACCAGACCGGCCTCCCGGTCGGCGGCGGCCTTCATCACCCGCAGGTGCCGCGGCTCGATGCCGAACCTGCCCAGCTGGACCACCAGCGAGGCCACGGTCACCGCCTCGGCGTCGTAGCTCCCGTCGGGCAGCGGGGCCAGGAGCCCGTAGGACTCCCATTCCTCCAGTTCCCGCTCGCCGATACCGGCGGCGGCGAGCAGCTCCTCGCGGCCGATCCGGGCCACGGTGGGCCCCTCGGCCGGCTCCCGCGCCGGCTCTCCGTCCCGCTGCCTGCCCAGCGCGGGCAAGGGGACGGCCTCGCCGCGCTCCATGGCGTCCAGGTGTTCCCGGATCACCTTCAGCGGCAGATAGTGGTCGCGCTGCATGCGCAGCACCCGGGCGAGACGCTCGACGTCATGGGCGCTGAACTTCCGATACCCGGCCGGCGTCCGCCGCGGCTCGACGAGCCCCTCCGACTCCAGGAAACGGATCTTGGAGATGGTGATGTCGGGAAACTCGTCACGCAGCGCGTTCAGCACCGCGCCGATGCTCATCAGCCCACTGTCCGGGGCGACGGTGCCGTTCCCGGCACCGCCGCTCGGTGTTTGAAGCATGGACCTTCCCTGGGGGTTCCCCGGGCGATGGCCCGGGGGCGGTCAGTAGCCCCGCTGGCTCGCGTAGAAGACCAGCCGGTACTTGCCGATCTGCACCTCGTCACCGTTCGACAGGGCGACCTGGTCGATGCGCTCGCGGTTGACGTACGTGCCGTTCAGGCTGCCGACGTCGGCGACCGTGAACGAGCCGTCGTGGCTGCGGCGGAACTCCACGTGGCGGCGCGAGACCGTCACGTCGTCCAGGAAGATGTCGCTCTGCGGGTGACGCCCGGCGGTGGTCAGCTCGCCGTCCAGCAGGAAGCGGCTGCCCGAGTTCGGGCCGCGGCGCACCACCAGGAGCGCGGAGCCCAGCGGCAGCGCGTCGACGGCGGCCTGCGCCTCGGGGGACAGCGACGGCATCGCGGTCTGGCCGGTGGCCTCGGCGTCGTACGCCTCCAGGCCCGAGATGGAGATCGTGGAGGTCGTCTCGGAGGCACGCTCCGGAACGGCTCCGGGGCGCAGCGGCGCGCCGCAGTTGGAGCAGAAGCGGCTGTTCTCCGCGTTGCGGTTACCGCACCTCGTACAGACCAGGGCCGACATGGACGGATCCTCCTGCCGCGGCTGCCCCGCCGGGGCATTCGACGCGTACGGGCCGGGAGCGAACCCTCCACCCGCACCTGAGGCTGACGGTTGGCCGAAACCTATGCCGCCGGACTGCGCAGGGTCAACAGACGCCGCGCCCTGACCACCGGAAATGTCACCGCCCGGACCAGCGACCTGGTCCCGGAACATCGGGCGCCCGCCCTCCGCGTCGGGCTGTGCCCGATGGCGAGCGGTCGCGTTCTCGCGGCCCTCTCGCGCGCTCTTGCCGAACAACTTCGCAAACAACTTCACGGGCGATTCCCCTTGACCGAAACAGACCCGCCCGTGGGGCAGGACGAACCCTGACTGAACGTACTGGCCGACCCGGACACCTTCACAACGTCCGTCTCCACCAGACAGTTTCCACCACGCACCACCCAATCGGTGCGCCGACCCCCCGCAACCTCATGCCCTCGCCGGACTCCCCCCATGCACCGCCGGTTCACTGGGAGGACGACCGAGCGTAGTCAGGCCGCTTCGCCGCTCGCAAGGCGTCCACGACGATCTTGCTCGACCTCTCAACAGTAACGGTGGCCTGTTCCTTCTCCAGAGTCTGCACCACACCTCCAGGAATGTTGAGAGCCGGTTCGAGGTCCTGCGGCTTGCCGATGACCTGGAAACGATAGGGCGCGTTGATCTTGTTCCCGTCCACGCTCACGGACTCGTCGGAGTCCGCCAGGTACGTGCCGGCGACGACCCGGACACCGTTCACCTGGATCGCCTCCGCCCCCGCCGCGCGCAGCTCCTGGATGGCGTCGAGCAGCATGTTCGCCTCGACCGTCCCCTTCGTGTCCTCGATGGTCACCGTGATGCCGGGCCCCTGCGCGGCCACGGTGCCCGCGAGGATGCCCAGTTGCCGCTCCTTCTCGAGCGTCTGCCTGCGGGCCTCCTCCGCCTGGTCGGAGCTGTTCTCCAGCTCGTCGCGCTGCTTCTCGAGACCCTGCTTCTCGTCTTCTAGACGCTGACTTCGGTCGTCCAGTTCATCGAGGATGCGGACCAGATCCTCCTGCCGCGCGCCGCGCAGCGCGCCGTCGCCCTCGCTGTTGGAGGCGACCTGGACCGCGAGACCGAACCCGAGGCCGAACAGGAGGAGGGCCACGATGAGTTGCGCCCGGGTCAGCCGCGGCGGCCACAGCCCCTTCACGAGGCGCTGCCTGCCGGTCAGTCCGGCCCGCTCCCCCTGCGTGCGTTCCGTGCCCGGGGCGTCGGCGGACCCGGCCGCGTCCGCCGGGGACTTCGAGGGCGGCACCTCGTCGGGCAGTTCCCTGCGCAGGCCGCTCGCCGCCCGCTGCTCGTCCTGTTCGCTCATCGGCCTCACGCCCGGAAGACGTGGCGGCGGATCGCCGCGGCGTTGGAGAAGATGCGGATGCCGAGGACGACCACGACACCGGTGGACAGCTGCGCCCCGACACCGAGCTTGTCGCCCAGGAACACGATCAGGGCGGCCACGACCACGTTCGACAGGAAGGACACCACGAAGACCTTGTCGTCGAAGATCCCGTCGAGCATGGCCCGCAGACCGCCGAAGACGGCGTCGAGCGCCGCGACGACGGCGATCGGCAGATAAGGCTCGACGGCGGCCGGCACCTCCGGCCGGACCAGCAGGCCGGCCACGACTCCCACGACGAGGCCCAGTACGGCGATCACGATGTGCCCTTCTCGGTTATCGGCTGTGCTGTACGTACGATCACGCTCGGTGCGGCCGGCAGTTCGAGGTCGTCCGCGACGGAGATGGCGGTGCGGATGCCGTAGTTCTCCTGGAGTGCGTGCAGGTAGAACCCGTCCACGCTGTCCTGGAACCGGCTGCTGAGCCGTTCGCCGTCCCCCACCGCGAGCACCGTGTACGGCGGTACCAGCGGCCGGTTGTCGACCAGGATCGCGTCACCCGCGGCCCGGATCGCCGACAGCGCCGTCAGGCGCTGCCCGTTGATGGAGATCGCCTCGGCCCCCGATTCCCACAGACCGTTGACCACACGCTGCATGTCCCGGTCGCGCACCCGGCCCGTGTCGGAGAATCCGGAGGTGCCGCGCGGCTGCCCGTCGCCGCCCGTGCCAGCGTCCTTGGCGTCGTCCACGACGAGCTTCACTCCGGGCCCGTGCACCTCGATGGCGCCGGACAGGATGCCTACCAGGTCGGACCGGTCGCTGTCACCGTTCTTCTCGAGGGCCTCGCGCTGCCGCGCGCTCACGTCGCCGCGCAGCTCCTCGATGCTCTCCTGGAGCCTGTCGGCCGCGGAGGTCTCCTCCTCGATGCGGTCGACCAGTTCCTCGCGCTCCTTGGCGACGGCGGGCGCCGCGACCCTCGCCTGTGCGGCGCCGACCGTCACGACCAGGGCCGCCAGCACGAGACCGGCGGCCAGGCCGAGCTTGGCCCGGAGGGTCCTGGGCAGCCCGCCGCCGTCCTGGGCCTTCTTCCGCGCGGCGGCCTCGGCGTATCCGTCGTCGAGGCTGTGGTCCATGACGTTGGTCAGCAAGGACATGGACGCGTCCGGGCGCGCGGGCCGCGTGGATGTGCTCCGAACGGGGGGTTGCTGCGGCATGCCGCACATCGTCGCACGCCCCGGCCACTACCTCCGAACGGCCCCACCGGCGTGCCGGACAGGCCCCCTTGGGGACACTTGTCCGGCACGCACGCGTGCGGGGTGTTTCTAGCGGCCCGCGCTGTCCACCACGGCGGACCACTCGTCGAGCAGCGCCTGCGCGGAGGCGTCGTCCGGGCCCTCGGCCCACAGGTGGGTGACGGCCTCGGCCGGGTCGGGCAGCACCATCACCCAGCGGCCGTCGGCCTCCACCACACGCACGCCGTCGGTGGTGTCCACGAAGCGGTCTCCGGCCGCCTCCACGACCCGCCGCATCACGAGCCCCTTGACGGCCCACGGGGTCGCCAGGTCGCGCTTGAGGACGTGCGCACGGGGGATCCGCGCGTCGATCTGGCTCAGCGTGAGCTGCGTGCGCGCCACCAGCCCGATCAGCCGTACGAAGGCGGCCGTGCCGTCGTAGACGCTGCTGAACTCCGGGACGATGAAGCCGCCCTTGCCGTCACCGCCGAAGATCGCCCCTTCCTCGCCTCCGACCCGGGTGAGGTCGTCGGGCGAGGTGGTCGTCCACTCGACCTGGGTGCCGTGGTACGCGGCCACCTGCTCGGCGATCCTGGTGGTCGTCACCGGCAGCGCCACCCGTCCGCTGCGCCGCTCGGCCGCGATCAGGTCGAGCATCACCAGCAGCGCCCGGTCGTCCTCGATGATGCGGCCCTTCTCGTCGACGAGCGAGAGCCGCTCACCGACCGGGTCGAACCGCACGCCGAAGGCCGCCCGCGAGGACGCCACGATCTCACCGAGCCGCACCAGCCCGGAGCGCCGCATGTCGGCCGACTCGGTGGGCCTGGACTCGTCGAGTCCGGGGTTGATCGTCAGCGAGTCCACGCCCAGCTTGCCGAGCAGGCTGGGCAGCACCAGGCCGGCGCTGCCGTTGGAGGCGTCGACGACCACCTTGAGCCCGGAGTCCGCGATCCCGGTGATGTCGACGTCCCGCAGCAGCGACCCGGTGTACGAGTCGAAGACGCTGGACGGGAAGTGCAGGTCACCGATCTCGCCGGGGAAGGCCCGCCGGTACTCCTGCCGCGCGAACACCCGGTCCAGCTTGCGCTGGCTGCCCTGGGAGAGGTCGGCGCCCTGTCCGTCGAAGAACATGATGTCCACGGAGTCCGGCACCCCGGGCGTGGTCCGGATCATGATGCCGCCGGCACTGCCGCGCGCCGTCTGCTGCCGCGCCACGGGCAGCGGTACGTTCTCCAGGTCCCGTACGTCGATGGCGCTGGCCTGCAGCGCGGAGATCACCGCTCGCTTCAGTGCGCGGGCGCCGCGGGAGTGGTCGCGGGCCGTGGTGACGGTGGAGCCCTTCTTCAGGGTCGTCGCGTAGGCGCCGGCCAGGCGTACCGCGAGTTCCGGGGTGATCTCCACGTTCAGGATTCCGGAGACCCCGCGCGCCCCGAAGAGATGGGCCTGCCCTCTCGATTCCCAGATGACCGAGGTGTTGACGAACGCACCGGCCTCGATGGTCTTGAACGGGTAGACCCGCACATTGCCCTGGATGATCGATTCTTCACCGACCAGGCACTCGTCCCCGATGACGGCGCCGTCCTCGATCCGCGCGGCGCGCATGATGTCGGTGTTCTTGCCGACGACACAGCCGCGCAGATTGCTGTGCGGTCCGACGTAGACGTTGTCGGCCACGACCGCCTTGTGCAGGAAGGCACCGCTCTTGACGACGACGTTGGAGCCGACGATCGTGTGTTCCCGGATTTCGGCGCCGGCCTCGACCTTGGCGTAGTCACCGATGTACAGGGGCCCGCGCAGTACGGCGTCGGGGTGCACCTCGGCGCCCTCGGCCACCCAGACGCCGGGGGAGATCTCGAAGCCGTCGATGTCGACGTCGACCTTGCGTTCCAGAACGTCGGCCTGGGCCTTCACATAGCTCTCGTGCGTGCCGACGTCCTCCCAGTAGCCCTCGGCGACGTAGCCGTAGACGGGCTTGCCCTCCTTCATCAGCTGCGGGAAGACGTCACCGGACCAGTCCACGGGTACATCGGGGTCGACGTAGTCGAAGACCTCGGGCTCCATGACGTAGATGCCGGTGTTCACGGTGTCGGAGAAGACCTGACCCCAGGTCGGCTTCTCCAGGAACCGCTCGACCTTGCCCTCTTCGTCGACGATGGTGATGCCGAATTCGAGCGGGTTGGGCACGCGTGTCAGACAGACGGTGACGAGCGCGCCCTTTTCCTTGTGGAAATTGATGAGGTCGGTGAGGTCGAAGTCGGTCAGGGCGTCACCGGAAATGACGAGGAAGGCATCGTCCTTCAACGCCTCCTCGGCGTTCTTGACGCTTCCGGCGGTACCGAGTGGCTTCTCCTCGTTGGCATAGGTGAGCTCCATTCCGAGCTCCTCGCCGTCACCGAAGTAGTTCTTGACCAGCGAGGCCAGGAACTGCACGGTGACCACGGTCTCGTTGAGCCCATGCCTTTTGAGCAGCCGCAGAACGTGCTCCATGATCGGCCGGTTGGCCACCGGCAGGAGCGGCTTGGGCATGCTCGAGGTCATTGGGCGAAGGCGCGTGCCTTCGCCTCCGGCCATCACGACGGCCTTCATGTCGGAAGCGTCCTCCTCTAAGAGACGGATTGACCGACTTCCCCCGTCCAGGGTCCCGCACTTTCGCAGTGCGGGCCATCCGGCCGATGGGGCCGCTCAACAGGCGGACGAGTTCAATCGGTCGTGGTGTCCGCTCGGACCAAACGGCGGACCTGTACCACGTAGAGAACACCTGCCCACCAGTACAGGGTTGTACCCCATCCGGCGAACGCCCATCCGAAAATGGCAGCGAGTGACGCGATCCACCCGCTTCCGTCACTGAGCAGCAGCAAGGGGAAGGCGTACATCAGGTTGAAGGTGGCTGCCTTCCCCAGGAAGTTCACCTGCGGCGGCGGATAGCCGTGCCGTCGCAGGATGCCGACCATGACGAGCAGGACCGCCTCGCGGGCCAGCAGTACGACGGTCAGCCAGAGCGGAAGGATCTCCCGCCAGGTGAGGCCCACCAGGGTCGACAGGATGTACAGCCGGTCGGCCGCGGGGTCCAGGAGCCGGCCGAGGCTGCTGATCTGGTTCCAGCGCCGGGCGAGCTTTCCGTCCAGGTAGTCGCTGACACCGCTCAGGGCCAGCACCAACAGCGCCCAGCCGTCGCTCTGCGGGCCCCCGAACTCCGGGCGGAGGATCAGCCACAGGAACAGCGGCACGCCGGCGAGACGCGCCATGCTGAGGATGTTCGGGATGGTGAGGACCCGGTCGGTCTGCACGCGGGTCTCCTGGACCTCCACGCGGGGGCCTCCTGGGGTGAAACGAGCCAATGATGCTCCCTGACCTTACCTCAACGCAAAAAAGCTCTGGCTCTCGGGCTGTGTGCCCAAGAGCCAGAGCTCTAAGAGGAGTTCGGCGGCGTCCTACTCTCCCACAGGGTCCCCCCTGCAGTACCATCGGCGCTGTAAGGCTTAGCTTCCGGGTTCGGAATGTAACCGGGCGTTTCCCCTACGCTATGACCACCGAAACACTATGAAACTGACAACCGCACTGTCCGTGACCATGGACGGGGTTGTTCGTGGTTTCAGAACCAACACAGTGGACGCGAGCAACTGAGGACAAGCCCTCGGCCTATTAGTACCAGTCAACTCCACCGGTTACCCGGCTTCCATATCTGGCCTA
>MUMD01000163.1:0-722 GCA_002155895.1 Streptomyces rochei
AAGGGACAGCGCCGGGGCTGTGGGGCCTTCGGGGCGTGCGGCGCTCCCGGCGCGGGGCTCGCGGGGGGCTTTCGTCAACGCGGGTCTCCTACTCGTGCCGCCGTCCGGGCAGGCGGACGACTCTGATCTGATCACCAGTAGGGACTGTCGGCGGCGTCGGTGCCGCGGTTCGGATGCGGCGAGCCCCACCGCCGCGCGACCGCCCGGACGGGGCCGACCGCTGCCCCGCCAGGTTAACCGAGCGCCCCGCGCGGACGTCGGTGCCGGGCGCACCGGACCTCGTAGACTCGACGGCCGATATCGGTTTCGTCACCGGCGGAGGTGGACCGGGTGCGGGAGTTCCAGCGGGCCGCGGTGCGGCTGCACANNGGAGCAGCGGGTGGTGGACGGCCGTACGCGCCGCGTCTACCGGGCGACGGAGGCGGGGCGGCAGGCCCTCGCCGACGACCGCCGGGCCCTCGAGGAGCTGGCCCGCGAGGTGCTGGGCGACGAGCGGTCGTGAGGCGACCGCGCCGCGCGGTCAGGCGCCGCGGGAGGCGAGCCGGCGGCGGACGCCGTACGCGAGGACGCCGGCGGCGAGCACGGCCGCGCCCGAGAGGACGGAGGCGACCGGCAGGGTGAAGGCCAGCAGCAGGCAGCCCGCAAGTCCGACCGCCGGGACGAGGCGCGGTGGCCGGCCCTCCTCGGGGCGGAGCGTCCAGGCGGAGGCGTTGGCGACGGCG
>MUMD01000163.1:773-9714 GCA_002155895.1 Streptomyces rochei
CGACGAGCAGTTCGGCGCGGTGCGGCACCTCGAAGCGCGGATGGACGGCGGCCAGGGTGTGCGGCAGGTGCCGGTCCCGGGCCATGGCCAGGGTGGTGCGCGAGACGCCGAGGATCAGCGCCAGCAGCGAGCCGAGCGCGGCGACCGCCGCTCCCGCCCGCACCACCGGCGACAGGCCGTCGGCGCCCGCGGCCCGCACCGCGTCCGAGAGCGGCGCGGCGGACTCCGCCAGCCCGCGCGGGCCGAGCACGGCGAGCACGGCCAGTGCCACGGCGGCGTAGACGGCCAGGGTGATGCCCAGGGCGAGCGGGATCGCGCGGGGGATGGTGCGGGCCGGATCGCGGACCTCCTCGCCCAGGGTGGCGATGCGCGCGTACCCGGCGAACGCGAAGAACAGCAGGCCCGCCGCCTCCAGCACCCCGCCGGCGGTGGCGTCGCCCCCGATGTCCCAGCGGGCCGGGTCCGCCGCCCCGGAGCCCAGGGCCGCGACCACCACCGCGGCCAGCACCGCCAGGACCACGGTGACGATCACGCGGGTCAGCCACGCCGACTTCTGCACCCCGGCGTAGTTCACCGCGGTGAGCGCCACGACCGCAACCACCGCGACGGCGTGTGCCTGGCCGGGCCAGACGTAGGCGCCGACGGTGAGCGCCATGGCCGCGCACGAGGCGGTCTTGCCGACGACGAAGGCCCAGCCGGCCAGGTGGCCCCAGAAGTCGCCGAGCCGTTCCCGGCCGTGGACGTAGGTGCCGCCGGAGGCCGGGTACCGGGCGGCGAGCCGCGCGGAGGAGGTGGCGTTGCAGTACGCCACCACGGTGGCCACCGCCAGCCCGAGCAGGAGCCCGGAACCGGCGGCGCGGGCGGCCGGGGCGAGGGCCGCGAAGATCCCCGCGCCGATCATCGAGCCCAGCCCGATGGTCACGGCGTCGCCGACGCCCAGCCGACGCCGCAGCCGGTCCGGCGCCCCCGTGGTGTTCGACGACTCGCCCATCAGCTCAGCTCACTCCTCGCGCCCCGGGGCACCGCTTACGGATGCCGATATCGGGTGACGATAGAGCAGCGGGGCGACGTCGAGGTGAACTCCCGGGGCCGGCCCGTAGCATGGTGCGCGTGACCAGGAGCATGCCGCCGATCAGCCGCCCGGCCGGGCGGCTGCTCACGCTGCTGGTACTGGCGGTACTGGCCGGCGTGCTCGGTATGCACGGCCTGGCCCCCGGGGTGCCGACGGCCCACGCGGGCGCCGGACACGAGCGGGCGACGGGCTCCACGACCGGGGCACCGCACGCGGAGGGTGGGGCGTACGCGGAACGCGGGATGTACGCCGAACGCGGGATGTACGCGGAAGGCGCGTCGCACGCGCAAGGGACGGCGTACGCGGAAGGTACGGCGTACGCCGACGCGGACCGGGCCTGTGGTCACACGGACGGCGGGCCGGGGCACCTCGATCACGCCGACGGCACCTGCGCCGCCGCCGGGACCGCCTCCCCCTACACCCCGCCGGCCCTGACCGGCGCCACCACCGACGCCCCCGCCGTCACCGTGCCCTCGGCGGCGGCCACCGGAGCCTCCCGGGACGGCCGGGCGCCGCCCGACCTCTCCGAACTGCAACTCCTGCGGATATAGAGCCGCCCGCACGGCATCCCACGCACCGGTCCCCGGTGCCGGGTGCCGTGCCCTCGCGCGCCCTCACCTCCACTCGACGCATCCAGTCGACACATCCACCGCGCGCCGCGAACAGGCGCGCGCGAAGGAGTTGCACCCCGCATGAAGATCGAGCGTTCCCTCGTCCGCCGTACCGTCGCCGTGGCCGCCGCCGGTGCGACGGCCCTCGTCCTGGCCGCCTGCGGCGGAGCCGACGACGGCGGGTCGGACGGCTCCGCCGGGCACGGCGGACACAGCGCCGCGGCGTCGGCCACGGCATCGCCCACGCCGTCGGCCTCCGCGTCGGACGCGCGGGGCGGGCACAACGCCGCCGACGTGGCGTTCGCGAAGGGGATGATCCCCCACCACCGTCAGGCCGTCGAGATGGCCGACCTCGCGCCCGGACGGGCGGGTTCGCCCGAGGTCGAGAAGCTGGCCGCGGAGATCAAGAAGGCCCAGGACCCGGAGATCAGGACGCTGTCCGGCTGGCTCACGGCGTGGGGCGAGGAGGTGCCCGCCGAGGGCGCCGCCATGGACCACTCGTCGCACGGCATGGACGGCATGGACGGCATGATGACCGACCAGGAGATGCGCGGGCTCGAGGACGCCTCGGGCGAGGCGTTCGACACCGCCTTCCTGGAGCTGATGGTCAAGCACCACGAAGGCGCGCTCGCGATGGCCGAGACCGAGCGGGCCGACGGCGCCTTCGCGCCGGCCAAGAAGATGGCCGCGCAGATCATCACGTCCCAGAGCGCCGAGATCGAGCGCATGAACGGGCTCCTCGGCAAGGGATAGGACAACGGCGCCTTTCGGCGTCCTCATGGGTACCGAAATACCCCTAGGGGGTATATGGTTTCCCACCGTGGGGCCCGGCCCGGGCTCCCACGGGACGTCGAACGGGGTTGAACCGTCATGGAGCATCACCACCACACGCACCAGGAGCACCACGGGCACGGCCAGGCACACCAAGGGCACCAGCAGCGGGAGCAGCACGGTGCGACCTGGGCCACGGCGGTGCGCGCGACCCTGCACTGCCTCACCGGGTGCGCCATCGGCGAGATCCTCGGCATGGTCATCGGCACCGCCCTGATGTGGGGCAACGTACCGACGATGGCCCTGGCGATCGGCCTCGCCTTCGTCTTCGGCTACTCCTTCACCCTCTTCGCGGTGGTGCGCGCCGGGGTCTCCCTGAAGGCCGCGGTGAAGGTGGCGCTGGCGGCCGACACCGTGTCCATCGCGGTGATGGAGCTGGTGGACAATGGCATCATCGCGCTGACGCCGGGGGCGATGGACGCGCACCTGTCGGACGGACTGTTCTGGTACGCGCTGCTCGGCGGGTTCGCCGTGGCGTTCCTGATCACCACGCCGGTCAACAAGTGGATGATCGGCCGCGGCAAGGGCCACGCCGTGGTCCACGCCTACCACTGACGCGCCCGCGCACCGACCGACGCCGGGCGGCCCTCTCCGATCGGGGGCCGCCCGGCGCGGTGCGTGCGCGGGGCGCCGCGCGCCTCAGCCCAGACTCGCGAGCAGCTCCTCGCACGCCTGCTCGCAGCGCCGGCACGCCTCCGCGCAGACCCGGCAGTGTTCGTGCATGTCCGCGTGGCTCGCGCACTCGTCCCCGCACGCCCGGCACACGGTCGCGCAGGCCCGCAGGACGGCACGGGTGACGTTGGCGTCGTAGCCGGTGTGCCGGGACAGCACCGACGCGGTGGTGGTGCAGACGTCGGCGCAGTCCATGTCGGTCCGGATGCACTTGGTCAGCTCGCCGACCATGCCCTCCGACAGACAGGCGTCCGCGCAGGCGGTGCAGGCCTGGGCGCACGCCAGACACTCCTCGATGCAGGTGGCCATCGCCTCCCGGTCCACGTCTCCCAGGTCGGCGGGGTAGGTACGGAGCATGTCTCCGACGGTCGTGGTCATGAGTACTCCCTCGCTCTCCCGGCGACGGCCCGGAGGGCGGGGCACCGGCCGGCACCGTCACCGCGCTGAGAACCGAGTGCACCCCGCCGCGCGCCCGCAAACGACCGTCGCGGAACAGGCGGGAGCCGGACCCCGTCCGGGGCCCGGCTCGTACGCGGCTGTGCGGGGTGACCGCCCTCAGGAGGCGCGGCCGGTCAGCTCATAGCCGGCCTCGTCGACGACCTTGGCCAGCAGCGCGTCGTCGGGCTCCCCGTCGGTGGTGACGGAGACACGGCCGGCCGCGCGGTCGACCTCGACCGAGCGCACGCCGTCCACGGCGCCGATCTCCCTGGTGAGCGTGGCCTCGCAGTGTCCGCAGGTCATGCCGGCGACGGCGTAGACGGTGGTGACGCCCTCGACCGCGGCGGTGGCCGGGGTGGCGGTGGTGGAGCAGCTGCCGTCAGGGGTGCAGCAGGACATGGTTCCTCCTGGACAAACGATCGGACGGGTACCCCGCGGGGGTACTCTTACCGCCTCGAATATATACCCCCAGGGGGTACCTGCGGAAGTCTGAGCAGCGGTGACGACCCGCCGCGCCATATCGGAAGCCGATCGGAAGCGCATCGGAAGCCCCGAAATCTGGTTTCGGAAGCGCCGGCACTGGTCGGATCGGGCGAAGCACAAGGCACTTCGGCCCCCCGGGGTCGGCCGGATCCGCTCGGGCGGATGCCGGAGGCAATGAGGTGACGAATGAGCGACACACATGTCCCGCCCCGCGGCACCGGCTCCTACCCCGCTCCCGGCCTCGCGCCCGCGCCGGGCCGGATACGCAACCAGGCGCTGATCGTCATCGGCGCCCCGTTCCTGCTCGTCGTGGCCCTGATCGTCGTGCTCGGCACGGCCGGCGGCAGCGACTCCGTATCGCCCTCCGGCGGCTTCGACGGGGGCACGCTGGGCGGTGCCTTCACCGGCGACCCCTTCGGCGACGGGACGAACGACGACGGCACGGACGGCGACGAGCCGTACACGGACGACCCGTACACGGACCAGCCCTACACGGACGACCCGTACACGAACCAGCCGTCCACGGAGGACCCGTACACCGACACCCCGTACACCGACGAGCCCGCCGAGTCCCAGGAGGCCGACGCCTCGGACACCACGCCGGCCGACGGACCGGAGGCGACCGTGACGGCGTACTTCGAGGCCATCAACGACCGTGACTTCACGACCGCATGGGACCTGGGCGGCAAGAACCTCGACCAGGACTACGACCACTTCGTCGCGGGCTTCGACACGACCGAGAGCGACGAGCTGACCGTCCACGGCACGGCGGGGGAAACCGTGTACGTCACCTTCACGGCACGGCAGACGGACGGTTCCGAGCAGACCTACGACGGCAGCTACACCGTGCGCGACGGGCTCATCGTCTCGGCGCTCGTCCAGGAAAGGGGCTGAGGCAACCGCCATGACCACCCACACCGCACCCCCGCCCCCGGACGCGCCGCCGCCGCCCGACGCCACGAGCAACGCCACCCGCCTGCTGTGCGCGGGCACCTACCTGGACCCGGTGTACCGCAAGGCCGTGATCCGCGAACTGCTCACCGAGCGCTTCCGAGTGGTGGCCCCCTCGTACGGCTACGACGCCGTCCCCGTACTGGCCCACGCGCTCGCCGCCCACCACCTCCGGCTCCAGCAGCTGCGCACGCTGCTCGCCGGCGCCGCCCTCATCGCCTTCCTCATGGTCGCCGACGTCCTGGACACCCTCGGCGCCGCGCTCCTCTTCGGCTGGCTGGCGTGGGCCACCATGTTCCTGCGCCGCATCGCCGTCCTGCGGACGCTCGCCGCCCACCTCGCGCCGCCCGCCGCCGGAGCCGCCTTCGACGGCCGCTACCCCCGGACCGAACGGCTCACACCGGAACTCGTCGGCAAGATCGCCGACGAGCAGAACTCCGAGACGGTGCGCTACGGCGGGTACAAGCCCTTCATCGGCGCCGGCGTGCTGTGGCGCCGCTGGTCCAACGCCGAGCTGCTGATCGGGGCGCCGGTCGCCTCGTCCGGCCCCTTCGACCACGGCCCGTTCAACGGCCGCGTCCCCCACCCGGGCGGCCCGGCCGACGGCGCCGTCAACGGCTCGCCGCAGGCGCCCGGCACAGCCGCGCACCCCGAACGCAGACCGATCGTCCCCTTCACGGCCGAGGAGATCACCTGCGAGGTCCGCGACCGGATGCTCGCCGAACTGCGTGACCGGCCCAGGCCGGCCGACAGCGTACGGATGCTCTCCGTCGACCGGCGCCGCTTCACCACCGCCGTCCGCACCCTCGACGGGCCGACCCTGCGGGTGCCGGTCGACGCCCGGCACCACGGCCGGGACACGGACGAGCACTGGCGCGAGGCTTACGACGCCGACCGCGAGTACCTGTGCATCCGCATCGGCTCCTGGAACCAGGAGCTGGTGACCACGGTGTTCGTCGGCTTCGACATCAAGGGCGCCACCCTGCACACCGAGTTCTACACCTACGTCCTCGCCCCGGTGGCCGAGAGCTTCCACCTGGTCGACCGGCTCCCCGCCACCATCGACGGCCGGCTGATGGCCCGCATCGCCTGGGACGTGACCCGCGGCATGCCCGGCGAACTGCTGCGCCTGCTCACCAACCCGCTCCAGGAACGGCTGCCCAGCCGCTCCGGCACCGTCAAGGTGACGGTCCCCCAGCCGGCCGACCGCAGCGAGTTCCGGCTCGGCCGCTACGCGGACGCCGTCGTGGACTGCGGCGCGCGCACCAGCGTCCGGGAGATGGCCGCCAGCAGCGAGTTCCACCACTTCTTCCAGGAGACCGACGCCCGCAAGTACACCCAGATCGTGGAGCGCCATCTCCTGCAGATCGTCGGCGACTTCCTGCGCGAGCACGACGTCGACACCCGCGACCACGAGGCCAACCAGACCAACATCCTCCAGCAGAACTTCGGCGCGAACAGCACCAACAACTTCGGCGGCAACCAGAGCGTCGGCAACAGCGGCACCCAGACCTTCGGCAACAACTCCGGCGTCACCAGGGAGGCACGACCCGCATGAGCGGCCAGCAGTACCGCGACCACGGCCAGGGCGGCAACACCAACTTCGGCGGCAACCAGAGCGTCGGCAACAGCGGCACCCAGAGCTTCGGCGACCACTCCCCGGTCGTGCCCGCGCCCGCGGGCCCGCCCGGACAGCCGTACGCCGGAGCCGGCACCCGGCGCCACGACGTGGCCCCGGCGCCCGGCGACAGCGACCGGGCGCGCAGCGTGTTCGTCGTCCACGGCCGCGACGAGCAGGTACGGCGCGAGATGTACGAACTGCTGCGCCGGCTCGACCTGCGCCCCAAGGAGTGGGAGGACCTGGTCAGGGCGACCGGCCAGTCCTCCCCCTTCCTCGGTGACGTGGTCGCGGGCGCCCCCGCGCAGGCCCAGGCGGCACTGGTGCTGCTCACGCCGGACGACATCGTGACGCTCCACCCCGACCTGCGCGGACACTCCGAGCCCGAGTACGAGACGCGGCCCGTCTGCCAGGCACGTCCGAACGTGCTGATCGAGCTGGGCATGGTGCTGATGGCGTACCCGGAGCGCACGCTGATCGTCGAGGTCGGCGGCCTCCGGCCGATCGCCGACATCGCCGGGCGCAACGTCATCCGCTTCGACGGCTCCGCCACGGCCGTCGGCAAGATCGTGGAGCGGCTGAAGCTGGCCGGGTGCACGGTCAACGACACCGGCTCGGACTGGCGCCAGACCTACCCGTTCCAGCACCTGTCCGCCTACCACCGCCGGCCGTAGCCCGGCGGATCCGGCGCCGATCGGGGGACCGGCGCGACCGGCCCCCGGGTGCGTTCCGCGACCGCGGCGCGCGCCCGGGGGCCGCCCTCGTCCCGTCCGCCGAAACACCGGCTGTCCCCGACGGGCGATTGCTACGCTGCCGACACCTCTCCCACCACCGCCCGGCGGGAGGGCGTGGAACGAGTGGAGACCACTTGTATGGCGCGTATCCGTGTCAGCGTGCTGGGCCCGGCGAGACTCCGAGTCGACGGCGAAGACGTCCGGTTGACCCCGTTGACGACACGGCTGCTGGTCCGGCTGGTGGCGGCGGAGGGTGAGCCCGTACCGATCCGCCGGCTCCACCGGGAGGTGTGGGCGGTCCCCGGCGAGTTACCGCGCCAGGCCGCGCGTCACCGCAACGACGTGCACAAGCGCGTCCTCGAACTGCGCCGCGCCCTCGACCCCGCCCAGCGCGGCGACGGGGCCCGCATCCTGCGCACCGAGCAACTGCTGACCTCGGCGGCGCCCGAGACGGCGTACCGGCTGGTGCTCACCGCCGACGAACTGGACTGCGCGGAGTTCACCGACCTCGTGCACTCCGCGCTGCTCGCGGCCCCCGCGTCGGCCGCCGACCGGCTGGCCGCGGCGCTCGACCTCGTCCGCGGGCGTCCCCTCGCCGACGCCGCCGACGATGCGTTCGCGCTGCCGCTGATCCGCCGGCTCACCGCCCTGCACGAGACGGCCCGCCGGCAGCTGATCCGCAGCCGCATGGACCTGGGCCGCCACGACCTCGCCCTCCCCGTCGCCGAACGGCTGGCCCGGGAGCGGCCGGACGACCCCGCCACGGCCGAACTCCTCGGCTCCCTGCGGGCCCGGCTGCGGGAACGGCACGGGCGGGAACTGCTGCGTCAGCCGGTCCCCGGCGCGGGCGGCGGCGAACTCGTGGTGGTGCGCGGCGACCTGTTCGGTCAGGAGGACGCCAATCTGGTCGTCGGTTTCACCGACACCTTCGACACCGCCACCGAGCAGGATCTGGTGATCAGCCGGGAGAGCGTGCAGGGCCAGCTGGTGGACCGGCTGTTCGGGGGCGAGCGCAGGCTGCTGGACGACCGCGTCCAGGCCGGGCTGCGGGCGTTCACCCCGCTGCGCACGGAACGCCCGCAGGACAAGCCCCGCGGCCGGCGCGTCCGCTACCCGGTCGGCACCACCGTCCCGCTGCCGGTGGACGGCCGCCGGGTCTTCGCCGTGGCCTACTCCCGCCTCGGCAACGACCTCGTCGCCCGCTCCTCACCGGCCGACCTGCGGGCGAGCCTGGACCAGCTCTGGGCCGCCGTCGCCCGGTACGGGATGTACAAGCCGGTGGCCATTCCGCTGATCGGCTCCGGGCTGGCCCGGGTCGTGGAGCTGGACCGCACCCAGCTGCTGCTGATGATCGTCGAGAGCTTCGCCGCCCACTGCCGCCGGGACCCGGCGACCGCGCCGGAGCTGCGCGTCGTGATCCGCCCGGCCGACCTGGAGCGGACCGACCTGTCCGCGCTGGGCACGTATCTGCGGACCGCGCCGCACGACACCGCGCCGCACGACACCGCACCGCACGACACCGCACCGCACG
>MUMD01000164.1 GCA_002155895.1 Streptomyces rochei
CGGGCGACCGGTCGCCCGGCATGCGTCGCCTGCTCGCCAGACAGCGCGAACAGCGGGAGAAGAACACGGCCGGACGACTCGCGGACACGCTCCACGCCGGGCTCCGGCGTCGTCTGCTCGCGGTCGCCGAGGACCTTCGCGACCGGGGACCGGCCCACCGTGTCCCCGGAGAGACGGACGTTCTGTCCGCGGCGCTGCTCGTCCGCAACCAGGACATCGACGCCGTCGGTGCCGTCCTGAGCGAGGCACAGGCCGGCGAGCCCGCGCTGCGCATCCGCTTCCTCGGCCCCTGGCCGCCGTACTCGTTCGCCGAGGCCCGCCCCCAGCGACCGACCGAGCCCGCGGTGGGCTGACGGCGTCGCCTCCGCACCGGGCAACCGAAGGGGCGGGCGCGCGACCTGCCCGGACCGCGTCAACCGTGCCTGTCGACGACGGCACGGACGACGACGGCGACCTCCTCGCGGTCGGTGGGCCGCAGGTCCACGGAGTTGTGGATGGAGAATCCCTCGACCAGTGCGTCCAGGGCCCGAGCGGTGAGAGGGTCGAAATGCCTGGTCAGGGAGGACCGGCTGGCCTCCATCCAGGAGCGCATGACGGCGCGCACCTCGGGATTGCGGGTGGCGAAGGCGTAGAGCTCGTAGCTGAGCAGGAGGTTGCGGTCGGTACCCCAGACCTTGCCGCAGATGATCTCGACGACCGCCTCCTCGGCCTCCCGGCGGGTCCGCGCGGCCTCCAGGAGGGCGCCGTAGCGTGTGGAGACGGTCTCCGCGAGCCGGGTGAAGGCAGCGGTCAACAGGTGCTGCATGTCGTCGAAGTAGTAGGTGAGTGACCCGAGCGGCACACCCGCCGCCTCCGCGATCTTGCGGTAGGTCACCTTGATGGCACCGTGCTCCGCGATGACGTCGAGCGCGGCGTCGAGGATGCGTTCGCGGCGCCGGGGGTCGTTGGGACCACGAGTGCTGCCTGTCATCGCCGTTGTCCGCCTTGTCTTCTCGATCGCCGACCCGATGTGTACATTTGTTCATACTCGGTCGGTGGCGCGGGACCGTCGCCTGCCCGTCCCTCATTGTCTCCAACCCCGGCGGAGCCCCACCTTGACAGACCGTGCCGTACGCCGACGCCGCCGGGCGCTGTACCTCTTCTTCTTCCTCAACGGCATCGCCATGTCCTCATGGATCACGCGCACCCCGGACGTCCGTGACCGTCTGGACGTGTCCACGGGGCAGATGGGGCTGGTGCTGTTCGGTCTGTCCGTCGGCTCGATGGCCGGCATCCTCTGTTCCGGCCGATTGGTGTCGCGGTTCGGGACGAGACCCGTGACGGCGCTCGCCACGCTGTTCGTCATCGCGAGCGTGGTCATCGTGGGCGCGGGCAGCGCCCTCGGCTCCGCGTCCCTGGTCACCGCGG
This sequence comes from Streptomyces rochei, assembly GCA_002155895.1. Classification (GTDB taxonomy): domain Bacteria; phylum Actinomycetota; class Actinomycetes; order Streptomycetales; family Streptomycetaceae; genus Streptomyces; species Streptomyces rochei. Next base: position 1,408 of record MUMD01000164.1, read on the forward strand.
GGCTGTGCGTGTTCGGCGTGGGGGTCGGCTCGGGCGAGGTGGCGATCAATGTGGACGGCGCCGACGTGGAACGGATCACCGGCACGGCGGTCCTGCCCACGCTGCACGGGTGCTTCAGCCTGGGCACCGTCATCGGCGGCCTGGCCGGCATGGCGGCCACCGCTACGGCGTTCCCCGCCCACTGGCACCTCCTGGCGGTGGCCGCGGTGACGGCCGCGATCTTCGGGTACGCCATCGGCGCCGTCCCCGCCGGGACGGGGGTCCGTGCCACGCCGCCCGCCTCGGACGCCGCGCGGCCCGCGGGCCCGAAGGTGTGGAAGGACCGGCGACTCCTGATGATCGGAGCCATCGTCCTGGCCATGGCCCTCGCCGAGGGTGCCGCCAACGACTGGCTGCCGCTGCTCATGGTCGACGGCCACGGCCTCGACGCCGCCGTCGGCTCGCTCGTCTTCGTGGGGTTCGCCGCCGCGATGACCCTCGGGCGCTTCGGCGGCGCCTTCTTCCTCAGGCGTTACAGTCGGGCGACCGTCGTGCGCGCCAGCGCGGTCTCCGGGGCCATCGGCCTGTGCCTGGTCATCTTCTCCGACAACGCCGTCGTGGCCGCGGCCGCCGTCCTGTTCTGGGGACTGGGCGCGTCCCTGGGCTTTCCGGTGGCCCTCTCGGCGGCGGGTGACTCAGGGCCCGACGAGACCGCCCGGGTCAGCCTCGTGGCGACGATCGGCTACATCGCGTTCCTGGTGGGGCCGCCCACCCTCGGCTTCCTGGGCGATCACTACGGACTGCGTCCGGCGATGATCGTGGTCCTGGCGTTCGTCGCCACGGCCGTCCTCGTGGCCCCTGCCGCCGGGACCCGCGCATCCCATCACCGCGAAACCGGTACCGGCGGCGCCCCCGTCGAACTCGCCGTGGACCGGCCGGGACAGCGCGTCGAGGGCTGACCGCGCGACCGGTTCACCGAGCCCGGCACCGCGCGGGCCGCGGCCGGCACGGCGTTGCCCCGTGCGCTCTGAGAGGATCAGGGCATGGCGGACTCACCTCTGCAGATCAACGCCCTCATCGTCGATGCCGCCGATCCTGAGCGGCTGGCCGTCTTCTGGTCCGAGTTGCTGGGCCGACCGGTCGTGGGCCGCGTGGGACCCTATGTGTGGCTCCAGCGCCAGAACGGCCTGGGCGTGGGGTTCCAGCGATCCGGCGAGCCCAAGTCCGGTAAGAACCGTATGCACTTCGACGTCACCTCACCCGACCCGGCCGCGGAGCAACAGCGTGTCGAGGCGCTCGGCGGACGCCGGCTGGAGGAGTACGACGTCGGCGGGTTCCTGGTGATGGCGGACCCCGAAGGCAACGAGTTCTGCATCATCCCCGAAGGCGCCTTCGAACTGGATGACGAGGGACGCGCGGACTACCTCGCCTGACCGGACGTCTTCCGGTATCGCACCGCCTGCCGTCGGCCACCGGTCCGCGGTGGGTTGGTGCCCTCCGGGACGTGCTCACTCATGCATGATGCTCACGGAGGTCATGGGCCGGGAACCTGCGAGAGACGGGGTGACAGAGTGGGTGTGGGGCGGGCTGCGACGGAGCACAGACAGTGGGACGAGCAGCATCCCTGGCCACCCTCATGGCTCCGCTGGGTCCCGCCCGCTCTCATCGTCGCGACCATGGTGCTCGACGAGCTGACACCGTCGCGCTACTTCTTCGGCTCGCTGCTGGCGGCCTCGGTGGTGCTGTCCCTCTTCACCTATCCGCCCGTCGGTGTGCTCGCCATCGGCGCCGCCGGATGTGTGCTGCTGGTGGTCACCGAAGGGCTCGAGGACTACATCGGTCCGATGACCATCGTGGCCTTGACCGTTCTGGCCACCGTCACGGTGCTGTCGGCGTCGCTGTGTGTGGTGCGCCGCCGGACCGAGAGCCGTTTCCGCCGCGTACAGGCGGTCGCCGAGGCCGTGCAACTGGCCCTGCTGCGCCCACTGCCCGAACGGATCGGCTCCTTGCGCCTGGCCGGCTTCTACCGGGCGGCCGACGACGAAGCGCTCATCGGCGGTGACCTCTACAGCGTCCGTCCGACCCCGTTCGGCATCCGGGCGATCGTCGGAGACGTCAAGGGCAAGGGCATCAGCGCGACGCAGACCGTGGCCACGGTGATCTCCTCGTTCCAGGAGGCGGCGCTGCTCCATCCGTCGCTGAGCCAGGTGGCCGAGCGGATCGACGTGGCCCTGCAACTGGACCGCGACAACCCTCCGATGGAGCCGATGGGGGACGGGCGGCCGGCCTACATGCCCGGGGACGCCCCCGGACCGGCGGACGAGGTCTTCGCCACGGCCGTCCTGCTCGAGTTCTCCGAGGACGCGTGTGCCGTACGGATCCTGGACCGAGGCCATCAGCCTCTGCTCGCCGTCCAGCACGGCGCGGCGTCCGTCGTGGAGACCGACCACAGCCTCCCCTTGGGCATGGGCGACCTGCTGCCCACGCCTCCGCGTACCGTGACGCACACTCTGGCTCCCGGTGACATCCTGATCGCCTACTCCGACGGGGTCACCGAGGCGCGCGACGGCGCCGGCACCTTCTACCCGCTGCGCGAACGCCTCCAGGACCACTGCGCCGGCCGAGCCTGGCCGATCTCCCCCACGGGTCTCGTCACCTTCCTGGAGGAGGACGTCGCCCGGTGGGCGCCCACCCTGGCTGACGACCTCGTCGCCATCGCGTTCCAACCCGCCGCCCCTTCCGACGAGGACTGACACCGGGCCGACGGCGACCCGGCGTCTCTCTCACGTCGCGGTCCGGTGACCCCACGTATGCCATGACTCGGCATCCCGACACCCCGCGGTCGCAACCCGCCCGGCGTGCTGCCTGGGTGCGCTGCACCCAGGCAGCACACAGCCTGGTGGGCCGTCGCTGACCTGACCAGACTCGGTCGAGCAGGAGAGATCCGCACTCGTGGACGCGTGCGACGGGCGACGTCGGCGAGGGCGGGCTCCACCACGAGCACCTGGTGCTCTACCGAGAGGAAACGCAGGTATGACAGACGCAGCCAAGGTCGTGGCGGTCACCGGAGCGAGCAGCGGGATCGGCGAGGCGACCGCCCGCCGGCTCGCCGCGGACGGCCACCGTCTGCTCCTCGGTGCGCGGCGCACCGATCGTCTCGAAGCGCTGACCGAGGAGATCACCGCAGCCGGAGGCAGTGCGGCGTTCCAGCGGCTGGACGTCACGGACGCCGATGACGTACGGGCCTTCGTGTCCGCCGGACGCGAGCGCTACGGCCGAGTGGACGTGGTGGTCAACAACGCGGGAGTGATGCCCCTCTCGCCGTTGGACGCGCTGCGGACCGACGAATGGGACCGCATGATCGACGTCAACGTGCGGGGAGTCCTGCACGGCATCGCCGCCGCCCTGCCCGTGATGCGCGCCCAGGGCGGCGGGCACTTCGTGAACATCGCCTCTGTCGGCGCCTACGAGGTCTCGCCGACCGCCGCGGTCTACTGCGCCACCAAATTCGCCGTCCGCGCGATCTCCGAGGGACTGCGCCAGGAGTCCACCGGAAAGATCCGCGTCACCCTGGTCTCGCCGGGCGTGACCGAGTCGGAACTCGCGGACGACATCTCCGATCCCACGGCCAGGGAGGCCATGAAGGCGTACCGCGCCGTGGCACTGCCCGCCTCCGCCATCGCGGAGGCCATCGCCTACGCCATCTCCCAGCCCTCGGAGGTCGACGTCAACGAGATCGTGGTCCGCCCCACCGCGAGCGCCCAATAGCGCGCAGGGCACCACGCACCACCGGTCGCCCGTTCGGTTGGCTCACCTCCCGGTCTCGTCCACGCTCCCCTCCGCTCAGTCATGTTCCGGCCTCGGAGTCGCCAGGACCTTGCGCTCGCCCAGCGCTCCCTGCGGGTCCCGCAGCAGATCCACCTGGGCCCGCAGCGCCCGGACCTCTTCGGTCAGCGCCTCGATGGCCGCCGTCTGTCGCCGCTCCTCGGCATCGTCCCTTTCGAAGCGGGAGATGAACCACGCCGCGATGTTCGCGGTGACCACACCGAGGAGCGCGATCCCGGACAGCATCAGCCCGATCGCCAGCACCCGGCCGAGACCGGTCGTCGGCGCCATGTCGCCGTATCCGACGGTCGTCATCGTCGTGAACGCCCACCAGAGGGCGTCCCCGAGTGTCTGGATCGACGCCCCGGGCTGCCCGCGTTCCACCTCCAGCACCGCCAGCGCTCCGAACACCAGCAGTCCGAGACACGATCCCGTGACGTACGTCGTCACCCTGACCTGCGAGGCCATCCGCGCCCGCTGCCCCGCGAGCAGCAGCATCGAGACCAGCTTGAGCAGCCTGAGCGGCTGCAGCAGCGGAAGCAGCACCGCCAGCAGAGCCAGCGGATGGCGCCGCACGAACCGCAGCCGGTCCGCGCTCAGCCACAGCCGTACGGCATAGTCGATCGCGAAGGCCGCCCACACCACCCAGTTCGCTACATGGCAAGCGAACAGGACCCGCGCGGGCGCGTCGGGATCGACCACCGGCAGCGCGTACGCCACGGCGAAGAGGACGGCCAGCGCCAGCAGCGGCAGCTGGGTGCGCTGCTCCCAGCGGTCAGTGACATGCGTATCGGACATGCGGGCCATGGTAGAAACCCTGGCGGGAGCGCCGGGATCCGCGGACCCGGTACGAGACCTGGCGAAGGCTACGGCAGCTCGCGGCGCACCAAGGCACGTGCGAACGGTTCACCGGCCCTGCGCGCGTACGCCATGCGCTCGCGCACCTCACCGAATGTGCGCGGACGATAGCCAGGACCGCCGCAGCAGCTCTTGTGGAAGCGGACACCGGCATGCAGAAGCACCGACAGGGTCCGCCAGGCGGCAGTGTCGCGTCGCCGCGGCGGCGCGAAGGCGGAACCCACGTGGATCAACGGCTCGGCACAGCGCGGGCAGAGCCGGTCGTGGTCGCCGAGGTAGGGCTGCTTGTAGGAGGAACGACAAGGCAGGCAGACATAGGAGGTCTTCGCGTGAGCCACGCCGGCCAGATTACGGCCCGGCCGGGATGAACTCGACCGGGTTTCCTTGACCTCGGCAAGATCGAAGGACCACTCCCAGGTGCCGGGGCCGGCACTCCGGCAGGGCATGACTCCGGCGGGGCGTGTGACGCCCCGCCGATCCGTCATCGGCTGCCGGACGTGGGCGGCGGCTGCCGTCCGGACCGGCGGACGGGGCGACGTCAGGCGGGGGCGCCGAGCGGCGGGTGCTCGAGCACACGGGGCGTGTACTCGACCAGCTGGATGCGGCCGTCGAAGGTGCGGTGCTCGATCATCTCCAGGGCGACGTCCGGATAGCCGTCGTAGATGCGTTCCGCGCCCGTGGCCCCGGTGATCACCGGGAACATCACGACTCGGAAGCGGTCGACGAGTCCGGCCCGCAGCAGGGACCGGCACAGGCTGAGGCTGCCGATCGTGCTGAGGAGGCCCGGGCCGTCCGACTTCATGGAGCGGACCGCCTCGACGGCGTCGCCGCGGACGAGCGTGGAGTTGGCCCAGGTCAGCGGCTCCTCGAGGGAAGACGAGAACACCACCTTGGACGCTCGCGACAGCTCGTCGACGGACGCCTCCTCCTCGGGCCTGAACTCGTCCTGGCCTTCCGGAACCTCGCCCGCGGCGAAGCCCGACATCAGACGATAGGTGTTCGCTCCCATCAAGTAGGTGACCTCGGGCTGCTCGCCCAGCCATGCGAGGTACTCCGGGCCCTCGAGGCCCCAGAACCCGGGCCACCCCTCTCCCGACGCGTAACCGTCGAGGGAGGTGATGAAGTCGACGAGAAGCTCCGACATGGCAATGTCCTTTCCTAGGTGCCATGAGACAGGACCGGCCGGGAGCGGCGAACTCATCGGTGGGAAGGGGTGAGGCCCATCGTCGTCACCAGGCGGATTTCCGATCGTGGAGGGGCATATGTCTGGGAGAACCCTCAGGAACGCGGCTGAGGGGGAACGACGGCCGGGCACCGGCCGGGAGGAGACGGGGCGATGACAGGGGCACACGACGAGACGGCGAGGCTCACTCGACGGCCGGGTATCACCGAGGCCCTGGAGGCCCTGGGAACCGGTGCGTACCTCGTCGACGAGCAGGGCCGCATCCTCGCCGCCAACAGCGGCGTCGAGCGGCTGCTGGGCCGCCGGGCCGAAGACCTCGTCGGGGAGGACGCCCATGAACTGCTGCACCGCGGGGCCCAGGGGCAGCCGCTCCACGTCAGCCAGTGCGCCATGCGGCAGGCGTTCCACGCCGGTCAGCCGGCGCAGGGCGACGACGACTACTTCTCCCGGGCGGACGGCTCCGTCCTGCCCGTCTCCTGGCTCATCGTCCCGTACTCCTCGGGGGACCGCAGCCCCACCACACTGGTGATCTTCCACCCGCGAGAGCGGACGGGCTCCACCGAGCCGCGTCCGGAGGGAGCCGCGGAACCGCTGAGTGAACTGGAACGGCTGGCCCTCCTGGCCGAGACCACGTCCCGGCTGACCTCGACCCTCAACGTCGACGAGATCCTGCGCCGGCTCGTGGACCTGGTTCTGCCCAGGCTCGCGGACTGGGCCGTCGTGGACCTCATCACGGAGCACGACGAAGTGTGGCGAACCGCCGTCGTCCAGTCGGAGGAGGGCCGCCTCGTGGCGCACGAAGAACTCCAAGGACCGATGCCGCCCGTGCCCGAACACTCACCGATGCCGTTGTCGCGCGCCCTGCGCGGGGTGGCCTCGGCGCTGGTCGATCCGGACGTCTACCACAGCCCTCCGGACTCCGGCATCGCCGTCGAGCAGCGCCGCCTGTTCGACGCCACCGGCATCCGCTCGGCCGTCGTCGTCCCCCTCCGCGGTACCCGCGAGGTACTGGGAGCCTTCACGCTGGGCCGGGCGGACAAGCCGGGCAACTTCACCACCGCCGACCTGCCCCTGATCGAGGACATCGCCCGCCGTGCCAGTCTGGCGCTGGACAACGCGCGTCTCTACCAGCGCCAACGCGCGGTCGCCGAGACCATGCAGAACCACCTGCTGCCGCAGATGCCCCACGTGCCCGGACTGCAGCTGGCCGTGCGCTACCTGCCGGCCCCCGACGCCTCCCAGGTGGGCGGGGACTGGTACGACGCCTTCAGTCTGTCCGACGGCGCGACCGCGCTGGCCATCGGCGACGTGGTCGGTCACGACCTGGAGGCCACGGCCGGTATGGCCCAGCTGCGCAACATGCTGCGCGCCTACGCGTGGTCCCAGCAGACACCGCCCAGCCGGATCGTGGAGCGTCTGGACGAGGCGATCATGCCGATCACCGACGTCTCGATGGCCACGCTGGTCTGCGCCCGGGTCTCCCGGACGAGCAACGGGACCTGGCAGCTGACCTGGTCCAACGCCGGGCACCCCCCGCCGCTGCTCGTCACCCGTGACGGCCTGACCGAGTACCTCACCGACGGGCACAGCCTGCTGCTGGGGACGGGAGTCAGCGTGCGCCGCCCCGACGCCACGGTTCAGCTGCCACCCGGCTGCACACTGCTGCTGTACACCGACGGCCTCATCGAGGCACCCGGCCGAACCATCGACGACGGTCTGGACCGCTTGAGACATCACGCCGCCGCCCTCGCGCACCGCCCGCTGCCCTCCTTCACCGATCAGCTCCTGCGCCGGGTCCAGCCCCCCGGACTCGACGACGTCGCCCTCCTCACCCTGCGCACCCCGAAGGAATCCCGGCCGGGCAGCGCTCCGCGGTGAACGAGCGGCGGCCCGGCGGTCCCCGCCGGCGGGGAGGCCGCTGACCAGCGGCGACTGCGGGCGCCTCGCGCGGCACGCCCGTGCGTGATGGAGTGGGGGTGTCAGCGTCCGTCCCCGCGCGGGCACCGGGACCGGGGCGGTGACGGACCGTGCTGTCGGGGCCGGGAAGGGTACAGAGCAGTATGAGTGACAAGACGTCCCGACCACCGGACATGACATCCCTGCTGCTGGAGACCGACTCGCTGGAGCGGTTCCTCCAGGCCTTGGTGGAGAACGCCCTGGCCACGGCACCCGCCGCGCACGGCGCGGGCCTCACCCTGGAGCGTCAGCACCGGCCGACGACCGTGGTGAGCGCCGGAACGGGCGCTCCCGACCTGGACGAGGCCCAGTACGGGCAGGACGACGGCCCCTGTCTCCGGGCTCTGCGTACGGGCCAGGAGATCATCGTGGAGGACATGCTGGGCGAGGAGCGATGGGGACCCTACCCGGCCTACGCCGTGGCTTGCGGTACGCGCTCTTCGGTCTCCTTGCCGGTCGCTCCCGGCACGCACACGGCAGGCGCCCTCAACCTGTACTTCGCCGAGGCGGCGGGCTTCTCCGACGTCGGCCTCCACGACCTGCGCACCCTGGCAGCCGAGGCCACCGGGGCGATCGCTCTGGCCCAGCGCCTCGCGGACGCCGAGGCGTACGCCACCGACCTCCAGCGGGCGATGCGGTCCCGCAGCGCCATCGACCAGGCCATCGGCGTGATCATGGCGCAACAGCGCTGTTCGGCTGAGGACGCCTTCGACCTGCTGCGCAAGGCGTCCCAGCACCGCAACGTCAAGATGCGCGACCTGTGCGTGGAACTCCTGACCAACATCGCAGGGAAGCCGCCTCCGGAGGGAACGGCACTCCCTCCCCGGCCCTGAGGAACGCCGCGACGGCCAGGTGGCCGGCGGGCGAGGGGCCCGCACGCTCGCACGGCAGGTGAGTCGACACATCGACAGAAGTTCCCTGGGGCGTCGGCTCCCCTGCGGGACGTGGTCTCAGGCCAGGACAACCGGCCTCAGTACCTCTTCGCACCACTGCCGGAAGCCGGTCGGGGAGGGCTGGGCGGAGTGGTGCTCGGCGTCGTACGCGCCGTCGATCTGGGCCGCGGCCATGTCGACCAGGCCCTGCGCCCAGCCCTCGCTGGCCCCGCGGCTCACAGCCGCCTCCTTGTACGCGTCCAGGGGGACCGGCCGGCAACGGACCGGGCGCTCCAGGACCTCGGACATGATCCGAGCCATGTCGTCGGGGGAGAGGCGGTCGGGGCTGACCAGGGGGACGCCGGCCTGACCGTTCCAGGAGTCGTCGAGCAGCAGTCGCACGGCCGCCGCGGCGATGTCGCGGGTGGCGATCGTCGCGAGGACCCGGTCCGCCCGCGACGGGAGGTGGAACGTGCCCTGATCCCTGATCGAATCGGCCTGCCCGAGCAGGTTCTCCATGAAGGCCGCCGCCCGCAGCGCCCGGAAACCCACCCCCGTGGACTTGATCAGCTCGTCCTTGGCCACGGACGCCGTCAGGTGCCCGGCGTTCTTCTCGATCCCGGTGCCCAGGGTCGATACCGCGACGACGCGCTCGACCCCGTGACGGGTGATCGCCTCGCACGCGGGACGGGTCCAGTCCAGGTAGTGCCGTTCGACGCTGTCCGCCCGGGGGTCCGGCGGCACCAGCCAGAACACGCTGTCCGCGCCGGCGAACGCCTCCATGACGACATCGCGGTCGCCGTGCGAGCCGGGGACCACGTCGACACGCTCGCGCACCCGGGCGGAGAGCCGGGAAGGGTCACGGGCTATCACGCGGACCTGCCGCTCGCCGTCGAGCAGGGCGTCGAGAACCTGTCGGCCGATCTGGCCGGTGGGAGTGGTGATGACAATCATGGAAGAAGCATCTGCCCCGGCCCGTCACGACGGAAGGATCGCAGTGGTCCGGCTTGTTACCCTCAGGGACATACCGGTTGGAGGTGTCAGGCCGTGGAGTCACGCCCCCTGCGCTATTTCGTCGCCGTAGCCGAGGAACTGAACTTCGCCCGTGCGGCAGAACGCCTCGGCATCTCCGCCCCGCCGCTGTCCCGCGCCATCCGCAACCTCGAAGCGGAGCTGGGCGTCACCCTCTTCGAACGCACCACGCACAGCGTCGCACTGACCCCGGCCGGCACCGTGCTGCTGGCGGAGGCGCGGACCGCGCTGGACGCCTTGCACGCAGCCGGGCGCCGCGCCCAACGCGCCGCCGAGCCGAAGTTGGTGCTCGCCGTGAAGGCCGACGGCGACGGGGGCCTGCTGGAGTCCATCCTCGCCCGCTACGCCGCCGAACCCGAGGCGGAGCCGGTCACGATCCGCCTCTCCGGCTGGCGCGACCAGCCCAGCCTGCTGCGCCGGGGCGAAGCCGACGCGGCCCTGATCTACGAACCGTTCGACCGCACGGGCCTCGACGCGGAACCGGTCACCGTCGAACGCCGCCTGGCCGCGCTCCCGGCCGGCCATCCCCTGGCCGCCCATGACCGCGTCGCTCTAGCGGATATCGGTCTCCCGCGCACCGAGCACGACGCGCAGGGCTGCCTGGCCCGCCAACTCGACGCCATCGTCGACCGATACGCGATCCAGGACCTCGCCCAACTGCTCAAACTCGTCGAACTCGGGGACATCGTCACCCTGCTCCCGGAATCCGTCTGCGCCCGTTACCCGCGCCCGGGCGTCGAGTACCGCGAGGTCCCGGACGCACCCCCGGCCACCCTGTCGATCGCCTGGCCCCAACAGTCCCGCTCCAGGGCGACTGCGGCGCTGGTCCGCACCGCGACATCGGTGGGCGGTGCACACGGATAGTCACCCCCCTGGGAGGAGGACGGCACCCCGCAAGCAGCGGGCCTGCCGCCCTCCTCCACCCCCTACCGGGGTAGTACCTCCACTTTGGCTCCCGGGTATGACGCCCAGCGCGCAGCCGCCCCCGCACTGTGTAGCCCGTCGGAACGAGAAGATCGCGAAAGGGCAGAACATGGGGCTACGCAAGGGCAAGCGGCGGACGCCGGACGAGCGGCCGGCGGCTCCGGCCACCACCCCCGATCTCGCCGTCGAACTGCGCGGTGTGCAGCGTCGGTACGGCCGTGGAGCGGGGACCGTGCACGCCCTCGCCGGTGTCGACCTGGCTCTCCCCAGGGGAACCTTCACCGCGGTCATGGGCCCGTCCGGGTCCGGGAAGTCCACCTTCCTGCAGTGCGCCGCCGGGCTCGACAGGCCCACGGCCGGATCGGTGGTCCTGGGCGGCACGGAGATCACCGGAATGGACGAGGACGAGCTGACCGAGCTTAGGCGCAGCCGCCTCGGTTTCGTCTTCCAGGCGTTCAACCTGCTGCCCTCACTGACCGTGGAACAGAACGTGCTGCTGCCGATGCGGCTGGCCGGGGAGCGCCAGGACCGCCGCCGGGCCGCCGAGGTGCTCGCGCGGGTCGGGCTCGCCGACAAGGCACGGCGCCGGCCCGGCGAACTCTCCGGCGGCCAGCAGCAGCGCGTGGCCGTCGCCCGCGCGCTGGTCACCCACCCCGACGTGATCTTCGCCGACGAGCCGACCGGCGCCCTCGACACCGGCACCGCCGCCGAGGTCCTCGGCCTGCTCCGGCACGCGGTGGACACCCTCGGCGCCACCGTTGTCATGGTCACCCACGACCCGGTCGCGGCAGCCTGGGCGGACCGCGTGCTGTTCCTCGCCGACGGCGCCTTCGCCGACCACCTCGAACGGGGTTCGGCGGAACAGATCGCGGCGCGGATGACCGAGCTGACCTCCCGTACGGGTGCGATGGCAGGTGCGGTGGCATGAGGCGTCCCAATGGACTCGCCCGGGAGGCCGTCCGCTTCAAGCCCGCGTCCTTCGCGGGGACCTTCCTCGCGCTCTTGATGTCCGCACTGATCGTCGCGGCCTGCGGAATCCTGCTGGAGACCAGCCTGCGCGCGTCGGTGCCGGCGCAGCGGTACGCGAACGCGCCGGTCGTCGCGGCCGCGGACCAGTACGAGTACGTCGTCACGGGCAGCGGCGAGGACGAGGAGAGGGAGGCCGTCCCGCTGCCGGACACCGCCCGGCTGGACACCGGACTGACGGCCAGGGCCGCGGAGGTGCCGGGTGCGGCCGGCGCCGTCGCGGACTTCACCTTCCCGGTGCGCCCTGCGCCCGACGGGGCGGCTCCCGCTACCCGCGGACTGCCTGCCGAGGGAGGTGCGCTCACCGCGCACGGATGGGGCGCCCACGTCTTCACCGGTACCGAGCTGACCGACGGCTCCGCGCCCGGCGCGGGCGAGGTCGTGCTCGACGCGGGTACGGCCCGCGCCGCGAAGGCCGCCGTGGGCGACACCGTCCTGCTGCAGACCGCCTCCGGACAACACGACTTCCGCGTCGCCGGCGTCGCCAGGGCCGGAGCCGCGGACATCGCCCGCACCGCCGGAGCCCTGGTCTGGTTCGCCGACTCCCAGGCACCCGAGCTGGCCGGGCACCCCGGCAAGGCCGACGCCATCGCCGTGCTGGCGGAGGACGGCACGGACGCCGACGCGCTCGCCGACGCGGTGCGGAAGGCGCTGGCCGGTTCCGGCGCCGAGGTGCACACCGGTGACGACCGCGGCGTCGTCGAGGACCCCGGCCTCGGCTACGCCAAGGTCACCCTGTTCGGCATCGGCGGCTCCTTCGGCGGCATCGCCGCCATCGTCGCCGTCCTCACCGCGGCCGGGACCGTGGCCCTGTCCGTGTCCCAACGGGCCCGTGAGTTCGCGCTGCTGCGCGCCGTCGGCGCCACCCCGCGGCAGGTCCGCCGGGCCGTCGCCTCCGAGGCACTGCTCATCGCGCCACTCGCCGGGATCCTCGGCTGCCTGCCCGGCATGGGGCTCGCGCACTGGTGGTTCGGGGAGCTGAAGGACCGAGGGGCCGTCCCGCACGCCGTGGACCTGCACGTGTCCGCGCTGCCCCTGCTCGCCGCCGTCGTCGTCGGACTGCTCACCGCGCTCGCTGCCGGATGGGCGGCCGGCCGCCGGCCCGCCAGGATCAAGCCCGGACAGGCGCTCGCCGAGGCGTCGGTGGAGCGGCTGCGGCCCGGCCTGATCCGCACGACGCTGGGCATCGCCGCCCTCGTCGGCGGCGGAGTCCTCACCGGCGTCTCCGCCAGTTCCGCGGGAGACGACGCGGCGGGCGCCGCCCTCGGCGTCGTCATGCTCTTCATGCTCGCCGTCGCGCTGCTCGGCCCGCTGGTGGCACGGCTGAGCGCGGGCGTCTTCGGGCTTCCGCTGCGCGGGGCGGGCCCGGCGGCCCAGCTCGCCGCCGCCAACTCCCGTACCAACGCGCGCCGCCTCGCCTCCGCGATCACCCCGATCGTGCTCGCCATGGCCTTCGCCTCCACCCTCGTCTTCATGCACACGAGCGAGAGCCGGGCCGCCGACAGGCAACTGCGCGCGGGCATCACCGCGGACCACGTGGTCACGGACCCGGCCGGGCTTCCGGTGGGCGCGGTGGCGCAGGCGGCGCGGGCACCGGGTGTGGACACGGCCGTCGGCCTGCTGAACACCCAGGTGCTGGTGCCGATCGGCTCCGGCGAGTTCAAGTCGCTGCAGGGCGCGGCGACCCAGGGAGTCAGCGGCTCGGGCGCCGAACTCGCGAAGGTGCAGGACCTGGACGTACGCGAGGGCAGCCTCGACCGGCTCGATCAGGACCGTATCGCCATCGACAGGACCCTGGCGCACTCGGCGGACGTCGGCGTCGGCGACCGGCTTCCGCTCCACCTCCCCGACGGCACGAAGGCTCGCCCCGAGGTCGTCGCGGTCTACGGCCGCGGACTCGGCCTGGCCACGGTGACCATGGACCGGGCGTCCCTCGCCGGCCATGTCACCTCGGGCTTCGACAGCACGCTGCTGGTGAGCGGTGGCTCGGCGAAGTCGCTCACCGCCCTGGGCCAGGTCACCGACGCCACCGGCTACGCCACCGAGAAGAGCCTCGACGCGGAACTGGGCGCCTGGATGAACAACACCATGGCCTCGGTCCTCGGTGGCTTCGCCGCCATCGCCGCCGTCAACACGCTGGTGATGACGGTCCTGGACCGCCGTCGCGAACTGGGCGTCCTGCGCCTGGTGGGAACCACCCGACGCCAGGTCCTGACGATGCTCGGCTGGGAGAGCCTGCTGGTCTCCGCGGCGGGGCTGGTCATCGGCTCCGCGATCGCCGCGGCCACCCTGATCCCGATGATGCGCGGCGTCACCGGCCAGGCGCCCTACGCGCCACCGCTGCTGTACGGCTCCTTCGCGGTCGCCGGTGTGGGCCTGGCCCTTCTCGCGGTGACGCTGCCGGCCGCGGCGGCGCTGCGCCGCCGCACGTAGAGCCCGCACAACCGGCGGCGCGCCGGGCCGGGGGTCGGGTGCGCGTAGGTCTCGCGGTACTCCCGGCAGTGCTCGTCGCGCCGTCGGTGCTCGCCGCGCCGGCAGCGCTCGCCGCACCGGCCGTGAGCCTCCTCGGCCGTATGTCAGCCGACTCCACCGGCCATGCCGACTCCACAGCCCGGCGACGACCGGGACCGGCCACGCCCTGCGCACCGGTCGCCACCGGCGCCGGTCGCGCGCCGGTGCCGCCGGCACGGCCTCGCGTGCGGCCGGCCTCCCGCTCGCCCGGCACCAACGGAAGGGACACTCATGACCACAGCCCTGGCTCCTCCTCCACTCCGCATGGGAAGAGCCGCCGTCGCGGCCCTCGGCATGCTGGCGATCTCGACCGGCGCCCTGGAGTCGGTCGTGGCGCCGACGCTCCCGCTCCTCCAACGCGAGCTGGGCATGAGTCCGGCCGAAGGGGCGCTCCTCAACATCGTGCTCGCCATCACCGGCACGCTCGTCACACCGTTCGCGGGCAAGCTCGGGGACCGCTACGGAGGAAAGCGAGTCCTGATCCGGCTGATGGCGGTGGTCTCGGCCGGTGGCCTGGTGTCCGCGCTGGCGCCCAACCTTCCGGTGCTGCTGCTCGGCCAGATTCTGCAGGGGGCGATGGTGGGCGCACTGCCTCTGTCGTTCATCGTGGTGCGCAAGCACCTCCCCGCGGGAGAGTCCAAGGCGGCCATCGGGCTGGTCAGCGGGATGTTCGTGGGTGGCTCGATGGTGGGACTGCTGGCGGCCGGGCCCGTGGCGGAGGCGCTCTCCCGCCACTGGATGTTCGCGGTGCCGACCTTCGCGGTCATCGGGTTCACCCTGCTGGTGAACCGGCTGATGCCGTCCGATCCGCCGGGACGGTCGGACGGCGCCGGTATCGACTGGCCCGGCCTGCTTCTCCTGAGCGGGATCCTGGCCACCCTCATGCTCGTGTTCGCGATGGCGCCCGAAGCGGGCTCGCAGCCACTCGTGTTCGTCACCCTCATCGCGGTCCTGGCCGCCTTCGTGGCCGCATGGACGACCGTAGAACGTCGGGCGGCCGCGCCGATGATCGATCTGCGCATGCTGGCACGGCCCGAGATCTGGAAGGCGTGCGTGGTGACGTTCGTGATATGCCTCGGCACCGCGATGGGGGTCTACCTCGTTCCGCAGCTGCTCGACGCGTCCGGGGCCGGATACGGCTTCGGGTTGAGCGCCACGGAGATCGGCTTCGTCCTCCTCCCCGGCGCCGTGGCCGCGACGCTGGCCGGGCCGCTCGGCGGAATCGCGGAGCGGCGCTTCGGCTCGCGCATCGTGGTCACCACCGCGGCCGTCCTCATGGCCGCCGCCCTGCTCGCCCTGTCGGTCGCGCACTCCGAGGTCTGGCAGATCGCCCTCGGCAAGGCGCTGATAGCGCTGGCCAACGGCCTGTGCGTCACGGCCATGGTGACCAGCATCGCCTCTTCCGTCGACGAAGGCGACACCGGCATCGCCACCAGCCTGGTCCTGGTGACCCGCGTGCTGGGCTCCGCCGTGGGCGGCATGCTCGGCGGCGCTCTCCTCACCGCCAAGACCTCCTCCGGATCGGAGATACCGGCCGAATCGGCCTTCACCAGCGGCTTCCTCATCGCAGGAGTCGTCGCGGTGCTGTCCCTGCTCGTCGTCCGCACCATGAACAAAGGAGTCAAGGCATGACACTCCCCAACCACCGGCTGACGGATACCCGCACCACGCCCAGGCGCAAGGCCCTGATCTCCGGAGCCGGCATCGCCGGTCCCGTCCTCGCGTACTGGCTGAACCGCTACGGATACGAGGTCACGGTGGTGGAGAAGGCGGGTGCGCCGCGCAGCGGTGGTTACCCCGTCGACGTGCGCGGCACCGCCCTGGAAGTCGTCCGGAGGATGGGGCTCCTGCCCCGACTGCGGGAAGCCCACATCGACTTGCGCCGGCTCACCTTCCTCGAGGGGGACGGCAGCGAAGTGGCCTCGCTCCACCCGCACACCGTCACCGGCGGTGTCGCGGGAAAGGACCTCGAGGTGCGGCGCGGGGACCTCACCGACGCCCTCTACACGGTGGTCCGTGACGACGTGGAGTTCCTGTTCGACGACTCGATCGACACCCTCGACCAGTCGGGCCACGGGGTCGACGTCACCCTCCGCGGGGGCAGCAGGCGTACCTTCGACGTGGTTCTCGGCGCGGACGGCATGCACTCACGTACCCGGGAGATGCTGTTCGGCCCCGAGGAGCAGTTCCACCACTACCTCGGATACCGCTTCGCCGTGTTCACCATGCCCAACACCCTGGGTCTCTCCCACGAGACGGTGATGTGGAACGCGCCGGGCAGGGCCGCGGCCCTCTACGCCGTGGGGAACGACGACGACGTGCACGGCTTCCTGACCTTCGTCCACCCGGAGCCGCCGTGCGACGCTTCCCCGGACCCCCAGGCCCAACGCGACCTGGTTGTCAGGGTCTTCGCCGATGCCGGGTGGGAGGTCCCGGGCATGCTGGCCGTCCTGCGCGACGCGGACGACGCGTTCTTCGACGCGGTCGGCCAGATCCGTATGCCCCGCTGGTCGAGCGGCAGGGTCGCGCTGGTAGGCGACGCCGCGTACGCGCCGTCGTTCCTCACCGGCCAGGGCACCAGCCTCTCCCTCGTCGGCGCCTACATGCTCGCGCACTCCCTGGCCGACCGGGACCACACCGAGGGCTTCGCCGCCTACGAACACGCCACCCGCGACTTCGTCACCATGAACCAGGCGCTGGTCGGCAAGGGGGGCGCCACTCTCTTCCCGACCACGCCCCAGGCCCTGAAGGAACGCAACGACAGGCTGCGCGATCTTAGCGCCATGCCTTCGGGGGAGGGGCGCCCGGCCCACTCGGCACTCACCCTGCCGGAACCCGCATCCTCGTCGTGAACACGGCCCCATCCCGCGAGGTGAGCGGACCCGGAGGGCCGCGGCGGGCACGGCGAGCCGGCGGCCCTCGGGCGGGCGGTCAGCCGTGCCACCACGGTTCACGCACGTACAGGCTTTCCTCGCCCGCGCACCCCGCGCCGTTGGAGATCTCCTCCGTGTCCAGGTTCCAGCCGACGACGCCGGCCCCCTTGCGGCTCAGCTCGATCAGGCGGTTGTCCTCGGTCCGCGTACCCTCGGTGACCTGGCAGCGGACGACCGACGTCCAGGCCTGCCCGTCCAGCGCCGAGACGAAGCCCAGGACGGGCAGCACCACGGCCGTCAGACCGAGTGCCACCCATTGCTCGAGGGCCGCCGCACGGCGTAGCCAGGGCGCCGGCCGGTAGCCACGGCCGTCGCGGGCCGGTCCGGAAACCGTGCGCTGCGCGGCACCTCGTCCGTGATGCCGTCGTCTGCCGGTGCGGTACTCCACCACGATGCCCCGGCGCAGCGCGTAGGCGGCCAGCCCGGTGCCCAGCCCCCACCAGGGACCGAAGAAGCACGCGTCCACCACCCCTACCGCCACCGGGTTGACGATGGTCAGCGCGGTCCTCTGGAGCGCCCGCAGGACCCCGCCCGCCACCGGGACCGCGCCGCGCGCCGCGAACAGGGCGAACACGACGCGTGAGGTGACGACAGCCAGTACGGAGGCGAGAAGCGGATCGGTGAGGACCATGCCGATCAGTACGTTCGGCCAGTTCTCCGGTTCCATGGCGACGAACACGTCGCGGGCCGCGTCACCGCCCCCCACCGTGTACGCGACCTTCGTCACCGGTACCGCGAGGGCCAGTGCCAGGAGGACCGTGTGCCCGGGCCCGCCCTTGCGGTCGACCGACCGGTGCGGCTCCTCCTCGCCCTCGCCGGTGTTCCCCCGGTCGGCCGGGCCGGTGTCCTCCGCCACGGCGCCTACCGGTGGCCGGGGGCGACGCCGAGCCGGCCGACGGTCACGATGGCGGGGAGCCGGCCGGCCACTGCCGGCGCCGGCGGAACGCCGATGGCACACGGGGTGCGGGGGAATCTCATGCTCGTCCTGCTCTCGAAAGGCTCGCTCTCCCCGCAGTCTCGGCCGAGATGTGCCCGTCGGCGACCCGGAGGGCTCGCGGCGCAGCACGAATGCCGCCTTTTCGGTGGCGGCTGCCTCAGAATTCCGGCCGCCGCCGACGCCGCGCCCGGAGCGACCATCGCAGCCTCGGACGAACGCTGATGGGGACATCGGTGGCTCCCGCGCGCAGGGCGCGTCCGGCCTCTTCCGCGTCGGCGCCGGCGAAGACCAGGATGTCCGCGGCCACCATCCGGACGCTCTCCCGCACGGCGACCGGCAGGGCCGGGCCGCCCTCCGCCTCCGGGATGCTTCGGGCGACGCCGAGGGCGCCCCGGACCGCGCGCAGCCGTACGGCGTGGTGGGCGGGAGCGGTCGCCAGCACCGTCAGGACACCGGACAGTCCCCGTACGGCGCGGGCGAAGGTCTCCCGGTGACCGGCGTCGAGGGCCCAGGTCTCCCGGATGAGCGTGAGACAGCTGTTGCCGAGCAGGTCGAGGTACTTCGTGGTCGCGATCTCCTGGACGACGGGCTCGCGCCGTCCCCGCCACAGCAGGGTGCGCCGGGCGACGGCGATGGCGTCGTCCCGGGTCCCGGCGAGATCGTTCAGCAGTGTGTAGAGGGGACGTACCTCCTCCCACTGCCGGGCCTCGCGATCCTCCTCGGACTCGCCCAGCGCCCGCGCCGTCAGTGCCAGCGCACGGCCCAGCCCCTCCAGTGTGGCGCTCTCGGCGCGTCTCAGCAGGGCCAGCGGATGCGGAGGGAAGAGCAGCTGGCTGAACACGAGCGCCACCCCGGCTCCGAGCAGGGCGTCCAGGACCCGGTCGACGCCGGCCTGCTGTCCGGACGCCACGGAGATCACCGCCCCCACGGCGGCCTGGGCCATCGTGATGCGCTCCCCGTCGATGAGCAGCGCGACGAGCAGGGCGCACAGGACGGCCACACCGACGGACAGGGCGTCGTGGCCGAGGAAACGGAATGCCAGCTGCCCGACGACGACCCCCGCCACGACCCCGGACAGCACCCGTACGGCGTTGGTGCCCCGCCCTCCGACCGGCGTGTTGAGGGCGACGAGGGTGGCGATCGGGGCGAAGAGCGGGACGTGATGGTCGAAGATGCTCCGGGCCGACCACCAGGAGAGCACGGCGGCTGCGGCCTGCTGGAGCACAGGCCACAGGTTGTCCCTGGCGCGCAGCCATGCCTGGTGCATCGTGGTCGGCGCCCGTGGTCAGTGCACCTGGCCGGCGTCGAACAGACGGGTTCCCAGCTCGTGCCAGCCCCGCAGGCCGGGGAGCCGGTCGGCCGATCGAGGGCCCCAGCTTCCGCGCGCGTACGCCACGGGAGGGTCAGCCGGGTCGAGCAGCGGTTCCACGATGCGCCAGCACTCCAGGACGGTGGGGAAGAAGGCGAACCACTCGGGATCGCCTTCGACGGCCCCGTACAGGATGTTCTCGTACGGCAGCTCCCGCCGTCCCAGCACCTGGGCGTAGTCGACGCCGACGGGGACGGTCAGCGGGCCGGTGCCCTTCTCCGGCTTGCCCACCATGAGGTCCGCCCTGATCCCGGTGTCGCCGTCGATGCGGAAACGGATGAGGTTCGCAGGCGTCCGGGAGTGCTCGCCGCCGAAGAGTTCCAGGGGTGGTTCGCGCAGCTCGACCACGACCTCGGTGGCGGTGAGGGCCAGCGCCTTGCCGCTGCGGAGGTAGAAGGGCACTCCCGACCAGCGCCAGTTGTCGATGAACAGGCGGGTCGCGAAGTACGTCTCGGTGGCGGAGTCCGGCTGGACGCCCGCTACGTCCCGGTAGCCGTCGTACTGGCCGCGAACGGTGTCGGCGGGGTCCATGGTGCGGGTCGCGTGCAGGACCCGCCACTTCTCCAGACCCTGGGCGCGGGCGTTGCCTGCGCTCGGCGGGTCCATCGTCAGGAAGGCCAGGACCTGCAGCATGTGGTTCTGGACCACGTCGCGCAGGCAGCCCACCTGGTCGTAGAACGAACCCCGGTCGGCGACGTCGAAATCCTCGGCGAGGGTGATCTGGACGTTGTCCACGTAGGCCCGGTGCCAGATCGGCGCCAGCAGCGTGTTGGCGAAACGGGAGACCATCAGGCTCTCGACCGCGCGGTTGCCCAGGAAGTGGTCGACGCGCAGCAGGTGGTCGTCGTCGAAGTGGGCGCTCAGCTCGTCCTGCAGCTTCCGCGCGGAGTCGAGGTCATTCCCGAACGGCTTCTCCACCACCAGGCGGGCGTCGCGGTTGAGGCCCGCCGCGGCCAGCGCGGCGGCGACCGTGGTGAACAGCGACGGCGGGATCGCCAGGTAGTGCGTCATGAACCCGAACCCGGCCACGGCGTCGCGCAACCGGGCGAAGGTGGTGTCGTCGGCGAAGTCGCCGGTGATGAGGGACAAGCCCGCCGCGAACCGTTCGAAGACCGCCTCGTCGATGTCCGTGCCCGCGGCGACGACAGCCTCGCGCGCGTGCCTCCGCAGCGCGTCGTCGTCCCAGTCACCGGCCGCCACCCCGATGACGGGCACGGTCAGCTTGCCGGACTCCGTGAGCCGGTACAGGGCGGGGAGCAGCATCTTCTTGGCGAGGTCGCCGGTGATGCCGAAGAGCACCAGGGCGTCGGAGCGTTCCATGCCGGCAGGGCTGAGGGGGCTGTCGCTCATCGTGAGCGTCCTTTCTCGAACGTCACCGTCCGCGGGGGCCCGCGGCCGGTGCCGACGGGTCGGGCTCGTGTCCGAAGCGGGCGTGCAGGGCACGCTGGATCTGTTCGGCGTCGCGGTCACGGGTCTCGGGCAGGTAGCGGCCGACGAAGAGGAACGCGAGCACACAGATGCCGGCGAAGATCCAGAAGGTCTCGCCCTGACCGATCGCGGAGGCCAGGGGGAGGAAGGCGAGACTGACGACAAAATTGGACACCCAGTTGACCGCCGTGGCCACGCTCGATCCCGCGGCCCGCACGGACGGCGGGAAGATCTCGCCCAGCAGCGTCCAGAAAACCGGTCCGAGGCCGCCCGCGTACGCGGCGATGTAGACGACCATGAACAGCAGCGTCAGCACCGAGTTCATGCCGACCACGAACGCGAGTCCCAGCAAGAAGATCGAGACGGCCATGAGGGCCAGCGAGACGAGGACCAGGACACGACGGCCCGCCCGATCGACCAGGCGCAGTGCGACCAGCGTCATGACGAGGTTGATCACGCCGATGAACACAGAGTAGAAGATGGAGTTCGACGCGTTCAGGCCGGTCTGCTGAATGATGGTGGGCGCGTAGTAGATGATCGTGTTGATGCCGCCCAACTGCTGGACGGCGGCGAGGGCGAGCCCAACCACGAGAGCCGGCCGGACGTCGGGCATGAGGAGCTTCCTGGTGCCTTGGCCGGTTGCCCCGGGGTCCGCCTCCTGCTTCTCGCGCTCCTCGGCGATCCGGCGCCGGGCGCGCTCGATCAGCCGGTCCGCCGTGGCCTCGTCGGTGACCGAGGCGATCGCCCGGCGCGCCCTGTCGTCCTGGCCATGGGAAATGAGCCACTGCGGAGATTCGGGGAGAAACCACAGGGTGGCCGCCACCATCAAGAGCGCCGGGACCGCGCCGACGGCGAACATCGCCCGCCACGTCCCGTCGGCCGAGAACGCGAGATTGACCAGGTAGGCGACCAGAATGCCGAGCGTGATCATCAGTTGGTTCATCGTGAGGAGCCGCCCGCGAACCTTCGAGGGCGAGATCTCGGACAGATAGACCGGCACCGTCGCCGACGCCGCGCCGACCGCGAGACCGAGAACGACACGGCCCGCCATGAGCAGCGCGTACCCGTTCGCCGCGCAGGCCGTCGCCGTACCGACGACGAACACCACGCCGATCACGCCCAGGGTCTTTCGCCGGCCGAATCTGTCGGACAGCCGGCCGACGGAACTGGCACCGATCACCGCGCCGATGAGCAGTACGCTGACCACGCTTCCCTGCTCCAAGGAGTTCAGATCGAAGTCCTGTTTGACATAGAGCAGGGCGCCCGACACCACGCCCGTGTCGAATCCGAAGAGGAAGCCGCCCAGGGCGATCGCGGCCGCCCAGAAGGTGATCTTTCGCTGTCCTTCGCGAGACACTTCGGTGACTGGTCCTTGGACGCCCGGTTCTCTGGAGAAGCCCTGAACCATGTCACTTCCTCATGTCTCGGCCATGTCGTGAGTGATGCGTTGAGCCAACGTGAACACTCTCCGGGACCCGCAGACACCAACAGCGAAGCAATCGGGTGACCTGCGGCCCGCCGGGCTGGGACACGTCGCGGTGTGCTGCTCGGGGCTCAGGCGCAGGTCAGCGGTCACGATCAGACGGCAGGGGCCGGCGCCTGATCGTGACCGCGGTAGGTGTGCGTACCCCACCCCCTACCCCGGTATCACGTCGGCTTGGCTCCCCGGTGTGACGCGCCGGCGACCGTCCTCCCCCTACCCTCGGCTCGTCACGACGGGCGAGGCGGAGGGAGACGGGTGGATGTTCCGCCTCGGGACGTTCACGGCACGTGCCGAGGACCGGCCTCGTCCACTGCTACCGCCAGACCCTGCGGCACATGAGCCGGCGACCCGCGCCTGTCCGGCCGTCGGCGCGGGACACATAGGCTGGTGCGCATGACCTCAGCGAAGGAGGAACGCCCGCGCGCGCTGCTCGCCGACGCCTCACGTCCGTGGGTGCGGCTGCTGCCGTGGGCGGTGGCGTTCGTGCTGTGCGTCGCCCTGCTGCCCACGACCATCGTGGTCCTCACCGCCGACTACGGCCTGAACGGCGGTGTCGCCGCCGGGCTGGCCGTCGTACAGGCAGCGCCGCTGCTGCTCGCCGTCGTTCGGCCCCTGCAGGTCTGGTGCGTCGTCTTCGTCGCGGACGTCGCCGGCGCGCTCGCCCTTCTCACGGTCGACTTCCAGGAGCGGCTGCTGTGGCCGTTCCCGCCCATGGAGATCGTCGGGTACGTCGGCCTCTGTCTCGCCTTGGGCCTGCGCGAGCGGCGTCGGACGCTGGCGTTGGTGTGGTCGGCCACGGCGGTCGCGAACGTGGCCCTGGGGTTCGCCGCGCCCCACGGCTTCGGTGCCAAGGGTCTGCTGTTCACCATCCTCGGGGGCGTCGCACTGCTGCTGGGCGGTGTACTCCGGGAGCGGACCGAGGTGCAGCGCAGGCTGGCCGAGCAGGAGACGATCAGCGAGGCCGAGCGGAGCCGGCGCACGCTGCTGGAGGAGCGCGCCCGGATCGCCCGCGAGCTGCACGACGTGGTGGCGCATCACATGTCCGTCATCACGGTGCAGGCGGACACCGCCGAGTACCGCCTCGACAAGCTTTCGCCGGACGTGCGGGAGGAGTTCACGTCCATCGCGGCGACCGCGCGTGAGTCGCTCGGCGAGATGCGGCGCCTCCTCGGCGTGCTGCGCAACGAGGAGACGCGCGGCGAACTGGTGCCCCAGCCGGGCCTGGCGCAGATCGGGCAACTGGTGGAGGCGACGGCACGGGCAGGCGGGCCGGTGGAGTTCACCCCTTGTGACGTCGACGTGCCGGAGGCGGTGGGGCTGTCCGCGTACCGGATCGTCCAGGAAGCCCTCGCGAACGTCGTGCGGCACGCTCCGGGCGCGCACACCCGGGTGTCGCTGTCGGTGTCGGAGGACGACGCGCGGGACGGTGCACAGCTCACCGTCCTGATCGTCAACGGCCCGCCGCCACAGCCGTCCGCCGAGCCGCTCGAGGCCAGCGGCACCGGGCACGGTCTCGTCGGCATGCGCGAACGGGTACGGATCATCGGTGGCACCCTCGACGCGGGGCCGCTGCCGGACGGCGGCTTCCGGGTCGCCGCGCTGCTTCCCCTGACCGAAAAGGACTTCACATGACGACGCGCGTCATCATCGTCGATGACCAGGCCATGGTGCGGGCCGGTTTCGCCGCGCTGCTGGCAGCCCAGAGCGACATCGACGTGGTGGGCGAGGCTCCCGACGGCGCGCAGGGCGTCGAACTGAGCCGGCGCACGCATCCCGACGTCGTGCTGATGGATGTCCGGATGCCCGAGATGGACGGCCTGGAAGCCGCGCGCCGCCTCCTGGAACCGCCGCCGGGGGTGACACACCGGCCGCGCGTCCTGATGCTCACCACCTTCGACGTCGACGACTACGTCTACGAGGCGCTCCGGGCGGGCGCGAGCGGCTTCCTGCTCAAGGACGCGCCGCCGGCCGACCTCATCGCGGCGGTACGTGTCGTGGCCGCGGGCGACGCGCTGCTCGCCCCTTCCGTGACGCGCCGCCTCATCGCGGACTTCGCCAAGCAGCGCCCCGCCGATCGCGGCAAGCCCGCGCTGCGCCTCAAGGGTCTGACGGAACGCGAGACCGAGGTCCTGACCCTGGTGGCACGCGGCCGGTCGAACGGGGAGATCGCGCAGACCCTGGTGCTGGCCGAGCAGACGGTGAAGACGCACGTCAGCCGCGTCCTCACCAAGCTCGATCTGCGCGACCGCGCCCAGGCGGTGGTCTTCGCCTACGAGTCGGGGCTGGTGACCCCGGGCGAGTAGGCCCGCCCCACTCCGCCCCCTACCGGGTAGCTCGAGGCGATGAGGACGTTGGTCTGTCGTTGCGCCGGCACGGCGGTGGGGTGGGCCGTGCCCTACGTCCCTCGGGCCGTCCTTCTCAGACGCGGGTGAGTTCGGCGGCGCCGAAGGAGACGTCGAAGCGGTCGCACCAGATGCTCACACTGGTGTACCGGGACGGGTCGACGTCGGCCGGTACCTCGTAGTTCTGGCTGCCCTTGTTCCCCTTGAGCTTCCCCAGACTGACGTACTCCCCGTCGTCGAACACATGCCAGCCGGCCGTCCCGGACTTCACCGGCGCGTCGCTCAACCACACCCGCAGGTCCGGACCGTTGCTGGTGGCGAGGTTCTCGACGCGCACGACGTGGGAGCCGTCGGAGAGCCGGAGCAGCCTCACCGTTCCCGAAGTGGTGTGCTCGTGGCTGATCAGCCCGCCGCTCGCCAGGGTCAGCGGTCCGGCGGCCGAGGCCGGCGGGGAAGGGGTGCCGTCGGCCGGCTCCCCGGTGGACGGCACCGGTGCGGACACGGCCCCGGGCAGCGCCTCGTTGACGGTCTCCTCCTGCCAGAGCTTCCACGGCTGGAACCAGTAGGAGCCGAAACCGCCCGCCGCGACGGCCACGGTGAGCGCACCGATGACCCACGGTCTGCCCAGCACACTTCGAAGACGTCTCATCGCGATTCCTCCCGGCAGTAGTTGACCGGGAACCATTCAATGCGAGGAGAGGCCCGCACGGGCCGTCCGGCAGATGACGAAACCCTTACGCCCCGCGCCGGGATACGCATCGATGCTCGGGGCGAGCAAGGTGGTCACGATATTCGCCCCCCTCCCACGAGCGCATAACGCGCGAATCGGACCGCTGTTCCTTACGGAACGCGGACATCGCCGTCGGGTCGGCCCTCGGCGGCGACGCCCGCGGGCATGCGATGCGAGGCTGTGCGCATGCAGCAGCCCCACGAGTCCGCCCGCGCGGACGCGTCCCCCAGCCGGCCCCAGGACGCTCCACCCCCGGCGGACCCCGCCCGCATTCTGGTCGTCGACGACGACCCGACGGTCGCGGAGATCGTCGCCGGTTACCTGCAACGCGCGGGTCACATCGTCGACCGGGCCGACGACGGTCCGACCGCGCTCGACCGGGCCGCCGCACACTGGCCGGACCTGGTGGTGCTGGACCTGATGCTGCCCGGCATGGACGGTCTGGAGGTGTGCCGACGGATGCGCGGCACGGGGCCGGTGCCAATCGTCATGCTGACCGCCCGCGGGGACGAGGACGACCGGATCGTGGGCTTGGAAGTCGGCGCGGATGACTACGTGACCAAGCCGTTCAGCCCTCGGGAACTGGTGCTGCGAGTGGAGTCGGTCCTGCGCCGCACCCGGCCGGCCCCCGCCCCGTGCCCGGCCTCCGCGGCCGGCCTGGCCGTCGACCCCGCCGCCCGCAGGGCCACCAAGGACGGAGCCGAACTGGCACTGACCCTGCGCGAGTTCGACCTGCTCGCCTTCTTCCTCCGGTACCCGGGGCAGGCCTTCACCAGGGAGGAGCTGATGCGCGAGGTGTGGGGCTGGGATTTCGGCGACCTGTCCACCGTCACCGTCCATGTACGGCGGCTGCGCGGCAAGATCGAGGACGACCCGGCCCGGCCACGGCTGATACAGACCGTATGGGGCGTGGGCTACCGCTTCGACCCTGCCGGACGGGAGGCGGACTGACGTGCGCGACACCCTCCTCATCGCCGTCTACGCCTTCGCCGGTGCCGCCGCCGCCGGCCTGGCCGGCGCGGGCGTGCTGCGGCTGATCCGGCGTCGCTCACTGACGGCGTCGCTCGCCGTGGTGGCGGCCGTCGCCGTCCTCGCGATGCTCGCGGGCACCCTCGCCGTCGCCTGGGCGATGTTCCTGTCCCCCCACGACCTGACCGTCGTCACGACCGTCGTGGCGATGGCCGCCGTCGTCTCCCTCGCCACCGCGCTGCTGCTCGGCCGCTGGGTGGTCGCCCGAAGCCGCGAACTGGCAGAGGCGGCCCGCTCGTTCGGCGACGGCGGCGACTACGCCGCACCCACCACCCCGGCCACCGCCGAACTCGACGCGCTCAGCCGGGAGCTGGCGGCCACCAGCGCCCGGCTGGCCGAGTCACGCGCCCGGGAACGCGCCCTGGAGTCCTCCCGGCGGGAACTGGTCGCCTGGATCTCGCACGACCTGCGCACCCCCCTGGCCGGCCTGCGCGCCATGTCCGAGGCACTGGAGGACGGCGTCGCCGCCGACCCCGACCGCTATCTGCGTCAGATCCGCACCGAGGTGGAACGCCTCAACGACATGGTCGGCGACCTCTTCGAACTCTCCCGCATACACGCCGGCACACTTTCCCTCGCTCCTGCCCGGATCTCCCTCTACGACCTGGTCGGCGACGCCCTCGCGGGCGCGGACCCGCTGGCCCGCGAGCACGGCGTACGGCTGGTCGGCGACGCGGTGGCGGCCGTACCGGTCGAGGTGGACGGCAAGGAAATGAGCCGGGTCCTCGGCAACCTCCTCGTCAACGCGATCCGCCGCACCCCTGCCGACGGCACGGTCGCGGTCGCCGCCGAGCGTTCCCGGGAGGGGGTGGTGGTCTCGGTGACCGACGGCTGCGGCGGCATCCCCGAGGAGGACCTGCCCCGGGTCTTCGACACCGGCTGGCGCGGCTCCCACGCCCGTACGCCCCCGGCCGGCGCGGGTCTGGGCCTGGCCATCGTGCGCGGCATCGTCGAGGCCCACCGCGGCCGCGCCACGGTCCGCAACATCCCCGGCGGCTGCCGCTTCGAGGTGCTCCTGCCCCCGGCGGAAACCTGAGCCCCCGGCCCCGCGGTCACCGCCGGCGCAACACAGCCCGGGCGGGCGGCCGCCCGCATGCCCTCGGCGAACCCCGCCCGCCGAAACGCCGGACTGCCGGACCGCCGTCCGGGAGACCGCACCGGGCGACCTCCCTCGCCCATGCCGTCGCGGGTGTCGGCTCCCTCTCCGGTTACCCGAGTTCACCGCGACGGAGGGCGTCCCTCATCTCGCTGAGCTTCGCGATCGTTGCCGGGGTCGGCTCCGGTGCCTGCTCGGCGAGTCGGAGGGCCTCGTCGATCTCGCTGAGCTTCCTGGAGGACAGGACGGCCGCCCGCTCGATCAGGTCGTCCCGGGACACGGTCGTCAGCCACGTGCACGGTGTGAAGCCCGCATGCCGGAACGCGAGCCGCAGCACCCCTTCGAGCGGCAGTCCTTCATCGGCGCCGACCGTCACCTCGATCCCCAGACCGCTGATGTCGACGCCCGCCGGAGCGACGACCTGCATCACTCGGAACCCTGACGCTTCGTCCCCTGACAGCAGGACGACGAGCCTCCGCTCGTCGAACCGGACCCACCAGACTTCGCCACGTTGCACGATCCCTCCGATGCGGTGCCGGTGGACGAGAGCGCGGCGAGAAGGTGCAGCTTCTCGTCGCTGTCGCTGTCCTTGTCGGGGTAGTAGACGACAAGCAGGACGTCTTCGATGGGCAGTTTGTCGCGGTGCAGCCGTAGTTCACCGACCACGGGGTGGTGGACGGTGGTCGTTCCCCCCGTGAGGTCGCGCACGTCGTGGCGGGCCCACAGGGTGCGGAACCGCTGACTGTTCAGTGCGAGCTCGCCGACGAGTTCGACGAACCGGGGGTTGTCGGTGTCGTCCCCGATGGTCGTGCGGAGAGCGGCGACGAAGCCGGCCGCGGCCTCGGCCCAGTCCTGGTGAAAGGCCTGCTCCTCCGGATCGAGGAAGAAGGAGAGAAGCCGGTTCTGACCGGCTCGCAGGCGAGGGGAGAGCGCGACGGCCATGGGATTGGAGTCCAGAACATCGAAGGTGCGGCCTTCGACGAACGCGGGAACCTGCAGATGGGCAAGGAGCTGACGCACCCGTGCCGGCACGTGCTCCGCTCGCCTGCGGCGCCGTGCCCTGGGACGGGGTGCAGCCAGTCCGAGCAGATACGTCTGCTCGACGTCGTCGAGTTGCAGGACGCGCGCGAGTGACGTGAGGACCTGGGGGGAGGGGTTCCTGTCGCGGCCGCGTTCCAGACGCAGGTAGTAGTCGGGGCTGATTCCGGCGAGCAGGGCGACTTCCTCACGGCGCAGGCCGGGCACCCGCCGGTTACCCCCGGGCGGGAGCCCCGCCCGCTCCGGGGTGACCAGCGCCCGCCGGGCCCGAAGGTAGCTGCCGAGCCGGTTGCCGGAGTCCTCGTCCTTCATGCCGACACCGTAACGCGGGGTGCGTGACGCTGAGGGGGCCCTGACAGGACCAGGGAAGACCGGAGCCCTCCCACACCGGGCGGGTTCCGTCAAGGCTGGGTCACCCGTGTCCTTCGAAGGACACGGAACAGCACTGCGCCGTGAGCCTGCAGGCCGTCGGCGCCCTGGACCGAAGGGAAGACCTCGTGGATCTCTCCGACCGCACCGTTCTCGTCGTGGGCGGGACCTCCGGCATCGGCCGGGAACTGGCCGGCCGCTTCGCCGCAGCGGGCGGCACCGTGGCCGTCGGCGGCCGCAGCCCGCAGGCCCTGGCGGAACTCGCCGGTGAAGGCTTCGGCGCGTTCGGCATCGACGTCACGGACGGCGCCTCCGTCGAAGCCGCCCGCGATGCGGTGCTGACTCGGTATCCCCAACTGGACACCGTGGTGACGATGCAGGGCGTCATGCTCATGGAGGACTTGCGCGACCCCGCACACTTCGAGGCGACCAGGACGACGATCGACACCAACCTGGTGGGCACCATCCGGGTCATCGACGCCTTCACCCCGCACCTGGTCCGGAGAGGAGAAGGAGCCGTCATCACCGTCAGCTCCGGCATCGGGTTCCTGCCGTTCCCGCCCATGCCCACGTACGCCGCTTCGAAGGCCGCCGTACACGCCTATTCCGAGGCGCTTCGCGCCCAGCTCGACGGCACGGGCGTCGACGTCGTCGAACTCGTCCCTCCGGCGGTCGCCACGGCGGGCCAGGAGAAGGTGAATCCGCGCGCGCTACCGCTCGACGCTTTCGCCACCGAGGTTATGGACCTGCTCGCGCAGGAGCCCACCCCTCGGGAAGTCCTGGTGAAGGGGGTCCTCATGCACCGCTGGGCCGAGCGTGACGGCACCTACGACGACCTTGTCGCCCAGCGCTCCCGGGCTTTGGCCATGCTGCCGGGCCGCGAGGGATGAGCTGGTGCGGGAGGCGCTGTCGGTGGCCGGCTCTACTGTTGCCTCATGGGGAACTACTTCCAGACCGTCGTCGACCTCGACGCCTCACCTGCGGACGCCCGCACCCTTGCAGACAGCGGACTCGACTGGCTGGTCAGGGAGGGGATAGTCCGGGCCGAGCTCACCGACTGTGTTCTCGGGGGACCGTCGGGGCATCCGCCCGGTCCGTCCTGGGCCAAGGCGGTCGATCAGGAGGACTGGGAGCCCAGCGGCGGACTCGCGATCGAGACCGGCCGCACCGTCTTCCACTGCGGTCAGGGCGACCCCAGGTTCGCGGTGTGTCCCCATTGTGCGGGGCGGGCGGATTTCTACACCGACCGGCTGGAGGAGATCGAGGGTGCGTGGGAACCCTTCGGTGAGGCCATCAACGCCTGGAGCGACACGGGCAGCGCGGCAGTCACCTGTCCGCATTGTCGGCGCACTGGCGACCTGACTGCGTGGACCTGGTCGGATGACTACTTCGCCTTGGGGTATCTCGGTTTCGAGTTCTGGGACTGGCCCGACTTCAGCCCCGGGTTCCTCGAAGGTCTCTCCCGCGCGCTCGGGGGGCATCGCACGGTTCTCATGGCAGGAAAACTCTGAGGGAACCGGAGTTCGTACCTCCCCTCCCCGCGACGTTCTGAGCGGCGGACGTGCCTGCGATCCTTGGTCTCATGAGCACACCACCAGACGGGTTGCCCGTCTACCGAGTCCTGACCGGTCCGGACGACGCCACGTTCTGCCGACGCGTGAGCGAGATGTTGGATCTCGGCTACGAACTGCACGGAGGTCCCGCCGTCACCTTCAACGGTGAGAGCGTCATCGTCGCCCAGGCGCTCCTCTGGCCGGCCCGACCGTAGGCCGCTCACCTGGTCGGAGACGGCGGCACGGGCGGTCGTTGTCGCAGCTCTTGCCGGACGGCAGACCCCGGCCCGCGCCCGGTCCTCGTCCCGCCCGGTGAGCCGGCGGCGGTCGCCGCCGGGTACAGCTCGAAGCCGCCACGTGGAGGATCGCGTCCAAGGCTTCATGCTCACCGAGCCGCGGTAGCGGGATATTGGCTGGCGAAACGGTCGTCCGGTTGGCAGGCTCGAGCCATGAACGCCCAGTCCGAAGAGGTGCCGGGCCATTCCTGGCTCGGCGCTCCGATCGACGCCCGCTCTCTGTTCGCCCCGGAGCAGGACGCGTTGATGGCAACGCTGCGCCGCCTGGCGCCGGCCGACTGGGACAAGGAGGCGGTCCCGGGGTGGACGGTCCGGGATCTTGCCGCGCACCTTCTGGGCGACTTCTACGGGCGTCTCGCTCGGGATCGTGACGGCTACCGGGGCGGCCCTGGTTTCGCGCGGGGCGAGAGCCTGGAGGCGTTCATCCACCGCATCAACCAGGAATGGGTCGACGCCTGCCGCCGGGTGAGCCCGACGGCTCTCATCGACACCCTTGACCTGATCGGCGGGCAGGTGGCCTCGTTCTTCGAAGCTGTTGACCTCGACTCGCCGTCGCTGGGGGTGTCCTGGGCCGGGATCGATCCGGCGCCGATGTGGCTGGACAGCGCCCGCGACTTCACCGAGTTCTGGACCCACCGGCAGCAGATCCGCCACGCCGTCGGCCAGGCTACCGATCACGATCCGCGCTATCTGTCCGTCGTCCTGGACACCTTCATGCGGGCCCTGCCCCACACGCTGCGCGAGGACAAGGCGTCGCTCGGTACGCGGGTCCAGGTGCGGGTCGACGGACCGGCCGGCGGCACCTGGACGGTGACGGCCACAGAAGGCCGCTGGTCGCTCGACGAGCCGGACGCCGATGGTCCTGCCGCGCGCGTCCGCCTGGACGCGGAGACAGCCTGGCGCCTGTGCACGCGCGGTATCCAACCGGACGCCGCCGTGGCTCGCGCCCGGATCGACGGAGACCGTGAACTGGCCGAGGCAGCCTGCCGGGTCGTGTCCATCGTCTACTGACGCCGACCGGTTCGCGGCGGTCAGCGGAAGCACGGCCGGGGGCACACACGCGTCGCCCGCGAGTCGCCCGCGCGATCGACGCGCGGACAGGGCCGGTCCGCGGTGCCGTCAGTCTCGGTCAGGCCCGCAACCCGTCCACCGCGGTGTCGATCGCCGCCAGGGCCGCAGTCCGGTCGAGCCCCGCCCGCGAGACGAGCGAGAGACCCTGGACCAGATAGAGGAGCATGCTCGCCTGGGCCTCGGGCCGGGCCTTGTCCGTGACCTCTCCTGCGGCCTGGGCGCGCTCCAGTGCGGCCGTGACGATCTCGGTGAACCGGGAGTACGAGCGGGCGACGATCTCCGTGGCTTCGGTGTCCTGGGGGACCAGTTCGGCGGTCGTGTTGCCGACCAGGCAGCCCTGCGGCACACCCACGTCGGAGATGAATTCGTCCAGCCGCGCGGGATGGGTCAGGATCTCGCGCAGCGCGGGCAGGAGCGGGCTGGTGTCGAGCGTGGCGATCAGGCGCCGCTCGTACACCTCCCAGTAGAGCCTGACGGCTTCCAGGTAGAAGCGACGCTTGTCGCCGAACGTGCCGTAAAGGCTGCCGCGCTCGACGGACAGCGCGTCGACCAGGTCCTGGATCGACGTTGCCCCGTATCCCCGGGACCAGAACAGTTTGAGTGCGCGCTCCAGCGTCTGTTCCTTGTCGAACTCGCGGGGGCGTCCGGTTCGTGCCACGTCCTCGATACTACGACTTCTTGACTTGGCGTTCAAGAAGTCATAGCTTCCGTCGCATCACTTCTTGAACGGACGCACAGAAGTCGGTCGTCCTGGCCGACGCGAAGGGCGCGACAATGGAATTCGCAGGCAAGACGGCACTCGTCACCGGATCCGGCGCGATCGGCGGACTCGGGCACGCGACGGCCAAGGTGCTGGCCGAGGGCGGCGCGGATCTGATCCTGACCGGCATCGACCCACAGCGCGGCGCGCGGGTCGCGGAAGACCTCGTTGCAGCCGCCGGCCAGTCCACAGGCACGGTGCGTTTCGTCGCTGCCGACATGGCCGACGTGGCCGGTGTGCGGCAGCTGGCCGCCGAGGCCGGAGCCGTCGACATCCTGGTCAACAACGCGAGCGTGCTGACGTTCTCCCCGACCACCGCGCAGGATCCCGCCGCCTACGAGGCCGCCTTCGCGGTCAATGTACGGGCCCCGTTCCTGCTCACGGCGCTGCTCGCGGAGAAGATGGCGGCGCGCGGCGGCGGCAGCGTCGTCAACGTCAGCTCCACCGCGGCCGGCCTGGGCATGCCGGGCATGGCCGTCTACGGCGCCACCAAGGCGGCGCTCGAATCGCTGACCCGCACCTGGGCGGCGGAGTTCGCCGAGTCGAACGTACGGGTCAACGCCGTCGCTCCGGGGCCGATGCGCACGTCGAAGGTGGTGGCGGCGATGGGCCCGGACCTGGGCGGCATGGGGCTGACCACTGCGCTCAAGCGCACTTCCGATCCGGCCGAGGTGGCCCAGGTGATCGCCTTCCTCGCCAGTGACCGGGCCAGCTACATGACCGGAGCGATCGTGGCCGCCGACGGTGGCCGCACCGCGATCTGAGGAGGAGACACCCATGAACCGTCTTGCGGGAAAGCACGCCCTGATCACAGGAGGGACGAGCGGCATCGGCCTGGAAACGGCCCGTGAGTTCCTCGCCGAAGGAGCCACGGTCGCCATCACCGGCCGCTCTCAGGAGAGGCTGGACGCCGCGGCCCGGCAACTGGACGGGCCGCTGCTGACCATCGTCAGTGACGCCGGCGACGTACCCGGCCAGGCCGCGCTCGCGGCGCGGCTCCAGGAGCAATGGCCGAAACTCGACATCCTGATGAGTAACGCCGCCGACGTCACCCACCTCCCCATCGAGGAGTGGACCGAGGAGGCGTTCGACCGACTCGTCGCGACCAATCTCAAGGCGCCGTTCTTCCTGATCAGGAACCTGCTGCCGCTCTTCGCGCACCCCTCCTCGGTCATTCTCGTAGGCTCCGTCTCCGCGTACATCGGACACGAGAACGCGACGGTCTACGGCGCCGCGAAGGCGGGACTGCTCTCCTACACGCGCGGGCTGACCCATGAGCTGAAGGGACGGGGCATCCGCGTCAACGGGCTGAGCCCGGGGCCGACGATCACCAACGCGTTCGCGTCCCTCGGCCCCGAGCGCCAGGCCGCCCTCTACGAGGAACTCCGGCAGACCGTCCCCCTCCACCGCCTGGGCACCGCCACCGAGTTGGCGAAGGCGGCGGTCTATCTCGCCTCCGACGAATCCGCCTACACCGCGGGAACCGTGCTGCGCGTCGACGGGGGCATCGGGCAACTCGCCTACTAGGGGCTCCTCTTCCCGCATAGCTCGCGAGCGAGAACGCTTGCCCGGCCGCCGGCCATGGCCGCTTGGACGCGGTTGGTGACGTTCATGCCGCCGCCGTCGGCGACGACTTCCAGACGGGTTTCTGCGTCCCGGTGGACGGCGGTCAGCTCGCCGCACTGTGACACCAGCGCTCGGT
This sequence comes from Streptomyces rochei, assembly GCA_002155895.1. Classification (GTDB taxonomy): domain Bacteria; phylum Actinomycetota; class Actinomycetes; order Streptomycetales; family Streptomycetaceae; genus Streptomyces; species Streptomyces rochei. Next base: position 35,710 of record MUMD01000164.1, read on the forward strand.
CGGCGCGGAATGAGGCAACCGGCCGGCCCCGCCCGGCGCCCGCGCACACGGGGAACCGGGCGGGACCCCCCGACCGTCTACGCGGGAGCCACCCGCACCTCGACAGCGGTGCGGGTGCCCCAGTCGCCGATCCGCCAGCAGGTCGCCATGGCGTACAGGTAGAGGGGGCGAAGCACGATCAGCCGCCACAGCCCGGCAGCGGGGGAGAGGACGAACATGAGGACTTGATGTCCCAGTGTCTCGTCGGTCCTGCGGACGGCGAACAGGCGCAGGCTGACGAGGTAGTTCAGGGCGCAGCCCAGAATCAGCGTGTACCAGGCCAGCGATCCCGTCTGTTCACGCAGGTGCGGGGTGAACAGAACGGTGACGGGCACGAGCAGGGCCAGGACGAGGTGGGCGTACTCGACCACGGGCATCCAGAAGGCCAGCGAGCGTACCGGCATGTGACGCAGCCACCACAGGTGCCGCACGGTCGTACCGCGCATCCAGCGCAGCTGCTGACGGAAGTAGTGCCGCGGCCTGTCCGGTACGAGGGTGAAGCACACGGCGGACGGCTGGTGCACCGTCCGGCCCTCCAGGCGCGCGTACATGGTCAGCATCGAGTCGTCGTTCATCTGCATCGGAACGCCACGGAAGCTCTCCCGCTCGTAGACCCCGGCGTGCTTGCGCACGACCTCGGCACGGTAGAAGGCGAGCGTGCCGGAATTGATCAGGACGGAGCCGAGCACGGACTGCGCGCTGCGCAGGCCCCGGGTGAAGGGGAGGTACAGCACCGCGGTGAGCCGGGTCAGGAGGTTCGTCTTCACGTTGAGCGGGACCACGAGCCCCGCCACGGACTTCACCCGCGGATCGGCGAACGGCTTCAGCCCTTCCGCCACCGCGTGCTCGTCGAGGACCGAGTCGCTGTCGAGGGTGACGAACACATCGGCGTCGTCCTCGTGCAGCACATGCATCTGAGCCCACCGCTTGCCCCGGTTCGGGGTGCGGTCCCACGTTGCCTCGATGCCGAGCCTCCCGGCCTCGCGGAGGAGGAGGGCACGCTCGGCCTCGTAGAGCAGCGGAGCACCCGTCGCGCCGTCGACGGAGCCGTCGTCGACGACGCGCACCCGCTGCACCCGACGGGACTGGCAGAGCACGGACTCCAGACAAGCGCGGAGCGCCTGAGGGTCCTCGTTGTAGACGGGGATCTGGACGGTCACCCGCAGCCCGTCGACACCGGGCCGTTCGGATTCTGTGACGGTGGCCGGACGCTCCAGCCAGCACATGGGCAGCCACCACAGCAGGAGGAAGGAGACCAGCCAGACGACACCCAGACCCGGATCGGTGCCGTCACGCCACACGGTCAGCTCCAGCAGATGCCAGCTGGCTCAGCCGATGGTGATCACGAAGGGCAAGGCGACGAGCGCGCCCTTCCCGCCCACGCGGACGTACCGTGCCCTGGGCAGGGAAAGGCGGGCCCGGCCCGCTCGGGCACGGGAGCCCTCAGTCCTATACCTCATCTGCGCCCTTGCCCCGCCGGAACGTGACCCGGACCAGGAGCGCGCCGGCGAGCGTGAGAGCGAAGGCGACCGCCACCAGCCAGGTCTGCCCCAGCGCGATGCCGAACAGCGAAAGGCCGGAGCCTGTGGTGGCCAGTTCGTCGTAGGTCATGCCGGAACCTATCATCAGGGAAGCTTTTAAGGCATACCGTACAAATAGTCATTCCGCTGGTGAGGTAGCTCTGGCAAGTGTCGCGTCGCGCGCCGACTGGCTGAGCGCAAGCACCTCAGGAGCGACGCTCCTCGTCTCGGATCAGACGGTCGGATGAGCAGTGCGGTGCGGTCGTCCCATCGCTCACCGCGTACGGGCTTGAGGGGAACGGTCGAGGGCGTGTTCCTTGAGGAAGGCGCCCGCATGGGCTGCCGCTTCTTCCGCGGTCGCGTGACACGCCCCCTCGGCGGCCGCGGCGGACGCTCCGTCAGCGCCCACGCCCGTCCAGCTCCAGCTACCGGACGGCGCCTGCAGCAGTTCGGCAGTCCCTCCGAACAGCGCGAGCGTGCTCCTGCCTGCTGTTGCGGACGCTGTGCGGCTGACGGCGCCGGGCCACTTCTTGCGGGCCACGAGGGGGCCCTGCCGCGCCCAGTCATGCGTCGTTGGTTACGGGGCTACAGGGGCGGCTCGGTAGAGGGGGGCAGCACACCGGCCGGTCCGCCACTCCACCATCTGCTCCTGTGGGCACGCCGATTGGGGAAGGTTGCCTGCGTCGTGCCAGAGGCCGGGGACGGGCCGGTCGTACGGTTCGCGTCCGTGGGGCCGTAGGCTGCTCCGGTCCGGCGAGCCGTCCGTTGAAAGGAAACCGACCTACCGTGTTCCAGGAGACCCCCGTCTACGACCGCCTCGTCGCCGAACGCGGCGATGTCCCCGTCCAGGTCCGCGGGGAAGCCGACCGCATACGTCGGGAACTCGCACACGTCCTGCACCGGACAGCCGCCAACCCGCCGAGCGCACCGAGGAGCGCGTTCGAGCCGAGGACGCCCCCACACGCCCTGTAGATCTGCCGGTGTGCGTGCCTGTCACTGCTTTTGCCGAGGGCAGGTGGCGCCTGCCGGCCCTGCCCTCCGGACGAGGTCACAGCCGGCCCGGCCCCTTCCGTCAAAGGCGCCCATGCTCGTCGGCGCCTGAACAGTTCTCAGTGCGTCATTTCCGCCAGAACAGGTGGTGGACGACCCCGCTGGGGCTGGGGACCACGTCGAGGTGGAAGCGGTCGGTCAGCTCGTCCGGGGACTCCCACAGGCGGGCACCGGCGCCGAGCGTGATCGACGGGTTCACCACCACGTGCAGGGTGTCCATCAGGTCCGCCTCCAGGAAGGCGCGGATGGTCGTGGCGCCGCCGCCGACGCGGACGTCCTTGCCCTGGGCCACTTCCTTCGCCCGCTCCAAGACCTTGGCGGGGTCCTCGTCGGTGAAGTGGAAGGTCGTGTCCGACAAGGTGAAGGACGGGCGGGTGTGGTGGGTCATGACGAAGACCGGGGTGTGGAAGGGAGGCTCGTCGCCCCACCAGCCCTGCCACTCCTCGTTCTCCCAGGGACCGCGCTGCGGGCCGAACTTGTTGCGGCCCATGATCTCGGCGCCGATGTTGTGGTCATAGTCGCGGATGAAGTAGTCGTCCAATCCGCGGGTGCCGCCCGGCTCCGTCCGCATGTTCCAGCTGGCCGTGCTGCCGGCCCAGCTCATCAAGCTCATCGGATCGGCGTGGCCGAAGGGGCGCTCCAGACTCTGTCCCTCGCCCGCGCCGAATCCATCGCTCGAGACGGTGAAGTTCTGGACCCGCAGCAACTGCGTCATGGTGCTACCTGCTCCCGTTCGGTGATCTCTGATCATCGCTGTCGGAAGGGTAGACCCCCGGGGCCGGAAAAAGTCATCGCAGCCGTGCTCGCAGCCACTTCAGTGACCTCGTCCATCCGCTCCGGGCTGGGGATCTCCATGCAGCCAGTCAGCCTCCGCCAACTTGAGCATCGCCGGTCTGCAGGGCTGGTGTGACCGTGTACCGGGGTGCTCGTGCCGGTCGGGCCGGCCGAGCGCGGGGCGCGCCTACGGGCGCGGGGCTTGCACGTGCCGTAGCGGCATGTGGTCCAGTAAGCGGCGAGCACGACACTGAGAGGTTCCCGCGCATGCCCCTTCCTGCGTTCCCCCGACGGGTCAAGATCGGCGATGCCGCCGCGTTCGCCGGGACCACACCCCGCGCCATCCGCCACTACCACGCCATCGGGCTCCTCCCCGAACCAGAACGCGGCAGCGACGACCGCCGCCGCTACGGATACGACGACATGATCCGCTTGCTGTGGATCCGCAGGATGGCTGATGCGGGAGTCTCCCTGGACGACATCCGGGCCGGCTTCGAGGGCGCCACCGGCATCGAGCAGTCCCTGGCCCGACTGGAGGAGTCCCTCGTCTCCAAGGCGGCCGCCATCGAAGCTCAGCGGGCCGCCGTACACCGCCTCCGTGAGGTGGGCAGCCCCCTGGGCCTGCTCTCACCGCTGGTCAGTGGCCGCCTGCATGCTCTGCCGCCCGGGTCCCTGCGCCCGGCCGATCTCGATACCCTGCTGGTCACGGAGCGCACCTTCGGCTCCCTGGGCGCCGCCGTCCAGGCCAACCGGTTCATCGTCCTGGCCACCCACCCCGAGTTGCGGGCCGAGGAAGACCGCCTGGCCGAGGCCGAGGCGGCCCTGGACGACACCATGTCCCCCGACGACCCCCGCATCGAAGACCTGGCTGCCCAGCGGTGTGCCCATGAGGCCGCTTTGGGAGCCGCCATCGACGAATCCGGCCTGGACGAGGCTCTCGAAGTTCTCCTGGACCGGGAGGACGAGCACGCCGGCGCGGAGGAAGGCGCGGCGAGGATGAGCCCGAGGGAGGCCATCGGCAAGATGCCGTACGACTTCTCCCCGGCCCGCGTCCGGTACGAGGAACGTGTCAGCGAACTGCTTCACTCGGCCGACCAGGACGGCGACACCCCGCAGACCTGCTGACTGGTACAGGCGCTCGGGGCGAGCCCGACAAGAGCAACCCGGAATGGGTGCAGCACGAACGCAACAACGGTGCCTCCGGCAGCCGTTGGGAACTGCGTGAAGAGAGCCCAAGAGCAGGCCGCCCGCTCGTCTCCCAGTACCGTCTGTCACTCTCCACGCGCACCTTCAACGAGGGTGCCGCGACGCGGGCATGACGATCACCACGTGAGTGGTGAACACTGGACAGATGCGACCTCACGCCCCCGGCGGACTCCTGTTCGTAGCGCTCGGTCTCATCCTTGTCGCCGCCGGCTACATCTGGAGGGGACGTGTCCTGCGTCCCCTCTCGGCGAAACGGGCCCAGGCAGCCGTGGTCCGGGACCGTTCCAGAAACCTGCTGCGTTCCGCGGACATGGCAATCGCCGAAGCGCGCCGCCGGGCCGCACATGACGAACCGGCCATCGTCACGGTCGGAGACGTGACCAGGGTGGCGCGCCGGCACTACGGGTACCTCGTCGTGGAGCGCGAAGAAGCAGCTGCCGCCCTCCGCCGGCGCTATGAGGCCTCCGACTGCTGGGCGGACTGCGTGACCGACGCCTTCAACTGACTGCCGCAATACGGCAGCCTGTCCGGCCGACCACGAGTCGCGCTCAAGGCGGTCCATTCAAGCCTCAGCTCGTCAAAGCGGTGTTCAGGGACGTGACTTCGTTGCACGTCTCCCGACCGGCCGCGCGGGCCGCCGCGCCCGTGACGCGGACCGTGCTGACGGAGATCATCGACGCCGCGAGACGCGCAGCGGCCGAGGAGGCCAGGAAGAGACTTACGAGGGACGCCGAGTCCTCAGGTGCCTCGGAGACGGGGACGTGGGTGTTGGGCTTCAGTCACCCGTATCGGTGTGCAGCGGTAGCAGGATGCGGAAGGTGGCTCCCTTGCCGGGGGCGGTGCGGACGTCGACTCGGCCGTGGTGTGCGGTGACCAGGGCATGGACGATGGACAGGCCAAGCCCTGCTCCTCCGGTGTGGGCGCGGGTACGGGCCGTGTCCGCGCGGTAGAAGCGGTCGAAGACGTGGGTGGCCTGTTCGGCCGTCATCCCTGGTCCCTGGTCGCTCAGCTCGAGGACCGCCCGGTCTCCCAGTGTCCCCACTCCGATGCGTACCGGTGTGCCGGGCGGTGTGTGGGCGATGGCGTTGCCGACGAGGTTGGAGGTCACCTGACGCAGGCGCGACTCGTCGCCGAGTACCGGGGCTCCACCGGGCGGGCCGCCGTCCGGGCCGGTCAGAGTGACGGGACGTTCGGGAGCCAGGGCCCGCAGGTCGTGCAGGGCGTCGGCGGCCAGTGAGCGCAGGTCCATCGGGGTGGTCTGGAGCGGCAGGTGCGCGTCGGCGGTGGGAGCCTCGGCGAGGCGGGCGAGGAGCAGCAGATCCTCCACGATGCGCACGAGGCGGGCCGCCTCGCGCTCGATCCGGCTCATCGCGGAGTCGACGTCCTCGCGTCGAGGCATGCCGCCCATCCGGTACAGCTCGGTGAAGCCCTTGATGCCGAACAGGGGGGTGCGCAGTTCGTGGCTGGCGTCCGCGATGAAGGTGCGCATGCGTTCGTTGGTGGCGGCGCGGGCGGCGTCACCGGCCTCGATCCGGTCCAGCATGCCGTTGAGCGCCGCGGACAGACGGCCGAGTTCGGTGCGGGTGGTGAGGGGCTGGGGGACGCGCCGGGTGAGGTCGCCACCCGCGATGGCCGCCGCGGTCGTCTCGATGCGTCGCAGCGGTCCGAGACCGGCCCGAAGCGCGAACCAGGCGACGACGCCCAGCAGGACGAGAACGAGGGAATCGATGACCAGCATCCACACGCCGAGGTGCCGTATCGTCGAATTGACCTCCGCCAGCGAACTGGCCACGACTACGCTGCCGGTGGCGGCGGACGGGTCGGCCACCGGCGACTGTACGGGTTGCTGCGGCATGGCGATCACACGCCAGGTGCCGCCGTCCTCGGCCGAGACCGTGAAGGGCTGATCGTCGTGGGCCGCGACGGCCTCAGAGTCGAGCGTGGGGATCTCCGGGAGGCTCTCCGTGGACGGGCGCAAGGTGCGCCGGGCCCGGCCCTCGGCGTCGAGGTACGCCACGTAGACGTCACCGACCAGCTCGCGCCCCGCCGTGTCAGGCGCCACGGAGGGGGCCCCGTCCGGTGTGCCGGCGGGAACCGGAAGGCGCGCGGCCGTGGTGGTGATGGCGCGCAGACGGTCGTCCAACTGCTGCGTCAGTTGGCGTTGCAGCAGGGTGACGAGCAGGGCGTTGCTCGTCAGCAGGGCGGCGACGACCAGCAGCAGGCTGATGGTCACGACTCGTCCGCGCAGCGACACCCGGCTGAGGGACCAGCGCGAGGCCGTGACGCTCATGAGCGTGGCCTGCGCAGGACGTAGCCGGTGCCGCGCACGGTGTGGATCAGCTTCGGCTCCCGGGTGTCGATCTTGCGGCGCAGGTAACTGATGTAGGAGGCGACGATGGAGTCGTCGCCGTTGAAGTCGAAGTGCCATACCCGGTCCAGGAGTTGTTCCCTGGACATGACCTGCCCGGTGTTCTCCATCAGCACGCGGAGCAGACTGAACTCGGTCGGGGAGAGAGCGACCGGCCGGCCGCCCCGGGTCACCTGATGACTGTCCGGGTCGAGCTCCAAGTCGTCCACGACCAGGAGACCGTCCGTGCGGCGGCCGCTGGTGCGGCGCAGCACGGCCTGGATGCGCAGAACCAGTTCTTCGAGGTTGAAGGGCTTGGTGACGTAGTCGTCCCCGCCTGCCTGTAGACCGCTGATGCGGTCCTCGGCGGCGTCCCGGGCGGTCAGGAAGAGGATCGGCGGGTGCGTGCCGTGGTGGCCCGCGGGGTGTTCCCGCAGGCGGCGGGCCACCTCGAAGCCGTCGAAGTCGGGCAGCATCACGTCCAGGACGATCAGGTCGGGCCGTTCCTCGCGGACCGAGGCGAGCGCCTGCGCGCCCGTCTCGGCCGCGATCACCTGAAAACCCGCCAGGCGCAAGCTGGCGGACAGCAGCTCACGCAGTGTGGGCTCGTCCTCCACCAGCAGCAGTCGTTGTCTCACCGTCATGGCACCCGTCCCCGGTCGGTGGCTCTGCTTTCACTGTCGCGCCCCGCTAGGCGTCCCGCTTGCGGAAGACGGCATGGGCCGCTCCCATCATGACCGCCACGCACCCGGCCATGACGCATAGGCCCGCCCAGGGCGTGAGCAGGTCCGGGTCCCGGTAGGCGGTGATGATCTGGCCGCCGGCGATCGGCGGCCAGTACGTCGACACCCAGTCCCCGAGTCCGCCGGGCAGCGCCGGGGCGAACGCCTGGACGATGAGCATCACCCCGAACAACGTGGTCACCGTCGCCGTGGTGGAGCGGATCACCGCCCCCAGGGCGAGTCCGAACAGCCCGGCGAGTGCGAGATAGAGACCCCCGCCGAAGACGCCTCGCAGCGCCGTGCCGTCGGACAGCGCCAGATGCGGAGCGCCGGCTCCCGACAGCGCCGCCTGCCCGACCAGGAACCCGGTCAGCGAGACCACCAGTCCGGTCGGGAACGCCACGGCCACCAGCACCACGGCCTTGGACGCCAACACCCTCCCGCGGTGGGGAACCGAGACGAGGGTGGAGACGATCGTACGCGCGCCGTACTCCGAGGTGATGACCAGACCGCCGAGCAGGCCCAGGGTGATCTGCGCGATCAGGTAGCCCCGCAGGCTGGTGGCGAGAGGATCGAAGACGGCCTGGTCCGCCGGGCTCATGCCCGCGAACTCCTCGCCCGCCGACCAGCCGTTCAACGCGGCGAGCCCGGCACAGAAGGCCAGGGTGCCGAGCAGCACGTACAGCGTCGACCGCATCGTCCGGATCTTGATCCACTCGGCGTGCAGGCAGTGCGCGAAGGTCGCCGCCTCGCCCCGCGCACGCCCGCGACGCGGAACCGACCGGAGCCGCCGTACGGGCGGGAACCTCGTCGGCTCGGCGGCCGACCGCACGATGGGCTGCTTCATCGGCTGCCTCATCGGACCGTCACCTTCTCCGACTCCGTCCGATACTCCACGGCCTCGCTGGTCAAATCCATGAACGCCTTCTCCAGGGACACCCGCCGCGGGGTGAGTTCGTGCAACTCCACGCCACTCATCGACGCCAACGCGCCGATCTCCGCTGCCTCCAGCCCGGTCACGACCAGCGTGTCGTCGTCTTCGTCCCGTACCTCGACGGCCGTGACCAGCAGCTCGCGCAGCGCCTCGGACTGCGGGGTGCGGACCAGGACCTCGCGCTCGGAGTGTGCGGCGATAAAGTCCTTCATGGGCATGTCGGCGATCAGCTTTCCGCGGCCGATGACGATGAGGTGGTCGGCGGTGAGCTCCATCTCGCTCATCAGATGGCTGGACATCAGCACGGCGCGTCCCTCGGCCGCCATCCTCCGCATCAGCGAGCGGATCCACACGATGCCCTCCGGGTCCAGCCCGTTGAGCGGTTCGTCGAAGACCAGTACGGGAGGGTCTCCCAGGAGCGCGGCGGCGATGCCCAACCGCTGACGCATGCCCAGGGAGTACGCCCCCGCACGGCGTCGTCCCACCTTCTCCAGCCCGACTTCCGCGAGGACCTCGTCCACCCGGGCGCGCGGGATGCCGTTGCCGGCGGCGAGCGCCAGCAGGTGGTGAAAGGCCGTACGGCTGGGCAGCACGGCGCTCGGATCCAGCAGCGCACCGACCGCTTTCAAGGGCGAGGGCTGGGCCGGGTACGGCAGCCCGGACACGGTCGCCGTACCGGACGTGGCGGCGTCCAGCCCCAGGATCATGCGCAACGTCGTCGACTTGCCGGCACCGTTGGGTCCCAGGAAGCCGGTCACTTCCCCGGGGCGCACGGCGAAGGTCAGATCGTCCACGGCGACGACCTCGCCGTAGCGTTTGGTCAGACCTCGTACTTCGATCATCGGAACTCCAGAGCCGGTGGTGGTGTGCAAGCGAAGGCCACCCGCACGCCACCAACGTGGCCGCACAACCTGTGCCGGATCTGGACGAACATGAAAGCCTCGTCAGAGCGCCGACCTTCTGACCTGGCCAAACGCCGAGGGCAGCGGTCGAACGCCCCGGACTTCCCATGAAACTCCCATGTGACCGCAGCCGTCGGTCAGGCGCGGCCCGGCCCGGGCGTGATCCGGTGCGCGCCGGGACCGGGGGAGTCGGCATCCGATATCGACGACGTCGACCGCTGACCGGGGCCCCCACGCTGCTCGCGTGAACTTCCGGCCCCTACAGTGCGGCCCCTACAGTGCCCAGTCCCGCGGGCTCAGACGCCGCTGGGCGTGGCAGGGTCGCAGGTATGCAGCCCGGTGACGTAGTTGCCGTCCGTTCCGTAGCCGGCGAAGGTCGCCCAACCGCCGGGCTCGATCACGCGGCAGGGGGCCCACTGGCCGTGCGTGTACTCGACCGTGACGGAGACGGCATCGGCGCACCCGTTGTGAACGTCTGTGTAACGCCAGCTCTGGAAGTACTCCACGCACTCCGCAACCGGTGATCCGGTGGCCGCGGCAGCGGACGGAGCGGTGGCGGCCAGGGGCATCAGGAGGCCCGCCGCCGTCGAGGCGGCAAGGGTGACGGGACGCGACATGCGCTTCATGAGGTTGGTCATGCGCCGCATCTTTGGGGCGGTGATGAAGTTTGCGCAACTTCCTGCAAGCAATTTCAGACTACAGCGCACAGTGACCGCCAACACGCAAGTAAAGGGCGGCTTTCGCCTTTGAAAACTGTTGCACGATGACCACTTGTCTGGTCGGCGATCGCCGGCGGATGTCACGTGTCACCCTCCCTGGGGCAGGCGTCCGAGCCCCCGTTCGACCGCGTTCGGGGTCGCGGGGTCACGCTGGCTGAGATTCGACGGCGCTCGCGGCAGGTGGCGTCTTCCGGCGACCGCACAGCCCGTTCCGGATCCGTCACCTCGGTGGCGTCTGGCAAGGGGAAATCCCCGCCGTGGGGGAGTGGCGAGAGCCCCGGGCGGCGGACCACGACCCCCAAGAAGCAGTTGGTGAAAACGATTATCATGTATGTTCTACGCGTTCCCGGTACTTGAGAGAAGCGAGGGCATCGATGCTGCGCTCACGGTCGAGATTCGTCCGCAGATGGATCACCGCAGCGGTGGTGGGTTCCGTCCTGGTCGGCTGCGGCTCGTCCTCCGAAGAACCCGCGAGTGACAAGGCCAAGCCCGCGGCGAAGACCGAGGTCACCGTCGAACCCATCCAGGCGGCGACGGAGTTGACCGACGCGAACGGCACCAAGATCTCGCTGAAGAAGGAACCCGAGCGCATCGTCTGCCTGTTCGGACTCTGCGACGACATCCTGACCGAACTCGGCATCGTCCCGACGGCCACCAACAACGCGCTGCTGGCGCACCCGGACTTCCTGGGAGAGGAAAAGGCCAAGGAGGTAGACGTCATCCCCGGCGGCTTCATCGCCCCGGAGGTGGAAGCGATCCTCTCCCACAAGCCCGATCTCGTGATCGGACTGGGCGACACCCACGGCAAGCTTGCCCCGGCGCTCAAGGGCGCCACCACGTTCTGGGCCATGCAGCCCGAGACGTGGGAAGACAGCGTGGGGTATCTGCGCAACGTCGCCGCGCTCACCGGCCGGACCGCCGAGGGGGAGAAGGCCGAGAAGACCTTCCGGACCAAGCTCGCCGCGGCCGAGAAGACCCCGAGCGAGAAGACGGCTCTCGTCATCTACGGCAGTGACGAGAACTTCGGCGTCGCCACCCCGGAGGGCGACGTGGCCGCCAGCCTCTTCCCCAAGATCGCGGACTATCCGTGGAAGTCGCGCGGTGTGGAGGGCAGTTACAGCCTCGAGGAGATCCTCGCCCAGGGCGTCGACGTGCTGTTCGTCGAGACGATGAGCTTCGGCGAGGCGGACGGCAAGCTGTCGGAGAAGCTGGCCGGGAACCCCCTCTGGGGCAAGATCCCGGCCGTGAAGAACGGCGACGTCCACGAGGTGAACTCAGAGGTGTGGGCGAAGGGGCGCGGCACCCGCTCGCTGGGCATCGTCCTCGACGAGGCCACGGCCGCGCTGCGGTGAGGACGTCCCTCTCGGCGCCCGCCGCGGCGGAACCCGTCGCGGCGCGCGGACAGCGGCCCTCGGGCGGCGCACGCAGATGGCAACCACTCGTGGTCGTCGTACTCCTGGCTTCCTGCTCGGTGTGCGCACTCAGTCTCGGCACCCCCTACGTCCCCCCGCACCGGCTGCTCGCCTCCGTGCTGGACGGGGACACCACCCTCGCCGGAATCGTCGTCACCGAACTCCGCGTGCCACGCCTGGTGCTGGCGCTGATCGCCGGGGCCTGTCTGGGCGCGGCCGGGCTGGTGCTCCAGGAGGCTCTGCGCAATCCCTTGGCGGTGCCGGAGATGCTGGGCGTGTCGTCCGGGGCCGCGCTGGGGGTGGCCGCGCCGCTGGTGCTGACCCTGTCGCTGCCCGCCGCCGTTCAGCCCCTGCTGGCCATCGGCGGGGCCGCGCTCGGCGGCGGGCTCACGCTGCTCGCCGCCGGGCTGGGCCGCAGTCCGTCCGCCGTGCTGCTGACCGGCGCCGCGGTGGCCGCCGCGTTGCAGGCCGCGCTGCTCGTCCTGATGGTCATGGCCGATCAGCTGGATCTCCAGCTGATCTACCGCTACCTGCTGGGCTCGCTCTCCGCCCGGACCTGGGACGACGTGACGGGCCTGTGGCCGTGGCTGCTCGTCGCCGTGCCCGCCCTGGTGCTCTGCGCCCCGGTGCTGTCGGTGATGCGGCTGGGCGACGAGGACGCCGAGGCGTTGGGTGTGCGCGCCCAGCGGGCACGGCTGGCCGCGCTGGCCATCGCCGTACTCCTGATCGCCCCGGTGACGGCCGTGTGCGGGCCCGTCGCATGGGTGGGGTTCCTCGCCCCGCACCTGGCCCGGTGGTTCAACCCCGCTGCGGGGGCCGTGCGGTGGCTTCCCTGGTCCGCCGCCTGGGGTGCCGTCGTCGTGGGGGTCGCCGATGTCCCGGCCAGGCTGGCGCTGGCGCCCGTGGAGACGCCGGCCGGTGCCTGGACGGCCCTGCTGGGTGTGCCGGCCGGCGTCGCGCTGATGCGGTCGGGTGGCCGTGGCCGTGGCCGGGCGGCCCGGCGTCGGCCGGCCGCGCCGACCGACGCGCGCGAGCCGCTGTACGGATCGAGAAGAACGGCTTCCGGTACGGCGGACGAATTCCCCCGCGCCGGGACTTGCACCGAGGTGCGCGGAAGCGAACCCGGGCGCGGCGGTCCGAGCGGCGCCGTCCCGCCCGCTTCCGGGACAACCGGAACGGAGGACGCACGGTGACCCGGCGATTCACGGCGCTCGCGGCACTGGCCGTCGTATGCGCCGCTGTGGAGATGGTGGCCGGGCGCGGCATGTCCCCGGGCGTCGCCTGGGACGTGCTGAACGGGGGTGGGGACGCGACGGAGCGCCACATCCTCTTCCACTTGCGCCTGCCCAGAATGCTGGTGTCCCTCGGTGCCGGGGCGTGCCTGGCCGTGGCCGGGCTGGTCCTGCAGTCCGCGCTGCGCAATCCCCTCGCCGGCCCCGAGGTGACGGGCGTGACGCCGGGAGCCGTACTCGGGGCCGTCGCCGCGACGGCCCTGGGGCTAGCCGGGTGGGACTCGCCCCTGGCCGTGGTCCTCGCCGCGTGCGCGGGAGGGTGCGGTGGAGCGGCGCTGCTGTGGCTGCTCGCCGGTCGCGGCCGCGGTGACCCCGCGCAGACCGCCGTCCACGGCGTACTCGTGTCGGCGGTGCTCGGCGGGCTGACCGCCATGGTGCTCCTCGTGGAGCCGGGCGGGCTCGGCAGCGTCGTCCAGTGGTTGGTGGGCACCACGGAGGGCCGGGTGTGGCAGCACTGGCACCTGCTGTGGCCGTGGGCACTGGCCTGGGGAGCCGTGGCCTGGCTGCTGGCCGGCCCACTGACCCTGCTGCGCTGCGGGGACGACATCGCCCTCGCCGCCGGCCTCGCCGCCCGGCGGGCCCGGACCCTCGCCCTGCTGTGCGCGGTGGCGTTGACGGCGGGCGCGGTGGCCGCCGTCGGGGCGCTGGGCTTCGTGGGGCTGCTCGTCCCGCACCTGGCCGTGGCCGTCTTCGGCGCGGACCTGCGGGTGAGCCTTCCGGGCGCCGCCCTGCTGGGTGCGGTCGTGGTGTGCGGGGCGGACGCGGCCGCGCAGCTGTCCTCACGGCTGCTGGCGGCGACGTTGGACGCCGGGCGCCTCACTCTGCCGGTCGGGGCGCTCACCGCCTGCCTCGGTGCGGCGCTGCTGCTCGTCGTCGTGCGCCGCACGCCGAGCCGTACCTTCTGATGTCGAATCGAGGACAGAGCATGACCGAGTCCGTGGGGATCCACGTCGAGGGGGTCCACTTCGGCTACCCCGCACGTCCCGTGCTGCGAGGCGTCGACATGACGGTCCGGCCGGGCGAACTGACCGCTCTCATCGGCCTGAACGGCTGCGGAAAGTCGACCCTGCTGCGGCTGGCGGCCGGGCTGCTCACCCCCGACGAGGGGCGTGTGCTGCTCGGCGGGGACGACGTCGCGCGGCTCTCGCGGCGGGACACGGCACGGCGAGTGGCGCTGCTGCACCAGGCCGCACCTGCCGTACCGGGCATGACGGTGCGTCACCTCGTCCGCCAGGGGCGGTACGCCGCACGAGGCCCCCTGGGCATGCTGCGCGAGGCCGACGATCCGGTCGTGCGCCGGGCGTTGCGTGACGTCGGCGTGGAACAGTGGGCCGACCGCGACGTCGACGCGCTGTCGGGAGGGGAGCGGCAGCGGGTACGGCTGGCGATGGCCCTCGCCCAGGACACCCGCGTCCTGCTGCTCGACGAGCCGACCACCTATCTGGACCTGCACCACCAGCTCGACGTGCTGCAGACGGTGGTCCGCCTGCGCGAGGAGCGAGGTCTGACCGTGGTGATGGTGCTGCACGACCTGGCCCACGCCGCCCGGTTCGCAGAACGCATCGTCGCCCTGCGCGACGGCCGCGTGCTCGCCGACGGGCCGCCGAAGGAGGTGGTCACGCCGGGGTTGCTGGCGGACGTGCTGAGGGTGTCCGGCCGAGTCGGCAGGGACCCGGAGGGGGGCTGGCCGGTGTGTTACCCGGATCACCCTCTCCCCGCTCCACCCCCTGAGGACGAGAACGGATCACCGGTGGGCGCGGAGGGCCTGCCCGACGTGCCCCGCGCGGGCGTGGTGCACCTGGACGGGCCGGGGCCGGGCTGATGCATAAACCGAACTGGCCCTTGGCATCCGCCGGTTGCGCCGACGAGGAGAACACCACATGATCGTCCACCCGGAGCTGCGCCGCGCGGCCCGTCGGGCACGCCGCCCCCTGCTCACGGCCACCCTGCTGCAGGGCGCCGTCACCCTCACCCACTTGGCGCAGGCCGTACTCCTGGTCCTCGCACTCGCCCGCCTGGCCCGCGGCGACACCGGCGGGCTGCCGTGGCTGCTGGGCGCGGTGCTCGCCGTCGTCTCCGCTCGCGCCGGACTCGGCATCTGGCAGCGGCGCACCGCCACCCGCGCCGGGGCCGAGGTCAGAGTGGCGCTGCGGGACGAACTCCTCACCCACCTCGGCTGCCTGGGACCCGCACACCTGACCACCGCACGCGCCGGCGCCGTCCGCACCACCCTCGTCGAGGGCGTCGAGGGCGTCGACGCGTACGTCTCCCGCTACCTGCCCCAACTGCTGATCACCCTCACGGTGCCTCCCCTGCTGCTCGCCGGACTGCTCGCGGTGGAACCGGTGGCCCTCCTCGCCCTCGCCCCCGCCCTGCTGCTCGCCCTGTTCGGCCCGCGCGCCTGGGACCGGCTCCTCGCCCACCGGGGAAAAGAACACTGGGACACGTACGAAGCACTCGGCGCCGACTACCTAGAGGCCCTGCAGGGCATGCCCGCCCTGCGCGCCGCCGGCGCGGTCGGCCGTACCCGCGTACGCCTGGAGAAGCGCTCGGCGGCCCTGCACCGGGCGACCGTCGCCAAACTGCGCGTGTCCCTGGTCGACACCGGCATCACCGACCTCGCCATCCAGGGCGGCACCGCCGCCGCCGCGCTCCTCGCCTGCTGGTCGGCCGTCACCGGCTCCACCACGGCCACCGGCACCTACCTGGTTCTGCTGCTGGCCTCCGAATGCTTCCGGCCGGTGCGTGACCTGGCCCGCGAGTGGCACGCCGGATACCTGGGAGCGTCGGCCGCCGACGGACTCGCGGCCCTGCGCACCGCCGAGCCGACCGTCCCCGACACCGGGACGGACTCGGCGAGTTGGCAGGCGCCACCCGAACTGAGCTTCCACAACGTCCACTTCACCTACGACGGCGCGCCGGCACCCGCCCTGGACGGCGTCACCTTCACCGCGCAGGCGGGCCGGACCACCGCGATCGTCGGACCGTCCGGCGCGGGCAAATCCACGCTGCTGGCCCTGCTCCTGCGCCACCACGACCCGCACGAGGGCCGGATCACCCTCGCCGGGCGTCCCACGACCCACTTCGCGCTCGACGCGCTGCGCCGGGGCATCGCCGTCGTCTCGCAGGAGACGTACCTCTTCCACGTCACCATCGCCGACAACCTGCGTCTGGCCCGGCCGGACGCCACCGACGACGACCTGATCCGGGCGGCGCGGGTCGCCGGGATCCACGACGAGATCACCGCTCTCCCGGACGGTTACGCCACCGTCCTCGGCGAACGCGGCGCCACCCTCTCCGGCGGACAGCGCCAGCGCCTCGCCCTTGCCCGCGCCCTGCTCGCCGACGCCCCGGTCCTCGTCCTCGACGAGGCCACCAGCGCGGTCGACGAACGCCGCGAGGCGGACATCGTCCGGGACCTCCTGAACGCCGTGACGGGCCGCACCGTCCTGGTGGTCGCCCACCGGCTCGCGGCCGTCCGGCACGCCGACCGCATCGTCGTCCTCGACGCGGGACGGGTGGACGCCATCGGCGAGCACGCCGACCTGATCGGGGCCGGGGGCGTCTACACACGGCTCGTCGAGGCGGGCCACGCCCACCGAGGAGAACACGCCGCATGAGCACCACCACCCCCACCGACACCGCTGCGACCGACGCCGCTGCGACCGACGCCGCTGCGACCGACGCCGCCCCGACTGACACGGACGTGCCCGCGCGGGGCTCACTGCGCGCCCTGCTCCCGGCCCTCGCCGGCCACCGCGCCATGGCGGTCCGCACCTGCGCCGCCGCCCTCCTCGAACAGGGCTCCCTCGTCGCGCTGCTGACCCTGGCCGCGCACACCGTGGGAACGGCCGTCATCGAAGGCCACGCCCCCTCCTCTGCCGCCACCATCGCGCTCGTCACCCTGGTCGTCGTACGCGTCCTGATGACCTGGCGCGAGATGGACCTCTCCCACGACCTCGCCTACCGGGTACTGGCCGCCCTGCGCGTCCGCGTCTTCGACGGCCTCGCCCGCAGCGCGCCGGCCCGCGTCGCGGGCCGGCGCAGCGGAGACCTCGCCGCCACGGCCATGGCCGACGTGGAGGCCCTGGAGTTCTTCTACGCCCACACCCTCGCCCAACTGCTGGCGGCGAGCACGGTCTTCACGGGCGGCTCCGTGGTCCTCGCACTCGTGGAACCATGGCTGCCGGCAGTCGTGCTGCCGGTCGCGGCCCTGCTCGCCGCCGCGCCCTTCGCCGACGCACGCGGACGCGCGGTGCGCGGCAGCCGCACCCGGAGCGCGATCGCGGGACTGTCGGCCGACACGGTGGAGACCGTCGACGGACTGCGCGAGCTGATCGCCTTCGGCGCTCTGACGGAGCGCCGCCGCCGGCTCGCCGAACGGGGACGACAGGTGGGGGAGGCCCAGCGGGCCGAGGCCACCCGGGAGGCCGTCGCCGGCGCGGTCCGGGACCTCCTCATCGTGGCCGCGGTCCTCGGCGTGGTCGCCGCGGCCGCGCACTCCGTGACCACGGGACGCCTGGACGGCGCATGGGCTCCGGCGGCGATGGCCCTGGCCCTGTCCGTCCTCGGTCCGGTCGCGGAGTCGGCCCGGTCCCTGAGCCAGGCCGTGGCACTGCGCGCCGCCGCCGCCCGCGTCCACGCGGCCGTCCAGGCCCCCGCTCTCGCTCCGCCACCCCCTGCGCCCCGCGCCCTGCCGCCCGGCCCGCTGGGTGTCCGGCTGCACCGGGTGAGGTTCGACTACGGCGGCGGGCCCGTCCTGGACGGCGTCGAGCTGACCGTCCCCCCGGGACAGACGCTCGCGCTCGTGGGCGCCTCGGGCGCCGGCAAGTCGACCTGCGCCCACCTGCTGGCCAGGTTCTGGGACCCGTCCGAGGGAGCGGTCCAGCTGGTGCCCGCCGACGCCGACCCCGTGGACGTGCGGGACGTGACCGACGCGGAACTGCGGTCCGCGGTCGTACTCGTGGGACAGGAGACACCCCTCTTCCACGGCACGCTCGCCGAGAACCTGCGGCTCGCCGCGCCCGAGGCGGACGACGACCTGCTCGCCGATGCCGCCCGCCTGTGCGGCATCGACCGGATCGCCCCGATGGACACCCTCGTCGGCGAGCGCGGTGCGACGCTCTCGGGCGGCCAACGGGCCCGCGTCGCCCTCGCCCGAGCACTGCTGGTCCGCCCGAGAGTCCTCATCCTCGACGAGTCCACCGCCCACCTCGACAACACCGGCGACGCCCAACTCGCCGCCGCGCTGCGCGAGGAGGGCCGTACCACGATCGTCATCGCACACCGGCCGGCCACCATCCGCCGGTCCGACCGCATCGCCGTACTCGAGAACGGCCGCATCACGGAACAGGGAACCTGGCAGGAACTCACGAGCCGCCCCGACAGCGCCCTGAACCACATCCTCGCCCTCACTCCGTCAGACTGACCCACCGCCGGTTCCGGCCCGGACGAGGTGCTACCACCTTGCCACACATATCGAATCTCGATAGATTCCCATCGTATTTCGATTGAAGGGGTGCTGATGGGAAAGATCACCGTGCCGGCACTGCGTACCGTGCTCGTGGTAGTGCTCGCCGGTTCGCTGTTCGTACAGACCGTGATGGTCGCGCTGCCGGCCGACGACATGGAGGACGGTGTGCTCGCGGACGGGCGCCTGCCGCTCCTGCTGATCGTGGTCCTGAGCATCGGCGCGGCCCAGGCCGTCCTGGTCTGCGCATGGCGGCTGGTGGCCGCGCTCTGCGAGGTACTGGACTGCCGGCCCGGAGACCTGCTGCGCTGGGAGGCCGAAAGCCTGCCGGGCGAGGCCACGGCCGCAGGGCGGCACCGGTGACGAAACCGACCGACACCGACCGCCTCGGGTCCACGGCCCGTACCGACGTCCTCGTCGTCGGCGCCGGGCTGGCCGGCCTCCACACCGCCACGTTCCTCGCACGACAGGGCCACGACGTCCTCCTGATCGACCGGCGAAACAGCCTCGCCGCCGCGGTCCGCACCACGGGAATCTTCGTACGGAAGACGCTCGACGACTTCCCGCTGCCTCCCGAGCACCTCGGCCCACCGATCCGACGGGTCGTCCTCTACCCGCCCGACCTGCGCCGCCCGGTCACCCTGGTCAGCGGCCGCGACGAGTTCCGCGTAGGAGACATGGGGCCTCTCTACACGGCGACGGCGGCCACCGCGACGGCCGCGGGCGTGCGGATCGTCCTGGGCACGCGCTACGCCGGACGCCAGGGCGACACGTTCCATTTGCTCGGTCGCGACGGGCCGACGGCAGTCCGGGCGCGGTTCGTCGTCGGTGCCGACGGCGCCCGCTCCAGCGTCGCCCGCGACCTCGCCCTTGACCGCAACCGGCACCTGCTGGTCGGAGCCGAGGAGGTCTTCGAGCTTGCCGGACACGACGAGCCGCCGACCTTCCACTGCGTGCTCGACCCCTCGCTCGCTCCCGGCTACCTGGCTTGGGTGGTCAACGACGGGCAGCACGCGCATGTGGGCGTCGCCGGCTATGCGGACCGCTTCCCGGGCGGACTCCGCCGAACCCTGCAGCGGTTCAGCGCGTCAGCGCCCGGCATGACCGCCGTGAACCGTCCGGAAGCGGTGGAACGGCGCGGCGGCCCGATCCCCGTCGGAGGCGTCCTGCGTCGGATCGGCTGCCCTGACGGCCTTCTGGTGGGGGACGCGGCCGGCGCGGTCTCCCCCCTCACCGCCGGCGGCCTGGATCCGTGCCTGCGGCTGTCCGAGTTCGCGGCCGAAATCCTGGACCACGCGCTCCGCACCGGGCGGCCGACCGCGCTGTCCGCCTACGACGGAGCCGCACTGCGCGCCGCATTCCGAGGCCGGCTGACCCTGCGCAGGGGACTGGCCCAGGTGCGCACACCGACCATGGCCCAAGCGGCCTTCACACTGCTCCGTACGCCGGTCGGCCGGGCCGCGGCGAGCCGGGTCCTCTTCGGCGACAAGTCCTTCCCGACTCCCGCCCGTTGATCACGAGGTCGATCGCTCACCTCGCGCACGTGCCAGGGCAGTCTTCACAGCGTCGCCCGTTGGGCAGAGGCCGGCCGCAGGTGCCTGTCGAGCATCACCCACCGCACCGAGTCGGCGTCCGGTGCGGTGGCAGACAGGCGCGACGCCCAGTGACCCGTCGGAGCTGCCCGGACGGCCGGCCACGCGCCTCTCGATCTGGGCGCGGATGATCAGGTCGTCACCGAAGAGGCCCGCGGTCGATCCGAGCGGTTCATCGGAGCGTGGCGCTCACGCGGTGGTCGTCGATCGGAACGACGGACCGTGCGAGCGCCCGCCCGGACACGTCACCCGGCAGCCGACCGGAGCCGTCGGGGCCGGGCCGTGCCGTCAGGCACCGCCCGGACCGTGCACGGTGGTGAGGTCGGCAAGGCCCGAGACTTCCAGCACGGGCGCCAGGAGCGGGGTGGCGATGAGCTGGATACGGTCGACGTGGCGGAAGAGGACGCTCAGGCCGGCGCTGTCGAGGTACTCGACCTCGGTCAGGTCGATGACGAGCGGGCCGTCTGTCGTCTCGATCGCTGTGGCGAGGGCGTCCGTGTTGCTCATGTCGATCTCGCCCACGGCTGTCAGCTGGGTGACACCGTCGGGCCGTCGACTGGGCGTCAGGGTCAGGAGCGTGGTCATCAGGCAATCCTCGTGTGCATGTCGACGGTGGTGCCGGCGGTGCCGGAGGTGATGGTGACCTGGTGCATCAGCGCCCGCATCAGCGCGACGCCTCGGCCACGGTGGCTGTTCTCCCCGGGGTGCGGCGTCCTCCAGCGACCGGTGTCGGCGACCGTCAGGTGCAGGTCGTCCACCAGGGCCTCGGCGCGGAGCCGGACCGTGTCACCAGGGGCGTCCCGGTGACCGTGCTCGATGGCGTTCGCACAGGCCTCTCCGGCGGCGACCAGTACGTTCTGCACCGTGTGCGGGGGGAGCTCGCACTGGGTGAGCCAGCTGCGCAACGCTTTGCGCACCGGGGCCAGTTGCGATGACTCCGCCGGGAAGGCCACCTCCAGAGGCGCCGGGTGGCGGTACAGGAGGAGAGCCACGTCGTCGTCGAAGCCACCGGACGGCGCCAACTGCGACATGACATGCGTGGCGAGGTCGTCGACGGCCACGTCGCGCCCCGCCTGGACGGCTTCACCGGCCTGGTCTATGCCAGCCGTCAACGGACGGCGCCGGCGTTCCACGAGACCGTCGGTATACAGCAGGAGCGTGGCGCGGGCGGGAACGGTACACGTGCTCTCGGGACGCTCCCTTCCCGGGCGCACGGCCAGCGGCACGGACCGCCCGTCGTTGAGCAGGACGGTGGTGCCGTCGGGAAGGGTGAGGATGCCAGGCGGGTGCCCGGCGCTGGAGTAGGTCAGGTTGCCGGTTTCCGGATCGAGGACACCACAGAACACGGTGGTGCACATGGCGCCGGTGATGCCCGCGGCGAAGTGGTCCAGTGCCATCAGGGTCTGGGCGGGTCCGGAGTCCTGCAGCAGCAGGGCCCGGCACGCGCTGCGCAACTGACCCATGACGGTGGCCGCTTCGAGGCCGCGGCCGACGCAGTCGCCGACGACGATGCCGATGCGCCCGTCCGGAAGCCGGACGGTGTCGTACCAGTCCCCGCCGACCTCCAGGGGAGGGGTGGCGGGCTCGTAGCGGACGGCGAAGCCGTCGGGAAGGTCCGCCGGCCCGAGGATGGAGCGCTGCAGGGCGATCGCCGTCTCGCGCTGCTGGTCGATCTGGTGGGCGCGCGCCAGGCCCTGCGCGAGCTGACCGGCGAGGAGGGAGAGCAGAAGCTGGTCCTCGCCGGTGAAGGGGCGGTGGTCGCCGAGATCGATCCACAGCACCATCGTCCCCTTCGGGTGACTGACGGTGATGCCGGCGCCGGACGGATCTTCGGCTGGGGTCAGCAGCGGACCGTCCAGCCAGGCCGAGAGCCGCTCCCGGCGCTCGGGGGACAAATCCTGCCAACGCAGCCCGGCATCGGTGGCCGTGACCGCGATGTCCTGGCCGGCGGTCGCCACGGCAGCCAGGACGCACTCGGCGCGCCACAGTTCCTTGAGGACTGCCAGGGAGCCGGCGAGTGCCTCGGGAGAACTGGTCGCCTGGGTGAGCCGCATGCTCAGGGCGGCCTGCGCGCTTTCGCGCTGTACCGCGTAGTGCTCGGCGGTGACGTCGCGGAACGTGCCGACGGTGACCTTGCGTCCGGTGTCCGGGTCCTGAGCCTGGTTGAAGGTGGCCGTCACCCACAGGCGGTGTCCGTCGCGATGGGTGACGGGGATGGTGTAGAAGCCCTTGGGGTTGTTGAGCAGTTGAGCGAAGGCCTCGTCCACCTCGCGATGTGCCTCGGGATCGGTGTCGGCGTCCGGCCACCAAGGATGGACCGGCTGGTAGGGGAGGCCGTCGGGGGTGTAACCGAGGATGTCGGTGAACGCCGCGTTGATCTCGATGACGGCGCCCTCCTCGTCGCAGACGAAGAACGCCTCCTGCAAGGAGTCGACCAGCGCCTTGCGCCAGCGTGCCTGATGGCTGCGCAGCCGTGCCAGCTCGACGTTGGCCCGTACGCGAGCGAGGAGTTCGGCGGCGGCGAACGGCTTGACGAGGTAGTCGTCGGCACCGGCTTGCAGGCCCTCGATGGATGCCTCTTGCCCGGCCCGGGCCGAGAGCAGTAGTACGGGCACCGAAGCGGTTTGCGGGTCCGTGCGCAGCGCGGCCACGAGGCCGAGGCCGTCGAGGCCGGGCATCATGACGTCGCTGATGACCAGGTCGGGGGTGTCGGCACGGACCGTCCTCAGGGCCGACAGGCCGTCGTCGACGGTGCGTACCTGGTACCCGGAGCCCTTGAGGAGCCTGGTGAGGTACTCGCGCATGTCGGCGTTGTCATCGGCGACCAGGATGCGTGCCGGGACGGAGGGGGACGCGGCGTAGCCCGACGCGTCGGCGGCGGTCACCGCCGTTCGCGCGTCCGAGGCGTCCTCGTCCGGAAGCCAGCGCAACGCCTCCTGAAGATAGGGGTCGGCGGTCGACGCTCCCCGGCCGTTCTCGGCAGGTGCCAGGGACTCGGGGGGCAGGTGGGCGGAGCCGAACGGCAGAGTGACGGTGAAACGGGTGCCCTCACCCTCGGTACTGTCGGCGGTGATGGTTCCGCCGTGCAGTCCCACCAACTCCTTCACCAGGGCGAGACCGATGCCGCTGCCCTCGTTGGAACGGGAGCGGGCGTTCTCGATCCGGTGGAACCGTTCGAACAGCCGCGGCATCTCCGCGGCGGGTACGCCGATGCCGGTGTCGGCGACCGTCACGACGGCGTGCTTGTCCACGGCGCGTACGGAGACGTGGATCGAGCCGTCGAAGGTGAACTTCAACGCGTTGCTGAGCAGGTTGAGGATCACCTTCTCCCACATGCCGCGGTCGATGTAGACCGGCTCGGGAAGCTCGGAGTGGTCGATGCGGAAGTCCAGGCCGGCCTTGTCGATGGCGGAGCGGAACACGCTGGCCAGGTCGGCGGTGACCAGGGACAGGTCGGTGGGTTCGTAGCGGGCCTGCATGCGGCCGGCCTCGATGCGGGAGAAGTCCAGCAAGGAGTTGACCAGCTTGCCCAGGCGCAGGCCGTTGCGGTGGACGACCTCCAGCTCCTCCCTCACGTGGGCGTCTGCCCCCGAGAGTCGGGACCGCAGCTCGTCCACCGGTCCCATGATCAGCGTGAGAGGAGTGCGGAACTCGTGGCTGATGTTGGAGAAGAAGGTCGTTTTGGCCCGGTCCAGCTCCGCCAGCTCCTCTGCCCGCCGCTGCTGGGCCTCGTAGCTGCGGGCGCTCGCGATCCCCGCCGCGAGGTGCCCCGCGACCAGCTCGACGAACCCGCGGTAGCCGTCGTCCAGGGCACGGTACCGGTTCAGCCCGGCCACCAGGAACCCGTAGGGCGAGCCGCCCTGCTGGAGGAGCGGCAGTACCAGCGCGTGCGAGGGCGGCCGGGGCCAGTCGCCGGCCGGCAACCCCGCGAAGGGAGCGTCTTCGAGTGGAACCAGCACCGACTCACCGTGCGTCAGGGCCGTCACGGGCCACACGCCAGAGGCGTCGCCCGGCAGAGTCACGGGAGCGGCAGGATGCCCCTCGACGAGGCCCGTCGAGTCCGCGAGGCGCGCGGAGCCGTCGTCAGCCAGGAGATACGTCAGTGTGAACGGCAGGTCGCGCCTGTTGGCGTTCAGTTGCTGGTTGGCGAAGGCGAGCCATTCCTCTTCGGTTCGGACCACGCTCGGGTCGGAGCCGAGGTCGCGCAGCGTCGCCATGCGCCGCTCGCCGATGACTCGCTCGGTGTCCTCGCTGACGACACAGAGCATGCCGACGACGGCACCCCGGTCGTCACGCAGGGGACTGTAGGAGAAGGTGTGGTAGCTCTCCTCCGTGTACCCGGACCGCTCCAGGAAGAGCAGCAGACCCTCGTCCCAGGTCGCCTTACCCGTACTCATGACGGTGTCGATACGCGGGCCGATGTCGTCCCAGATCTCCGCCCACACCTCGCGCGCCGGCCGTCCCAGGGCCCACGGATACTTGGCACCCAGCGTGTCGCGCCGGTATGCGGCGTTGCAGAAGAACGTCAGGTCGGGGCCCCATGCCATCCACATGGAAAACCGGGAGGACAGCAGGATGCTGACCGCGGTCCGCAGGCTCTGCGGCCACTGCTCCGGCAGGCCGAGCGGAGTCGCCGACCAGTCCACCCTGGCGAGGTCCGAGCCGATCTCCTCGTCGGCAGTGAAAACGCTTGCCCCGGTCGCAGCCGCGACCTCGCAGCCAGCGTCTTGCGAACGCTCCACCGCACACCCTTTCGTCACGTCATCGGACGGTCGCGTCGGCGGGCGAGTGCACCGCCGCTCCACCGTCCTTGCCGCGGACCAGCGGAAGAGCCAGGGGGCGTGCCCACGAGTCGCGACGGCTTCGTAGGATAGGCCAGCTGAGGGGGTACATGCTGCCTGGACGGTCGTGACCGGGCCGGGTACGACGAGCAGGGGAGACCATGACGGCGAGCTCCGTGCAGGCCGGGCTGACAGCGCCGGCCGCCGAGGAGGCGCGGCTGGCCGCCGTCCGCCGCTACCACATACTGGACACACCGCCTGACGGCGCCTTCGACCGGATCGCCTCGCTGGCTGCCCGCCTGTTCGACGCGCCCATGGCCACCGTCGCGATCGTCGACACCGACCGGGTCTGGTTCAAAGCCGCTCACGGCCTCGACGGAATCTCCGAGACCGACCGGGAGCCGGGGCTGTGCGCCTCCGCCATCCTGCACGGCGAACCCTACGTGGTGACCGACGCCGACTCGGACGCCCGCGCGTTCGCGAACCCGCTCGTGCGCAGCGATCTCGGCGTCCGCTTCTACGCCGCCGCACCGATCACCACGGCCGACGGTCAGCGCCTGGGCACGGTGAACGTTCTGGACACCCGGCCCCGTCAGCCCACCGACGACCAGCTCGAGGCCCTGAAGGACCTGGCCGCGCTGGTCATGGACGAACTCGAACTGCGACTGTCGGCCATCCGCACGGTCGCGGCCGAGCGCGAACGGCGCGCCGAGGCGGAGCGTCTGGCACGTGCCCTGCAGCGGACGCTCCTGCCGCCCGCACTGCCCGACGTTCCAGGACTTCAGGTGGCGGCCGCCTATCACACGGCCTCCGCCGACGAGGTGGGCGGGGACTTCTACGACCTCTTCCCCCTGGACGACGGCCGGTGGGCGTTCTTCCTGGGCGACGTGTGCGGCAAGGGCGCCGACGCCGCCGCGCTCACGTCTTTGACGCGCTACACCTTGCGTGCCGCCGCCATCTACGACCCGGATCCCTGCGCGGCGCTGGCCAATCTGGACGCTGTCCTCAAGGGGGAGTACCAGGGCAGCGACCCCCGCTACTGCACCGCGGTGTTCGGCGTCCTGCAGCCCATGCCCGACGGCTCCCACTCCGTCACGCTCGCCGGCGGCGGGCATCCGTCCGCTCTCGCCCTGCGCGCGGACGGGTCTGTGCAGGCGATCTCCACGGCGGGTGGTCAGCTCATTGGCATGCTGCCCAGTCCGCAGTTCGTCCAGACCACCGCACGGCTCTTCCCGGGTGAATGCCTCTTGCTGTACACGGACGGTCTGACCGAAGCACGCACGTCCGACGGCAGAATGCTCGACGAGGACGGTCTGACCCGGCATCTGGCCGCAACGGCCCCACGCACGGCGGACCAACTGCTGCAGTCGGTCGAGGCGCTGTTGGCGTGTTTGGGCGAGGGCGTCACCGACGATACCGCTCTCCTCGCGCTGTCCGTACCCGCACCATTCGCATCCCGCATCCAGGAGAACCGGTGAACGACCCAGAGCACCTGTTGACCGTCACACCGCACGCGACCCCGTCGGGTCCCTTCGTCCTGAAGGTGTCGGGCGAGATGGACCACCACACCTCCCAACTGCTGAGCGAGGCGGTCAAGGACGCTCCCTTCGGCGACGAGGGGGTGGTGATCGACCTCTCCGGCCTGACCTACTGCGACTCGACGGGCATCACCGTGCTCATCGGCGCCTACCAGAGGGCGCAGGCGACCGGTTCGCCGCTCAGCCTGGCCGGTGTCCGCCCGGACCAGATGCGTGTCTTCTCCGTCGTGGGCCTCGACCAGGTCTTCACGTTCCACCCCGACACCGAGGCGGCCATCGCGTCCTTGGGACGGTGACTGCGGAACGCACTGGGGACCTTGCGCGAGGCTCGCGTGCGCGGCCCTGCCGCTGCGGTCGCAGGTCAGGTGAGGGCGATCCG
>MUMD01000165.1 GCA_002155895.1 Streptomyces rochei
GGCGCTCCCCGGCGGCCGGCGTCGAGCTGCCGCCGGCCGCCGGGGAGCGCCTCGGTGAGCTGACCGGCCTGCTGGGGGCGCTGCTGGAGCCCGGCTGGGTCGCCGAGGTGCTGGCCGCCGACCCGGACGGGGTGCACGCGGTGTCGCGGGCGGTGCGGCAGGACGTGCCGGAGGCGGTCGACGCCTATGTGCGGGCCCGGTGGTGGACGCGGATGACGCCGGGGCAGGAGCCGCCGGAACGGCATCTGGAACGGCAGCTGACGCTGCTGCGCGAGGAGGCGGCGCGGCTGACGGACCGGCTGCGGGACGCCGAGGCCCGGCGGCAGGAGTCCCACACGCGGTATCTGGAGGACCGCTCGGGCTGAAGGGCGACGGGCGGTCCGGGAACGCCGAAGGGCCGGGTCCTCCGCACGCCGTTGTGCGGTGACCCGGCCCGAGCGGGACCTCCCCGTGCTCCGGGGTACTGCTGAGCTACTGGAGCGCGGGGCGGTCCCCTCGTGACCGGCCTTCGTGACGACTTCGCGGGTCAGGGCTAGTCGGACCGGCCACGGAGACTGTCGGTGCGGGCGGGCTCAACCCAGGCGCCGCACCAGCGCCCGGTACTGGTCCCACAGCTCGGCGGGCGTGTGGTCGCCGAAGGTGTTCAGGTGCTCGGGGACGAGCGCCGCCTCCTCGCGCCACACCTCCTTGTCGACGCTGAGCAGGAAGTCCAGGTCGGCGTCGGCGAGGTCGAGGCCGTCGGTGTCCAGGGCCTCCTTGGTCGGCAGGATGCCGATCGGGGTCTCGACGCCGTCCGCCTTGCCCTCCAGGCGCTCCACGATCCACTTCAGGACGCGGCCGTTCTCTCCGAAGCCCGGCCAGACGAACTTGCCCTCGTCGTCCTTGCGGAACCAGTTGACGTAGTAGATCTTCGGCAGCTTGGACTGGTCCTTGTCCTTGGCCACGTCGATCCAGTGACCCATGTAGTCGCCCATGTTGTAGCCGCAGAACGGCAGCATGGCGAAGGGGTCGCGGCGCAGCTCGCCGACCTTGCCCTCGGCGGCGGCGGTCTTCTCGGAGGCCACGTTGGCACCGAGGAAGACGCCGTGGTTCCAGTCGAAGGACTCGGTGACCAGCGGTACGGCGGTGGCGCGGCGTCCGCCGAAGAGGATCGCCGAGATCGGCACGCCCTTGGGGTCCTCCCACTCCGGCGCGATGATCGGGCACTGCGCGGCGGGGGTGGTGAAGCGGGCGTTGGGGTGGGCGGCCGGGGTGCCGGACTCGGGCGTCCAGTCGTTGCCCTTCCAGTCCGTGAGGTGGGCCGGGACCTCCTCGGTCATGCCCTCCCACCACACGTCGCCGTCGTCGGTGAGGGCGACGTTGGTGAAGACGGAGTTGCCCCACAGGGTCTTCATCGCGTTGGCGTTGGTGTGCTCACCGGTGCCCGGCGCGACGCCGAAGAAGCCGGCCTCGGGGTTGATGGCGTACAGGCGGCCGTCCTCGCCGAAGCGCATCCAGGCGATGTCGTCGCCGATGGTCTCCACGGTCCAGCCGGAGATCGTGGGCTCCAGCATGGCGAGGTTGGTCTTGCCGCAGGCCGACGGGAAGGCGGCGGCGACGTACTTGGGCTCGCCGGTGGGCGGGGTCAGCTTCAGCACCAGCATGTGCTCGGCGAGCCAGCCCTCGTCGCGGGCCATGACGGAGGCGATGCGCAGGGCGTAGCACTTCTTGCCGAGCAGGGCGTTGCCGCCGTAGCCGGAGCCGTAGGACCAGATCTCGCGGTCCTCGGGGAAGTGCGAGATGTACTTGGTGGAGTTGCACGGCCACGGGACGTCCTGCTGGCCCTCCTCCAGGGGGGCGCCGAGGGTGTGGACGGCCTTGACGAAGAAGCCCTCGTCGCCCAGCTCGTCCAGGACCGGCTGTCCCATGCGGGTCATGGTGCGCATGGAGACGGCGACGTACGCGGAGTCGGTGATCTCGACGCCCAGCGCGGACAGCGGGGAGCCGAGGGGGCCCATGCAGAAGGGCACCACGTACATGGTCCGGCCGCGCATGGAGCCGCGGAACAGGCCGCCCTCGCCCTTCTCACCCGTGAAGATCTCCCGCATCTCGGCGGGGTCCTTCCAGTGGTTGGTGGGGCCGGCGTCCTCCTCCTTCGCGGAGCAGATGAAGGTCCGGTCCTCGACGCGCGCGACGTCGGAGGGGTCGGAGGCCGCGTAGTAGGAGTTCGGGCGCTTGATGGGGTCGAGCTTGCGGAAGGTTCCCTTCTCGACGAGCTCCCCGCACAGGCGCTCGTACTCGGCCTCGGATCCGTCACACCAGACCACTTCGTCCGGCTGGGTCAGTTCGGCGATCTCGTTCACCCACGAGATCAGCTCCTGGTGGTTGGTGGGGACGGGGGGAGCAGCGATGTCGCGCGCCACGATTGCTCCTAAATGAGGGGTTTTTTGTTGGGAGGCCCCGTGGGGGCTGCGACCCGGATGCGTGACGTTGTCCTCTTGGGCGCTCATCCGGTGTCGACCGCACTCATTTGATCATCCGACGTGAGCGCCCATCTGTCCAGAGGGCGTCACACCTGAGCGGCGTGAGGATCGCCACGTGCCCGCATCGGGGGTTTTCGGGGGATGCGCGGCCGGGTACCCCGTGAGACGATGACCACTCAGGATCGACGAGACTCCGTACTGACGCGTAACTTACGGTCCCGTAGGTACGATGCGGCCATGACTGCGTCCGTCCCCGACGCGCACGAGGACACGCCGGCCGCCGGCCGCGGTCCCGTGGCGCTCTCCCTGCCGCATCCGGTCAAGCCCAAACTGCGCGGCTGGCTGCACCTCGGCATGTTCCCGGCCGTGCTGGTCGCGGGCCTGGTGCTCACCGCCCTCGCCGAGACGTCCGAAGCCCGCATCGCCTGCGGGATCTACGTCCTGACCGCCTGCCTGCTGTTCGGCGTCAGCGCCCTCTACCACCGGGGCAACTGGAGTCCGCGGATGGACGGCGTGCTGCGCCGTCTCGACCACGCCAACATCTTCCTGATCATCGCGGGCACCTACACCCCGCTCACCATGCTGCTGCTGCCCGACGCCAAGGGCCAGTGGCTGCTGTGGGGCATCTGGGCCGCCGCCGCGGCGGGCATCGTCTTCCGCGTCTTCTGGGTCGGCGCCCCGCGCTGGCTCTACACGCCGTGCTACCTCGCGATGGGCTGGGCGGCCGTCTTCTACCTCCCCGACTTCATGCGGACCGGCGGCATCGCCGTCCTGGTCCTGGTGATCCTGGGCGGCCTGCTCTACAGCGCGGGCGGCGTGATCTACGGCATCAAGCGCCCCAACCCCTCACCGCGCTGGTTCGGCTTCCACGAGGTCTTCCACTCCTTCACGCTGGCCGCCTTCATCGCGCACTACGTGGGGATCTCGCTGGTCGCCTACTGATCCGGGGAGGGGCGCGCCGGACGTGCGACATCCCCGAGCCCGCGCCCCTCGCCCCGTGGCATCCTCACAGGGTGAACGGTCCCGAGATCCACGTGGAATTCGCCCCCGAACTGCACCTGTTCGTCCCGCGCGCCCGCCCCACCGGCGCCACCCGCGCCGGCACCGACGGCGTCTCCACCCTCGGCCACGTCGTCGAGTCCCTCGGCGTCCCGCTGACCGAGGTCGGCGCGCTCCTCGTCGACGGCCGCGAGGTGCCGCGCGGGCACGTGCCCTCGGGCGGCGAGTCGGTGAGCGTCCGTGCCGTGGAGCGCCCCCAGCGGGTGCCGGGCGCTCCCCTGCGCTTCCTGCTCGACGTGCACCTGGGCACCCTCGCCCGCCGGCTGCGGCTGCTCGGCGTGGACACCGCCTACGAGTCCACCGATCTCGGCGACCCGGCGCTCGCCGCCCTGTCGGCGGCCGAGAAGCGGGTCCTGCTCAGCCGTGACCGGGGCCTGCTGCGCCGCCGCGAGCTGTGGGCCGGCGCCTACGTCTACGGCACCCGTCCCGACGACCAGCTCCGCGAGGTGCTGGACCGGTTCCGGCCCGAGCTGCGTCCGTGGACGCGGTGCACCGCCTGCAACGGGCTGCTGCGGAAAGCCTCCAAGGAGGAGGTGGCGGACCAGCTCAAGGGCGGTACCCAGCGTTCCTACGACGTGTTCGCGCAGTGCCGGGAGTGCGGGCGGGCGTACTGGAAGGGCGCGCACCACGAGCAGCTGGAGGCCATCGTGGAGCGCGCCCTGACCGAGTCGCGCGGGGAGCGCTAGCGCCTTCCGCGCACGTCGCCCTTGCCGCAGGCGACGCCGTCGCGGTCGCGGTCGAGCTTCAGCGGGTCGTCCTTGCCGTTGACCTTCAGACGGCCGTAGTCGTGCTCCTTCAGCCAGGTGCAGCGGTCGGCCGTCGTCGCCTTCACCTCCTCGGGGAAGGCGGTCGGCACACACACGTTGGCGGAGCCGTAGTGCCGGTCGCAGCCGGAGACGGTGGGGCTGACCGGCTGCGAGGTCCGCTTCGCGCCCTCCTCGGTCACCTTGCCCCGCGGGGCGTCGGCGAAGGAGTGGACGTGGGCGGAGGCGTCCTTGGTGCTGAGCGCCTGCGGGCCGTCGAGGTGCACCCACTTCGCCACCGACGGCACGCCGTTGGCGTCGACCGCGAAGAGCATGTACCAGCCGGGCGGGGCCAGGTTGGGGTTGCTGGTGACGTTGAGGTCGACATTGTTCCCGTCGACGGACAGGGGCAGGTCGACGAAGCGCTGGTTCGGGTCCGAGGAGTGGGTGACGGCGGCGGGGCGGATCAGCTCGGCCTTGGCGATCGGGCGGTCGACGGTGATCCGCTGGGTGTCGCCGTAGTTCCACTCGGTGTCGATGACCGAGGTGATCGCCGGACGCTCGCCCTTGAGCAGGTAGGGCGGGGTGTAGATCGACACGTCGTGGTTCCAGGAGCCGTTGCCCGGGTTGTCGCCGGTCGTCATGACCCGGCCGTCGGGCAGCAGGAACGCCGAGGAGTGGTAGCCGCGGGCCTCGGGGTCGACGGCCACCGGGTCGAAGGTCTCGGTCGCCGGGTCGAAGATCGAGGTCTCGAAGACCGGGTCGGCCCGGTTGTGCAGCGCCCCGCCGGTCTCCAGCACCTTGCCGTCGGGCAGCAGCACCGCGGAGACGTACATCTTGCCCTGGTCACCGGTCTGCGGGACCGGACCGTCGCCGAGGTCGACGGTGCCCTGCGGGAGCGGCGGCCCGGCGACGTACGCCGGGTCGGGCTGCTTGAGGTCGATGATGTCGGTGAGCCGGTTGGCCTCCGGGTTGGAGTCGATGTTGCCGCCGCCGATGGTCAGCACCTTCTGGTCCTGCGCCGGGGGCAGCAGCACGCTCATCGACTGGTCCCGCTCGTCCTTGCGCTGGAGGCCGGGCACCTGGGTGATGGTGTTGGCCTCGTAGTCGTAGATCGCCGAGCCGGTGCCGGGGATGTTGTTGCCGAAGACGTGGCTGCCGGAGTAGAAGAGGCGGCCGTCCTGCATGAGGATCATCGACGGGTACAGGCCCCAGTAGGACCAGGTCTGGTTGACCTGCCAGGTCGGCAGCCACTTCTGCTGCTCGTCGGACCACAGGTCGGCCGTCACCGAACCGGTGGAGTCCTCGCGCAGCCCGCCGAAGGAGATGACGTCGCCGTTGCCGAGGATGGTCGCCGACGGGTACCAGTGGCCGTCGTTCATGTCGTTGGTCTTGGAGTAGGTCTCGGTCTGCGGGTCGAAGATGTACGAGTCCTTGTAGCCCTGGTAGCCGATCGTGCCGTCGGCGGACGGGTAGCCCTTGTTGCCGCTCATGACGAGGACCCGGCCGTCCTTGAGCTGCACGTGCCCGGCGCAGAACATGTCCTTGGGCGTCGGGATCGCCTTGTAGTCGCCGGTCTCGGGGTCGTAGAGCGCCGTTTCGAAGGTGCCCGCCTCGAACATCTCCGGGTCGTTGCCGGAGCCCGCGATCAGCAGCACCTTGCCGTTGTGCAGGACGACGGAGTGCATGGAGCGGACCGGGTTCCGGGTGGGCAGCACGTCCCAGCGGCCGTCGGCGCACTCCGCGGCGGTGCCCGTGCACTCCGGGTCCGGAATCGGGTCGGCGACCTGCTCCATCGTGTAGTCGTCGGTCGTCGCCGAGCCGGTGCCGTAGACGGAGACGCCCCAGCTGATGCGGTCGGTGCCGGCCGGGACCTCGGGGGTGCGCACGCTCGCCCGCGTCCAGTCGGCCGCCAGGTCCAGGGTCTTGAGGTCGGTCCAGTACTGCCAGCCGGCGGTGGCGTCGTGCCGGAAGAGGGTGAGGGAGGCGTCCGGGGTCGTCGTCTTGTACCAGAGGGACAGGTCGTACTGCTTGCCCTCGGTCACCACCGGCGCGCACTCGGCGGACTCGGTGATCAGGGCCTTGCGGTCACCGTCGGTCCGGCGGGTCAGCTCGACCTTCATGGCCTTGGTGCCGGTGTGGGCGTCGGCGACCGTCTCGAAGGTGAAGTCGTTGTCGCCCCAGCCGGACTTCTCCCAGCAGTACGGCATGTCGCCGGTGCCGGCGGTCTCGAAGCCGGGGTTGGTGATCAGGTTGGCGGCGGAGGCGGGCTGCGGCGCGGTGAGCAGGAGGCCGCCGGTGAGGGCGGACACCGCCAGCAGGGCGGAGGTTCTGCGTCCGGGTCTTCTTCTCGG
The DNA here is from genome assembly GCA_002155895.1 of Streptomyces rochei. Lineage (GTDB taxonomy): Bacteria > Actinomycetota > Actinomycetes > Streptomycetales > Streptomycetaceae > Streptomyces > Streptomyces rochei. The sequence goes on from MUMD01000165.1 coordinate 6,619, forward strand.
GTGTCTTCTCATGCGTCGCTCCTTGCGGTGCGGGCTGCCGTACGGCGTCGGCGCGGGAGGTACACGAGCGCTTCGGTCCCGGCGAAACGCAGGACGAAGGTGATGACGAGGGCCAGCGCGGTGGCCGGCAGCACGGCCAGCCCGAACTGCCCGACGAGCAGGGCGATGAGCGGGATGCGCAGCACCAGGTCGGCGTTGGCGATCAGCGCGAACCTGACGGTCCGGTCGGCCCAGTGCCGGTGTCGGCGCCGGTCGCGGAAGAGCAGCCGCTCCAGGAGCAGGAAGTTCCAGGCCACGCCGAACTGGTTGGCGGCGATCTCGGCGGGCAGGTAGTGCAGGCCGGCCTCGGTGAACGCCCACAGGGCGGCCAGGTTCGGCAGGAAGCCGCTCAGCCCGATCAGCCCGAAGGCCACCATGCGGGCCAGCGGCGACGCGGTGCGCAGTCCGGCGAGGTGGCGCAGGAAGCGCATGCCCTCCTGCGCGGTGGACTTGGACTCGCCCGCGAAGCGCTCCTCGAAGACGAAGGGCACCTCGGTGACGGTCTGGGGGCGGCTGCGGACGGCCAGCTCCAGAAGGATCTTGTAGCCGAGCGGTGCGAGCACCTCGGCGGTGACCTCGCTGCGGCGGATGGCGAAGAAACCGCTCATCGGGTCGCTGATGCCGTGCAGACGGCGTGGGAAGAGCGCCTTGGTCAGCCAGGTCGCCGCCCGTGAGACGGCGATCCGGTAGCTGCCCGCCAGCCCGGCGCGGCTGCCGCCCTTGACGTACCGGGAGGCGACGACGAGCCCGGCACCGGTCCGCTCGCCGGTGGCGACCAGCTCCGGCACCAGGGACGGCGGGTGCTGGCAGTCGCCGTCCATGACGACGATCCAGTCCGACCCGGCCGCCTTCATGCCCTCGACGACCGCGCCGCCGAGCCCGCCGGCCGGTTCGTCGCGGTGCAGCACGGTCACCGGGAAGGGGCAGTCGGGGGCCGCCGCGCGGATCACGTCCGGGGTGTCGTCGGTGGAGTCGTCCACGAAGACGACCTCGCAGGGCAGCCGGGCGGGCACCGCGTCGGTGATCAGGCGCAGCAGCCGCCGTACGTTGCCGGACTCGTTGAAGGTCGGTACGACGATGGTGACGGCGCCCGGCTCGGGCACCTCGGCGGCGTCTACGGCCGGATTCCCCAGCTCGCCGGGGACGGTGGACTCGTGGCTCATCGGGCGGCTCCGGAGGGCTGGACGCGGCGGATCTCGACACGGTCCGCACCGGTGCCGAAGACGGCGACGGGGGTCGAGTGGTTCATGGCGGCCCGCACATTGGGCAGGTCGACCGCGTCGCGCCGCACCGTCGGCGAGGCGACCACGTAGTCGATGTCCCGCCAGCCGCCCGGCATCGTCTCGGTGACGGCCGGGTCGAGGTCGGCCTTGTAGAACCAGATGACGCCGAGCCCCGGTTCGTACCCGGCGTGCACCAGGTCCAGCCAGAGCGCGTCGTCGACGAGGACGCGGGTGTCCTGCGGGTTCGGCACCTCGGTCGCCATCCAGTCGGCGGCGGCCTCGTAGGGGGCGTTGGCGTCGGCGGTGACGGCGGTGCGGTCGCCGTCGTACCAGCGGGGTACGACATAGGCGCCGGCGGCGAGCACCAGGACCCCGGCGAGGGCGTACCTGCCCAGGGTGACGCCCCGTTTCTCGGCCTCGGTGCGCCACCTGCGCAGCACGGCGTGGGCGACGCTCGCGGCGCCGCCGGCCAGCACCAGGGCGAGGAAGGGCAGCGCCTGGATGACGTACATGGCGGGCAGGTAGCCGCTGGGGCGCAGGGCGAGGGCGGCGAGGATCGCGACGGTCAGGGCCGGTCCGGCCAGGGCGCGGGCGGTGACCGACCAGCGCCAGGTGGCGAGCAGCAGCAGCGCGCCCGCGAGGCCGCCGAGCGGCAGGACCCGGTCGTAGTACAGCCAGGACTGCAGGACGCCCCAGGAGCCGGAGCCCTCGTCGAGGACGAACCCGGAGCCGGGGCGGGTGAGCTGGTACTCGATACCCTCCCACAGGGACACGTGCCCGTCGCCCGGCAGCAGCTCGCCCTTGAGCAGGGCGAAGAGCGGGTACGAGAAGCCGATGAGCGCGCAGGCCGTGACGGCGCCGGTCAGCGCGAACTTGCGGGTGTCCTTGTGGCTGTGCCGCCAGGCGGTGACGAACAGGGCGGGCAGGACGACGAGCATCGTCTCCTTGGTGAGCACGGCCGTGGCGGCGGCGATGCCCGCGCCGAAGTGGTGCCACAGGTGCTTGCTCGGGGAGGCGGCCAGCGCGAAGGCCAGCAGGGTCCACATCACCGCGAGGTTGTCGAGGAAGATCTCCCGCTGGAGGACCACGGACAGCGGGGAGAGGCCGAAGAGGGCCATGGCCAGTCCGGCCGCCCAGCGGGGCAGGGACATGCGGCGGGCGATGACGTAGACCAGGACCGCGGAGACGGCGCTGATCAGCAGCATGACGCCGCGCATGGTGCCGACGGTCATCGACTCCGGGCTGAGCAGCGCCGGTATCCAGGTCAGCACGGCTATCTGGATCCAGCCGAGCGGCGGGTGGTCGTACCAGTAGGTGTAGTGGGCCAGGCCCTCGCCCTGCTGGACGGCCCAGGCCTGGGCGAGATAGGTGCCCTCGTCGTCGCTGAGGGTCGGGTAGGCGGAGATGTTCCAGCCCTGCACCAGCATGATCGCGACGAGGAGCGTGCCGCAGAGCAGGAGGTCGGGGCGCGAGGCGCGCAGCCGGCCCGGTGGTGCCGCCCGGCGGGCGGGCGGGTCGGTGTCGTGGGCAGGCCGGCGCTGCGCGGGGACCTGGGTGCCGGTCGCCGCGGGGAGGGTGGAGGTCACGCGGGAACGTCCTCTCGGTCCACCGGCGCGAGATGGGCGCCGACGTGGCTGGTCAACTCCCAGTCGGTGCGCCCGCGTTGCTCGCGCCACACGGCGCGGACGGCGGCTCCGGCGAGGAGGATCTGGTAGAAGGGGCCGCCGACGATCAGCTTCACGTAGTGGGTGAAGCGGACGCGCAGGCCGTACTGCTTGCCGAAGTCGTGCAGGCCCACGACCTCGAAGACGAAGGTGACCAGGGCGGTGACGGCCGGCAGGAAGGTCACGAAGGCGATGCCGACGGGCACGTCCAGCAGCAGCGCGACGGCCGCGTTGAGCGGGATGATCACGCCGGTGAACGCCTGGAAGAACGGCGTCATCAGGGTGTAGCGGGCCAGCAGCCGCTGGGTGAAGGTGGGCAGTTGCCTCCAGTCCTTCTTGCGGTACACCTGGAGGAAGCCCTGGTTCCAGCGTGTGCGCTGCTTCAGCAGGGAGACCAGCGAGCCCGGTGTCTCCTCGCGGGTGACCATGTCGGAGTCGTAGGCGACGACGACCTTCTTGCCGGTGCTGGACAGGCGCACCCCGAGGTCGCAGTCCTCGGCCAGGCACTCCGGGTCCCAGCCGCCCGCCTCGCGCAGTACGCCGGTGCGCACGAAGACGGTGTTGCCGCCCAGCGGGATGAACCCCTTCTGCGCGTGCAGGTGGAGCCGGGAGCGGAACCAGAAGAAGTACTCCAGGCAGTTGCGCAGGCTGTACCAGCTGGAGTGGAAGTTGATGAGCTGGACGCCGCCCTGCACCACGTCGGCGCCGGTGGTGCGGAAGGCGTGGTCGACGTGGGCGAGCAGTTCGGGATGGACCTGGTCCTCGGCGTCGAAGACCCCGACGACGTCGCCGCGGCAGTGCGGCAGCGCCGTGTTCATGGCCTTCGGCTTGTTCTTCCTCTCGTGGGTGTCGACCACGACCCGCACCCGCGGATCGCGGTCGGCGGCCCGTTCGGCGACGGCGGTGGTCTCCGGATCGTCGTGCCCGACGATCACGATGATCTCGAAGTCGGTGTGGGACGAGGTCAGCAGCCGCTGGATGGTGTGGTCCAGCACGGCCTGCTCGTGCCGCGCGGGCAGCAGCAGCGAGAACGACACGTGCGCGTCCCCGTCGGGCGGGCTGAACCGGGTCGAGGCGAGAACCTCGGGCGTACGCCAGGCGTGCATCTGCCACCAGAGCGTGAACGCCGCCATCCAGAAGAGCGCCAGTGAAACGGCAGCGATGAAGACGGACGTCAGCAAAAGATCCCCCCAGATCTTGAACTCCCCCTGCCGCGGCGGCGCGCCCTATACCGGGCGAGCACTCCGCCGCGTCACGGTGAAGAGGCTAGGGGTAATCCGTGAAACACATAAGGTGGTTGGGTGAAGAGCGTGTTTCCTCACAACGTGGACCGGGTCTGAACATTTCACCCACCGGTCCCGTTCCCCTTGTTTCCCTTTGTGGCGTTTCAGCTGTTCAGGCCGGCGCGCAGACGTTCCGGATCGGTGGTCGGCGCCTCACAGGTGAAGTTACGGCAGACGTACGCCGCCGGTGACCCGCCCACCAGGGGCCGGTCGGCGAGCAAGGGGAACTCGTCGCTCCCCTCGGTGCCGAAGGCGACGACGGCGCCGGGCGCCGTACCGAGGAGTGCCGTGCGGTGCAGTCCCCGCGTGGCCGCGTCGCTCAACGCGGGCCCCACCACGGCCACTTCGCGGGGCCCGTCGAGCAGGGCCTCGGCGGCGGCCAGTCCCCAGCCGATGAAGCGCGGGACCCGCGGCCCGAGCGCCTTGACCACGCCGAGCGCGTGCTCGGCGGCCTCGCGGTGGGGCTCGGAGCCGGTGTGGGCGGCGTAGGAGAGCAGGGCGCCCGCGGCGGCGGTCCAGCCGGACGGGGTGGCGTTGTCGGTGGGGTCCTGCGGGCGGCGGATCAGCCGCTCGGCGTCGGAGGCGGTGTCGTAGAGGGAGCCGGAGTCGTCCCGGAAGCGGGTGAGGACGTGGTCGAGCAGCAGCCCGGCGAAGTCCAGCCAGACGCCCTCCCCGGTGACCGACGCCAGCGCGAGGAAGCCCTCGGCCACGTCGGCGTAGTCCTCCAGCACCCCGGCGTGCGCGCCCGCGCGGCCGTCCTTGCTGGTGCGGAAGAGCCGGGCGTGGTCGTCGAGGTGCAGCCGGACGAGCAGGTCGGCGGCGGCGCCGGCGGCCTCGACCAGATCGGGGCGCTCGAAGTAGGCGCCGGTCTCGGCGAGCGCCGCGATCGCCAGCCCGTTCCAGGCGGCGACCACCTTGTCGTCCCGGCCGGGAGCGGGGCGGCCGTCCCGGGCGGCCAGCAGCCGCTCCCTGACCGACGCGATCCGGTCGGCGTCGAAGACGCCGTCCTGCTGCGGCAGTTGCAGTACCGAGGCCCCGTGCTCGAAGGTGCCCTCCTGGGTCACGCCGAAGTACCGCGCGGCCAGTTCGGCGTCCTCCTCCCCCAGGACCTCGGCGAGCTGCGCGGGCGTCCACACGTAGTAGGCGCCCTCGACATGCCGGCCCGTCCCGTCGTCGCTGTCGGCGTCCAGCGCCGAGGCGAAGCCGCCCTCGGCGGTGCGCAGTTCGCGGACCATGAAGTCGGCGGTCTCCAGGGCGACGCGGCGGGCCAGGTCCGAGCCGGTGGCGCGCCACAGGTGGGCGTAGACCCGGCACAGCAGCGCGTTGTCGTAGAGCATCTTCTCGAAGTGCGGCACCACCCACTCGCGGTCGACCGAGTAGCGGGCGAAGCCGCCGCCGAGCTGGTCGTAGATGCCGCCGCGCGCCATCCGCTCGCAGGTGTCGGCCGCCATCTGGAGCGCGCCCTCGGCGCCGGTGCGGGCGTGGTGGCGCAGCAGGAACTCGATCACCATGGACGGCGGGAACTTCGGCGCCCCGCCGAACCCGCCGCGCTGCGGGTCGTACTCCCGGGTGAGCCCGAGCAGCGCCTGCCCCAGTTCGGCCTCGCCGGGCGCCTGCGCGTCGCCGTAGGAGATCTCCCGCCCGGCGAGGTCCCGCACGATCTTGCCGGCGACCTCGGTGACCTCACCGCGCCGCTCGGCCCACGCCTGGTGCACGCCCTGGAGCACCTGCCGGAAGGACGGCATGCCGTGCCGGGGCTCGGGCGGGTAGTAGGTGCCGAAGTAGAAGGGCTCGGCGTCCGGGGTGAGGAAGACGGTCATGGGCCAGCCGCCCTGCCCGGTCGCCGCCTGCACGGCCTCCATGTAGACGGCGTCCACGTCGGGCCGCTCCTCGCGGTCGACCTTGACGGACACGAAGTGCCCGTTCAGGAACGCGGCGGTCTCGTCGTCCTCGAAGGACTCGTGCGCCATGACGTGGCACCAGTGGCACGCGCTGTAGCCGACGCTCAGGAGCACGGGGACATCACGCCGCCGCGCCTCCTCGAACGCCTCGGTCGACCAGGGCCACCAGTCGACCGGGTTGTCGGCATGTTGAAGCAGGTATGGGGACATGGCATCGGCCAGGCGGTTCACCATGCGGGCAGTATCGCAGCACCGGCCGCGCGAACCCCGAAACCTGAACGGACCGGCGGGGCCCTTCCAATCGACGGTCAGCGCGTTCCACCAGCCGTTACGGCACTGCGGAGTCGGGTGCGACAACGATCCTGACCACTCCTTCTTGTGAGAGTGACAGTAACTCAAGTACCTTGCTCTGCATGCAAGATGACGTGTGGTCACCTCCGTCTGTGCTACTGACGGTCGATCTCGTGATCCTGACGCTGCGGGAGGGGCACCTGCACGTCCTCCTGGTACAGCGGGGCGAGGAACCCTTTCGGGGGCTGCCCGCCCTGCCGGGAGGATTCCTGAACCACGATGGCGAGGAGATTCTGGATGCCGCCCACCGCGAACTGGACGAGGAAACGGCCCTGACCTCCAGCTGGGTACACCTTGAACAGCTCGCCGTGTACGGAGATTCGGGCCGCGACCCCCGGGGCCGGGTCGTCTCCGTGGCGCACTTGGCGATCGCGCCAGGGCTGCCCGACCCGGTCGCGGGAACGGATGCCACCGATGCCGCGTGGGTTCCCGCGGAGTCCGTGCTGTCCGGCGAGGTGACACTCGCCTTCGACCACCGTCGAATCGCGACGGACGGAATCGAGCACGCGCGCAAGAAGCTCGAGTTCACGTCGCTGGCCACGGCGTTCTGCGGAAAGGAATTCACCATCGCAGAGCTGCAACAGGTGTACGAGGCCGTCTGGGGTACCGAACTCGACACTCGCAATTTCTACCGGAAGGTCCAGGCCTCAAAGGGATTCATCGTCCCCGCCGGCACGGACCGCAGGAGCACGGGCGGACGGCCAGCACGGCTGTACAGGGCCGGCCCGAAGACCGTGCTGTTCCCACCGCTGATCCGGCCCGCGCCGTCCAGCACGAAAAGGAAAACGAAAGGGGAGACGTAACAAATGCCGAAGAGCCCGGTGGTGATCCTCACCGCTCTCAATCTCGAGTATCAGGCCGTACACCAGAAGCTGGCGAGTCCGCAGGTGCACCGCCATGAGCGTGGCACTCTTTTCGAAACGGGAACCGTGCGAGGAACCTCGTGCCGTGTCGCACTCGGTCTGACAAACAAGGGGAATGCTTCCGCAGCAGTGATCGCCGAACGTGCCATCCAGGAGTTTTCACCGATGGCCGTACTGTTCGTCGGGGTCGCCGGCGCCTTATGGGACACCACCAGGCTGGGTGACGTGGTGGTGGCGTCACACGTGTACGCCTATCACGGTGGGACCAGCGAAGATGACGGGCTCAAAGCCCGTCCCCGGGTGTGGGAAGCACCGCATGGCATCACCCAGCTCGCCTCGCACTTGGCTCGCTCGAACGACTGGGCGGACACAGCCTTCGGCCGGCCGGACGCGCCGCAGGTGCGTTTCGGGGCGATCGCCGCCGGCGAGATCGTCCAGAACTCAAGGATCTCGGCCGAGGCGAAATGGATCCGGCAGCACTACAACGACGCACTCGCCATCGAGATGGAGGCGGCCGGTGTGGCACAGGCCGGCCATCTCAACGGGGCGCCGGTGGCCATCATCCGTGGAATCAGCGACCGGGCGGACGGCACGAAGAACAGCACGGACGACCGCAGCCAACAGCCGAAGGCCGCAGCGAACGCGGCGGCATTCGCCATCCGTCTGGCCGTGGAACTTGCGCGGGAGCAGGAGGAGACCGACATGTCCAGAGACGACATCGTCCCCTCGGCAGACCCGCTCAGCCGACACGTGAGCAACATCGCCCACAACAGCACCGTCGGCATCATGGCCGGCTCGGTCACAGGTAGCAGCGTTCATATGGACACGACTCCGCACGAGTCCGGTCCGACGCACCTCATCACGGGTCTCAAAGACTTCCGCGAGAATCTGAGGCGCCACCATGCTGAAGGCGCCCTCGACGACGATACCTACCACGAGGCTCTTGCCGATCTGGATCTCGCCCTCCGGTCGGCCGGGGGGAAGACCCCAGATTCGCCGAAACGGGCGGCTATGACGCTCAGAAGACTGCGCGGACTGGTCGCGGACTGCCCTGCACTGATGGCTGAGCTGGCCCCCTTGATCGCCGCAGCCGGAGACCGAGCGTGAGCGAGAGCAGCGGTGCCGCCTACAGTGCGGCCGCGTACAACTCCACCGTCGGAATCCAGGCCGAGACCGTACACAACTCCAACGTCTACTTCGTTCACCCGGATGCTTCGCCGCAGGAGAAGTACCGGGTGGGCGTGCGGCTGCTGGAGGACGGGATCCCCAGCCGAGCCCGCGAAATGATCTCTGATGCGATTGCTCACGGCTTCCACAACGCCGAGGTCCGTTTCCACTGGGTGCTCGCCACGCTCAGCGCACGCACCTATCACGACCTCAGCGCCGAAGAGGTCCAACGGCTGCAGTACGTCTCCGGGCTCGTACGGACCTACGCCGAGGACGACTGGAAGGAAGCCCTGCGCGTCACGTTCGACCTGCTGGGGGCGCTCGGCACCGCAAGCGGAGAGACCGGGCCCGTACTGAAGCAGTTGCAGGATCTTCCGTCCCGCCAACGCAATGCGATCCTTCGCCACCTCGACCTCATACTCACCGGAGGGCTGAAGGACGAGCTGTGGGCGGAGACCCTCGAGCGGGCCGCAACGGAGCGCTTCGGGAACGACCGGGCCCGCCGGGTCTGGGCCTACTTCGAGCCCGACCCCATCGGGGCGCGGGTCGCGCCGCCCCGGCCGAGGTCTGCTGCCGCTGCCGCTGCCGCTGCGGCCCTCCCCGTTCGGGTAGCTCTCTTCGTGCTCAGCAGTGTGATCCTCGGCGCCCTGGCATGGATCGCGAATCCAGCCCAAGCGGTCGTCGAGGCACTGGCGGCACTTGTAGCGGGTCGCACCGCGGCCCGCTACGGCCTCCTATGGTGGGGCCGGAACCCCCGGCCAGACTTCATGGTCGAGGCCGGCGCCCAACAGCCTCACCATCCCGCCCCGGCCGAGGACGGGTTCACCAAACGCGTCCACAGTAGGTTTGACCACTACTTCAGCGTCCGCACGCCCTACGGCTTCACCCCGGAGGCCTGGCTCGCCCACACCACGGACATCCGCAACGGCCTCGCGGCCGAGATCGCGGACCTTTACCGGGAGAGCCGGATCGGTGTGGAGCGGGTCGCCTGGCTGATCCGACACCTCGCCGAGGAGACACGGAATCGCCATAACAACGGCACTCTGTTCGAGCAGCACCACCAAGGTCGGGCGCCGGCCAAGGCGAAGGTCATGACCGTGGTGGCCCTCGCCGTTCTCGGCGCCGCGGCTCTCTCAGGTCTCGGCACGGCAGTCTCGGGCACCGTCCCGCCAGGGCCGCTGTGGGCAGTCCTGGCCTTGCTCGGTGCGGCCTGGTCCGGTCACGCGGCCGCTCACCTGTGGCTGGAGGTCCGGCGTGAAGGCCACCGAGTGGCCCGGGAAACTCGGGAGTACCAGGAAGAACTGGCCGCACGACAGCACGCCTACCAGCGCTGGAAGGCGCTCCTGGACGCGACCCGCCCCAGTGAGCGGGAGATGGAGACCTGGCTCACCTGCGACAAGACTTCGTTCGTCGATGAGGCGCTACGACACCACCGGCTCACCTGGCGAGATCTGATCACGCACGCCATTCTCGTGGCCCCGGCCTCCTCCTACAGGCGGGGCCGGGTCCGGGGCGGCCCGTGGCGGTACTCGCACTACGTCATCCGCCTCTTCCTGTTCACCCGGGACGGCATCCGCGAGATCAGCTCCGAGTTCAACTTCTCCGACGCAACGCGCAAGAACGAACAGCGGAGCAACTACCGGTTCGACGCACTGTCCTCGGTACAGGTGACGGAGAACATCGACGTCGGCTATGACCTGGAACTCGTCCTCACCAATGGCCCAGCCCGGAAGATCCGCGTCAAGGATGCCGATGCCCATCAGCTGGCACAGGACGAGAGCGCCCAGGAGATATCCGAGATCAGCCTCAGCGCGGCCGGCTTCACCCATACCTTCCGCCTCCTGGAGGGGATCGCGGCAGACGGGAAGGGCTGGATCGAGCGACGCAACCCTGATGATTCGCCGATTTTCCGAGTCGCCGACTGATCCTGAAATCGAGCATAGAAATGGCTGCGCCTTCCATGGACGATGTCACCGAGAGCAAAGTCCTACTGGCCGAGTACGACCGTCTCAAGGAGGAGCAGAAGACCCGCATAGGGTTCCGCGACAACCTGCTCTACTTCACGATCGCCGCAGTCACCGTAGTCGTGGCGCTCACCGTCCAGAGCGGACAGTCCCCCCTCCTCCTCTCCGCGCCCGCGATCTGCCTGATTCTCGGCTGGACCTACCTGGTCAATGACGAGAAGATCTCGACGATCGGCTGCTACGTCCGCGACCGGCTGGGGCCGCGTCTCGGGGAACTCGTCTCCGCCCACGGCACGGTGTTCGGCTGGGAGGTCTACCACCGCGACGTGGCGGGCCGCACCATGCGCAAACGACTTCAGACTGCGGTGGACATGTTCACGTACCTGATTCTGCCCATGGTCTGCACGACCGCCTTCTGGTGCTCCACCGCCGTTCAGCCCCTGCTCCTGCTTGCTTCACTGGTGCAGACGCTCGCCCTGGCCATGCTGGGCTGGCAGTTCCTGCGCCGTACGGATTCGTAGCGCTTGCCAGGACGCCTGGACCTGTAGCCCCCAGAGGCCGCCGGGGCGGTCCGACCCCTTGCGCAACATGATGGTCGGCGGAGTCGAGACAAGCCGCTGCACGAGCGATCTACGGGATGTAATAGAGATGGTCCTACACTAGGTCCATGAAACGGAACCGAGCCGGAGTCACCGAGAACATCTCTGTGTCCATGCCCTCCGAGCTGGTCAGTGAACTCCGATCAAGGACCGGCCGCCGAGGTCTGTCCGGCTACATCACCGAAGCCGTCAGGCACCAGCTCGCCATGGACGGTCTCGCCGAGATCGTGGCCTCCCACGAGGAGGAACACGGCGCGCTCACGGAGCAGGAGGTCGAAGCCGCTCGTCGCGAGCTGTTCGGAGACGAGAACACCGAGCAGGGCGCCGCGTGAAGGAGCAGCCGGCCCGCTCGCTGGTGCTCGACTCCGAGGCGCTTTCCCGACTCCTGCGCAACGACCGTGCAATGGCGGCTCGCATCGAAGCATCCCGACAGGCCGGTGTCCCCGTTCTCGTGTCCGCGCTGACCATCGTTGAAGCCGTCCACGGAAAGACCGATGTGTCGCGCTTGAAGTGGGTGCTCTCCCGGCTGCGAGTGGAACCGGTCAGCCAGGAGGACTCGCTGACCGCGGTAGGACTGCTGCGGGACGCAGGCGGGCTGCACGGGCACAAGTACGCGATTGACGCCCTCGTTGCCGCGCTCGCGCTTCGTGTCCCGGCCCCCGTGATCGTTCTGACCTCCGACCGCGATGACTGGTCGAAGCTCCGCGGGAGCCACGTGAGCATCAGAGAGGTGTGAGCACCGTCGGCTACTGGGCCCACCGGAGCAGGTCGGACGGCAGGCCCACACAAGTTGATGCTCTTCGTCCGACTCACCGCGCCAGGCGAGTGTCTCTGCGACGATCGATTCTCGTCGGGTGGGAACGAACAAGGGGTGGGTACCGATGTCGGAGTCGACCGTGGACGATGCCGAGGAGCTGACGACCGGACGGGCCTCCTATCTGATCGGCGGGCGACGGGTCCGGGTATCGGATCTTGTGGAGGCCGGCCTGCTCCCTGCGGGAACACAGCTCACGTTCCTGCGCCGGCGATCGGGACAGGAGTACACCGCTTTCGTCACCGTGGACGGCAAGATCGAACTGCCCAACGGCCGACGGTTCCCCACCCCGTCGAAGGCGGCGGCCGCAGCCACCGGACGAGGCCCCTTCGACGGCTGGACCGCCTGGCAGCTGCCCGACGGCACGCTGCTGGACGCGTTGCGACAGGAGTTTCTCGACGCGGCTGCCGAACCGCTGTCCGGCGAGGACTCTCCCGAGAACGGTTCGGCGGCTCGGCACGCCTGGCTGAAGGAGGCCCGGAAGAAGGCTGACACATCGACACCGATCACGCTTACCGTCCGTAACCTCCTGGCGTGGTGGGGCGTGTCCCGACGCGGCTACCTGGTCACCGAGCAAGTAGCCGCGGAGCTGGCGAACCATGGGTTGTCCACGGTCCCGGACTTCGCGGCGGTCGGCCTCGACGACCGGGTCACCCTGACCGGGCCGCCCGTGGACACCGAGGACAGTCAGGATGCGGTGGCTGAGGACGAACCGAGGCCAGGGCGGCTGGTCGTCGGAACGCCCGGTGAGCCAGAAGCTGCGCCGCCGGAAAGCACTTCCTTGACCGCCGCTCCGCCGCCCAGCGCCTCCGTCGACGAGAAGAGCGGCGACGAGGACGAGCCCATACAGGGGCAGACGGTCGGTAACCTGCGCTCCGCCCTGGGAGGAGTGACATCGGTGAAGTCCTCGGCCAGCTTCGAGGAAGCGTTCACCAAGATGCGGCTCAACGGGTTCTCGCAGCTTCCGGTACTGAACGGGACTCGCAATCTCCAGGGCGCGGTCACGTGGGAATCCATGGCGCTGGCCCGCTACACGGACACCGAGGCGCCCTTCGCCCGCGCCATCGTCAAGGCCCACGCCGTCAGCTACGCGGATCACCTGATCGACGTCCTGCCGCATCTCGAACGGTTCGGCTTCGTCCTCGTGAAGAACCAGACCAACGAGATCGCCGGCATCGTCACCATTGCCGACGTGGCCGCTGAGTACGGTGCAACGGCCAGGCCGTTTCTGCTCATCGGCGATCTGGATCGGCAATTGCGTCGGGTCATTTCGGAAGGACTCGACCTGGCGGACGTGATCGCGTTGTGCGACTCGGACGGTCGCCGCAAGCTCGCCTCGTTCAATCAGCTTTCCTTCGGCGACTACCAGCGCGTCCTGAGCAACCAGGAACAGTGGGACAAGCTGGGTTGGCCGCTGGACCGCAAGTCCTTCACGGACTGCCTCAATGAACTGCGTGAGGTTCGCAATGAACTCATGCACTTCAACGACAAGGACAAGGCCGGTGAAGCAGCCATTCCGATGCTGCGCAACATGATCGACTTGCTGCGGGAACACGCGGGGTGAGCAGGGGCGTCGTTCGTCGGTGAGCTGACGGCCCCGGAGGGGCCACACGTGGCGGGACGCGACGTGCGGCCCCCGCTCCGGTGCGGGGCGGTGGTTCGCCGATCAGTAGTCGACGCGGTCGCTCTTGGCGAGCCAGGCGTCGAACGGCTGGGTGCGGTGGGGCAGGTCGAGGTGCTCGACGGACATGGGCCACAGCTCCTGCGGACGCTTCTCGAAGAGGTCGTAGAACTTGCGGTCGTCGAAGCCGGCCACGGCGGCGTCGTGGCGGTCGGCGGAGTAGATCAGCCGGTCGACACGGGCCCACAGGGAGGAGGAGAGGCACATCGGGCAGGGCTCGCAGGACGTGACGAGGGTGCAGCCCTCCAGGCTGAAGGTGCCGAGCTGCCGGCAGGCGGCGCGGATGGCGCTGACCTCAGCGTGTGCGGTGGGGTCGAGGCTGGCGGTGACCTGGTTGTTGGCGAGCGCGACGACCTCGCCGTCCTTGGCGATGAGCGCGCCGAAGGGGCCGCCGCCGTTCGCGACGCTGGTGGTGGCCAGCTCGATCGCCTGGTTCATCCAGGCGCGCTCCTGCTCGCGGATGCCGGTCTCGGCGGTGTGGGTGGTCATGGCACTCCTCGGCTGGTGTGTGGTGGACCTGCGGCTGCAACCCGTAGGGGGAGTACACAGGCTGCTGGCCGGTAGCGGCCAGGGACCGAAGGCACGAACAACGAGCAGGCTGGTACCAGCGCTTCGTAGGTTCCCACAAACTCTATTCAGGCTTGCCGCGCCGGCCGGCGCACATGCCGGAGGGGTGCCCCCGTCCGCGCGGTTCACGCGGGCGGGGGCACCCCTCCGGACCGGTCCTGCGGGTCAGTCCCCCGCCGACTCGAAGGTGCGCAGCAGATCGGCCGCGACGCTCACGGCGATGGTCGCGGGCTCCTTGCCTGCGATGTCGGGCAGCCCGATCGGGGTCTTGATCCGGTCGATGGCGGCGTCGTCGTGCCCGCCCTCGGTGGCCAGGCGCTTGCGGAACCGCGCCCACTTCGCCGCCGATCCGATCAGCCCGATGGAGCCGAGGTGATCGGTGCGCAGGGCGGCGTCGCACAGGGCGGCGTCCTCGGCGTGGTCGTGGGTCATGATCAGGACGTGGGTGCCGGGCGGCAGCTCGGCCAGCACCTCCTCCGGCAGCAGCGGGGTGTGGTGCACGTGCACCTGGGCCACCGCGTCCGCCAGCACGCCGAGCCGTTCGTCGTCCAGGAGGTCGGCGCGGCTGTCGATCAGGTGCAGGTCGAGGTCCTGGCGGGCCAGGACGCGGGCCAGTTCCAGCCCGACGTGCCCGACCCCGAAGACCGCCACCGCGCGGACCACCGGAAGCGGTTCGAGCAGCACCGAGACCGTGCCGCCGCAGCACTGCACGCCGTGCCGGTTGGTCACCTTGTCGTTCAGGGCGAAATCCATCAGCTCGGGCTCCGGCTGGGACGCGGCGATCATCTCCCGCGCCCGGTCGATCGCGACGGCCTCGACGTTGCCGCCGCCGATCGAGCCCCACGTCCCGGTCCGCCCCACGACGAGCTTGGCACCGGCCTCACGCGGGGCGTGGCCGCGCACGGTCGCGACGGTCACCAGCACGCCGGGCTCCCGGCGTGCCCGCAACCGTGCGACCGCGGCGATCCACGTCATGTCAGGCACCGCTCAGCGCTTTCGCGCCGGTGCGGACCTCGCCGGCCCCGGCGGCCGCGCTCCGGGAGCCGCCGTTCCCGGCCGCGTCGGCCCGCCGGGCGGCCTCGATCGCCCAGTACACCGCCTCCGGCGTCGCGGGCGAGGCCAGCTCCACGCTCACGCCGTCGGGGCCGAACGCGGCGGCGGCCTGCCGCAGCGCCTCGCGCACCGAGAACGCCAGCATCAGCGGGGGCTCGCCGACCGCCTTGGAGCCGTAGACCGCGCCCTCCTCGGTGGCGTTCTCCAGCAGGTGGACGTTGAACTCCTCGGGCATCTCCGAGAAGCTCGGCAGCTTGTAGGTGCTGGCGGCCTGGGTGAGCAGCCGGCCGCGGTTCGGGCCGTCGCCGGTGTCCCAGCGCAGGTCCTCCAGCGTGAGCCAGCCGGCGCCCTGCACGAAGCCGCCCTCGACCTGACCGATGTCGATCATCGGGGAGAGGCTGTCGCCGACGTCGTGGACGATGTCCACCCGCCGGATGCGGTACGCGCCGGTGAAGCCGTCCACCTCCACCTCGGTCGCCGCGGCGCCGATCGCGAAGTACTTGAACGGGGAGCCCCGGAAGGACTTCGCGTCCCAGTGCAGCCCCTCGGTCCGGTAGTAGCCGGCCGCCGACAGCTGGACCCGCTGGAAGTACGCGGTGCGCACCAGGTCGTCCCAGGCCAGCTCGGTGTCGCTGCCGAGGGCGCGCGCGACGCCCTCGACGATGCGCACGTCCGAGGCGTTGGCGCCGAGCTGCGAGGCGGCCACCTGGAGCAGCCGCTCGCGCAACTGCTCGCAGGCGTTCTTGATCGCGCCGCCGTTCAGGTCCGCGCCGGAACTGGCGGCGGTGGCCGAGGTGTTGGGCACCTTGTCGGTCCGGGTCGGGGCGAGGCGCACCTTGTGCAGCGGGATGCCCAGCGTGGTCGCGGCCACCTGGAGCATCTTGGTGTGCAGGCCCTGGCCCATCTCGGTGCCGCCGTGGTTGATCAGGACGGAGCCGTCCTTGTAGATCAGCACCAGCGCGCCGCCCTGGTTGAAGGCGGTGAGGTTGAACGAGATGCCGAACTTCACGCCGGTGACCGCCAGGGCCCGCTTGGTGTGCGGGTGCGCGGCGTTGAAGGCGGCGATCTCGCGCTTGCGGTCGGCGATGCCGCCGTCGGCCCGCACCTGCTCCCAGACGGTGGCGATCCGCTCGGGCTGGGTGACCGGCTGCCCGTACGGCGTCGTCTGGCCCTGGCCCGGCCGGTAGAAGTTGCGTTCCCGCAGCTCCATCGGGTCCAGGCCGAGCCGCGGCGCGCAGCGGCCGAGGATGTCCTCGATGACCAGCATGCCCTGCGGTCCGCCGAAGCCGCGGAAGGCGGTGTTGGAGACCGTGTGGGTCTTGGCGATGCGGCCGGCGACGCGCGCGTTGGGGATCCAGTACGTGTTGTCGATGTGGCACAGCGCGCGGGCCAGCACCGGCTCGGACAGGTCCAGGCTCCAGCCGCCGTCCGCGGTCAGCGTGGCCTCCAGGGCCTGGATGCGGCCCTCGGTGTCGAAGCCGATCTTCCACTCGGCGTGGAAGCCGTGCCGCTTGCCGGACATGGTCAGGTCCTGGGTCCGGTTGAGCCGGAACCGGACCGGGCGGCCGGTGAGCTTGGCGCCGAGCGCGGCGACGGCCGCGAAGCCGTGCGGCTGCATCTCCTTGCCGCCGAAGCCGCCGCCCATCCGCAGGCACTGCACGGTCACCTCGTGGGAGGGAACCCCGAGCACGTGCGCGACGATCTCCTGGGTCTCCGACGGGTGCTGGGTGCTGGACTGGATGAACACCTGCCCGTTCTCGTCGATCTGGGCGAGGGCCGCGTGCGTCTCCAGGTAGAAGTGCTCCTGGCCGGAGAACTGGAACTCGCCGGTGAACACGTGCGCGGAGTCGGCGAAGCCGGCGTCGACGTCGCCGTGCGTCATGACGGGGCGGGCGCCGTGGTAGCTGTCGGCCGCGATCGCGTCCTGGAGGGTGATCAGGGAGGGCAGCTCCTCGATCTCCACCTCGACGGCCGCCGCGCCCAGCCGGGCCGCCTCCAGGGTCTCGCCGAGCACCCAGGCGACGGCGTGGCCGTGGAACATGACCTCGTCGGGGAAGAGCGGCTCGTCGTGCTTCATCCCGGCGTCGTTGACACCGGGCACGTCGGCGCCGGTCAGGACGCGGACCACGCCGGGCACGGCGAGCGCGGGGGCGGTGCGCAGCGCGGTGATCCGGCCGTGGGCCTTCATGACCTGGACCGGGTGGGCGTGCAGCACGTCCTTGGTGCGCTGGACCAGGTCGTCGGTGTAGAGCGCGGTGCCCGTGACGTGCTGGTAGGCGCTCTCGTGGGGCATCGAGACGCCGACGGCCGGCTTCTCGGGACGCTCGGACAGGTGGCTCATGACGGCACCGCCTCGGTGGTCTGGGCGTACAGCTTCAGCAGGCTCTGGCCGAGCATCGCGGAGCGGTAGAGGGAGCTGGCGCGGTGGTCGTCCATGGGGGTGCCCTCGCCCCGCAGCACCCGGGCCGCGTCCTCGGCGGTCTGAGCCGACCAGGGCCGGCCCTCCAGGGCCGCCTCGGTGGCGAGCGCGCGGACCGGGGTGGCGGCCACGCCGCCCAGGCCGATGCGCGCCTTGCGGACGACGCCTTCCTCCACGTCGAGGGCGAAGGCGACCGCCACGCTGGAGATGTCGTCGAAGCGACGCTTGGCGATCTTGTGGAAGGCGGTGACCGGCGACAGCGGCAGCGGGACGCGCACCGCGCGGATCAGCTCGCCGGGGCGGCGCACGCTCTGCCGGTACCCGGTGAAGTACTCGGCCAGCGGCACCTCGCGCTCGCCGTCGGCGTCGGCCAGGAGCAGCGACGCCTCCAGCGCGAGCAGCACCGGCGGGCTGTCACCGATGGGCGAGCCGGTCCCGAGGTTGCCGCCCAGGGTGGCACCGTTGCGGATCAGCCGGGAGGCGAACTGCGGGAACAGCTCCGCCAGCAGCGGCACGGTGCCGTCGAGGCGGCGTTCGATCTCGGTGAGCGTGAGGGCCGCGCCGATCTCGATGTGGTCCTCCTCCACCCGCAGCTCCCGCAGTTCGGGCAGCCGGTCGACGGCGACCACGCAGTCCGCGCGGCGGGCGCGGATGTTGACCTCCACGCCCCAGTCGGTGCTGCCCGCGACGACGACCGCGTCGGGCCGCTCGCGCAGCAGCCGCAGGGTCTCGGCCAGGGTGTCCCGGCGCAGGAACGCGGTGTCGTCCCGGGTGTACTCGGTGGCGACGGGGGCGGGCGGGGCCTGCTCGCGGCGCCGCGCCAGCGGGTCCTCGTCGGCGGGCGCGCCGACGGCGAAGGCGGCGTCGCGGATCGGGCGGTAGCCGGTGCAGCGGCACAGGTTGCCGCTGAGGGCGTGCAGGTCGAAGCCGTTCGGGCCGTGCTCGGCGTCCGTGCCGCCGGCCGGCTCCGGGGCCTCGGACCCGTGGGCGCAGCGGTCGGGCCGGTAGTACTCGGCCGCCATGCTGCACACGAACCCCGGCGTGCAGTAGCCGCACTGCGAGCCGCCGCGGACCGCCATCTCCTCCTGCACCGGGTGCAGGACGGCGGGCGTACCCGGTGCACCGGCGGTGGCCAGTCCCTCGGAGGTGACGACCTCCTGGCCGTCGAGCGCCGCGACCGGGACCAGGCAGGCGTTGACCGCCACCCAGTCGGTGGGCTTGTTCACGCCGGGGCGGGCCACCAGGACGGAACAGGCACCGCACTCGCCCTCCGCGCAGCCCTCCTTGGTGCCGGTGAGACCGCGGTCGCGCAGGAAGTCCAGCACCGTGGTGTGGGGCGCGGCGGGGGCGATGGGCTCTTCTTTCCCGTTGACGGTGATCCGTGCCGCTACCATGCCAGGCCTTCATTTCGGTTTCGGGCAGGACGATTCATCATGTTCGCCAATTCCAGGCAGCTTTCTGTGTTCGGACGCGCCACGCGGGGAAGAACGGGCGCACATCGACACGCGACGAGGGCATGCCGTGAAGTGAAGAAGGGGAAAACCCGAAAAGTGCCACGCGAGGGCACAGCGGAACGGCTACTCAGCAGCCGTGCGCGACCCGACCGGAAACCCAGACCGTACGGCGGGCGAGGCGACTCAGATCAGAGTTGGTGTTCATCTGCCGGTCGCCTCCTTTCAAAGATTATGGGTCTGCCTCCTTCGCAAATTAGTGGCTGCGGTCACCCCGGTCAAGAGTTCGGGGACAAACTGCGGGACGAGATCTTCCGGGCCGGCCGATGACGGCCCGGACCCTCCCCAGGGTCTCCCCCTCGCAGGACACTTGACCGACGCACAACCGGGGAAGGACCCGGGGATGAGCCGGGAGAGTCCCCCGGAGGTTCGGGGACACCCGGGTGGCACCGATGCCGCCGGAGGGGGCGCGACATGCGGGACAGTCATCGGTCGGAGGCCGAGCGGCTGCTGAGGCGGGCCGTGGAGGAGGAGGTACGGCGCTCGGGGGGCCGCACGGACGGCACGGTGCTGCTGTCCCGGGCGCGCGGGTCGCTGGACGCGATGGCGGCCACCGCCGCCGAGGAGTACGAGGCGTACGTCCGGGCCCTCGACGAGGCGACGGCCGGACAGCTCACCTTCCGGCAGCGTTACGCCCGGGAGGGCGCGGGCACTCCCCTGCTGGTGGCCGCCGTGGCGGCGGTCGCCGCCGTGGTGGCCGACGTGGCCCTGGGCACCGGCACGGGCACCGCGGTGGGCGCGGGCGTAACCGTCGGGGTGGTCGGCGCCGCCGCGACCGTGGTGAAGGTGGTCGGGTCCCATCTGCCGGCCGCCCACCACCGCGCGGGGGCCGCCGGACAGCCCGGCGGGCCGGAGCAGCTGCGGCTGCAGTGGCTCACGGCGCTGGAGGTGCGCGGCATCCGCCCCTTCCTCGACCAGCAGCGGATGCTCGCCGCGTCCACCGGGCCGAAGAAGCAGCCCGGCCCCAAGCTGCGGGGCGCGGACAAGAGCGCGGCGGCCCGCGGGCGCAACGCGCTGGAGCAGTCCTTCGCGCAGCTCCCGGAGCCGGAGGCCACCTTCGCGGGCCGGCGCCACGAGATGGCCCGGCTGCGGCAGTGGGTGCAGGCGGCCCGCGCGAGCACGCAGACCCTGCCGACGGTGGTGGTGCTGCACGGGGCGCCGGGCAGCGGACGTACGACGCTGGCGGTGCGGGCCGCCCACGAGCTGCGGGACCACTTCCGCGGGGCGTGCGTGGTGGATCTGCGCGGGGACGCCCCCGCCTCGGGCGGCGAGGCACCGCTGAGCACCCGCGACGCCCTGCTGCACCTGCTGAACCGGCTCGGGGCGCCCCGCGAGCAGCTGCTGTTCCGGGAGCGGGCCTCGGCGGCCCAGCAGGTCAAACGGCTCAGCGAGCTGTACCACCAGCATCTGACGGGCGTGCCGGTCACCGTCGTACTGGACGACGCCTGCGATCCGGAGCAGGTGCGCACACTGATCCCGGAGCGGTCGGACAGCCTGGTCCTGGTCACCGCGCGCGAGCCGCTCCGGCTGCCGCCCGACCTGCCGGCGCGGGTGTACGACCTGCCCGTCGGGGCGCTGGACGCGGCCGGCGCGGAGGAGCTGCTGGCCGCCTGCGCGCAGGACGCCTCGGGGCCCTACGACGCGGAAGCCTGCGACCGTGTCCGGGAGCTGTGCGGCGGGCTGCCGCTGGCGCTGCGCATCGCGGGGTCGTCGCTGGGCCCGCGTTCGCCGCGCGCCCTGGCGACCGACCTGGGCGCGTACGGGCCGGTGGAGCCGGCCGAGCGGGCGCTGTGGCTGCGCTACACCGACCAGCCGGAGGTCGCCCGCCGGCTGCTGCGCCGGCTGGCGCTGGCCGGGCGCACCTCGCTGGGCGCGCCGGCCGCCGCCGCGCTGCTGGCCACGGACGAGACGGAGGCGGCCCGGCAGCTGGCGGAGCTGGCGCGGGCGGGCCTGCTCGACCATGTGCGCGGCAGCCGGTACCGGCTGCACGACGTGGTGCGGGCCTTCGCCCGGGCCCGGCTCGCCGACGAGGAGGAGCCGGCCGAGCGGGCGGCGGCGCAGGAGCGGCTGATCGCGAACTACGCCGAGCTGGCCGACTCGGTGCTGCGCCTTGTCGACGGCAACATGTCGACCCGCTCGGACCGCTTCGGGCAGTACGGCTTCACCTCCCTGGACGAGGCGCTGCGCTGGCTGGACGACGAGTCGAGCTTCATCACGGCGACGCTCAGACACGCGGAGGGCGTGGACCAGGGCGCGGTGCTGAACCTGCTGGGAGCGCTGTGCGACTACTGCCTGCTCCGCGGCGACCTGTACCGGCTGGGCGAGATCAGCGAGCTGGCGCAGTCCGTGGACCAGGGGCTGCTGGTGCGTTCGGTGCAGTGGCGCACCGGTATCGCGGCGCGGCAGCTGGGTGAGCTGGACAAGGCGCGGACGACGCTCACCTCCGTGGTCGACCTGTACATGGAGGCCCACCACGACGCGGGGGCGGCCCGTGCCCTGTGCTCGCTGGGCATCACCCTGCACCACCAGGGCAACCTGACCGAGGCGGCGGCGAAGCTGCGGGAGGCGCTGGACCTCCAGGCATCGCCCGAGCTGGCCACGGACCGCGCGTGGACCCTGCACGCGCTGGCGGCGGTGCAACGGGACCGGGCGCGGCTCGCGGAGGCCCTGGACCTGCTCACCGAGTCACTGGTGCTGCACCGGGCGGGCGAGTCGCTGCACGGCCAGGCGTGGGCCCACTTCCAGCTGGGCCAGCTCCACCTGCGCAGGGGCGACGTACCGGGCGCGGAGGCGGATCTGCGGGCGGCCCTGGAGCTGTACGGCCGCACCCAGGACGCCCGGGGCGAGGCGTGGGCGCTGACCCAGCTGGCGCGGGCGCGCCTGGTGGACGGCGACGCGTCCGAGGCGCTGGACGAGCTGCGGCGGGCGGCGGCCCGGCACCGGGAGAACGAGGACGCGCGCGGCGAGGCGTGGACGGTCTACTACGTGGGCCAGGCGCTGGAGGAGACCGGCGACCTCGACCAGTCGGTCCGCGAGCTGGAGCGCTCCCGCACGATGTTCTCCCGGATGCGGGACGTGTACGGGCTGGCCTGCGCCCGGCACCACTCGGCCCGGGTGACCCGCGACCAGCGCGCCGCCCAGACCGGCTCGCTGCGCAACTCGGGCTTCGCCCGGCAGCTCCTGGTCGACGCGCGCGCCGACTTCCAGCGCATCGGCGTCGGACACGGGGAGGCGTGGACCTGCCTGGAGCTGGCGGTCGTGGACGCGGGCAACGCCCGTACCCAGCAGGCCCTGGCCCTGTGCGACGAGGCGGCGGCGCTCTTCGCGGCCTACGGCGACCGGCGGGGCGAGGACTGGGCCCGCTTCCTGCGCTGCACCCTGCTGCCGTACGCCGCTCCCGGCGGCGTGGAGGTCGGCACGGCGGTGGCGCAGGAGGAGCTGGCCCAGCTGTCCCGGGCCGGTCACCCGGTCCGGGACACCAAACTGGACGACTACATCGGGGCCTACCGGCTCCTCCTGGAACGCGGCGTCCAGCTGGAGGCGGGCTGGCAGGCCTGGCGCCTGGGCATGGTCCCGAACCGTCAGGCCCGGGAGGTGATGGGAGTGGCGGTCACGGCCGAGCCGTGACCGCGCCGGGTCCTGCCGTCCCACTCCCGTCGTCCGCCGCGAGGCAGACGGGAGTGTGACGACAGACCCTCAGCGCCGGTCGGACTCGACCCGCTCACCGCCGGGGGCCTCCGCCTCCTTGAAGTCCACCCTGCCCATGTGCCGGTTCATGGACTTCATCAGGCCCCACACCGCCAGAGCCATCACCGCGAAGACGATGAACCCGAGGACGCCGGGCGTGACCTTGTCCTCGTCCAGCTCGGCGAGGGTGACGAGGTGCGTCATTGCCATGCTTGCGCTTGCGCTCATGTCAGGCATTGTCCCGGATGCCCGCGAAGAGGTCGTCCTCGGGGAGGGAGGTTTCCACGAGGGACTTCGCGAGCTCGTACTCCTCGGTGGGCCAGACCTCCTTCTGGATCTCCATCGGCACCCGGAACCAGCCCCCGTCGGGGTCGATCTGGGTGGCGTGCGCGATCAGCGCCTTGTCGCGGATCTCGAAGAAGTCGGCGCAGGGCACGTGCGTGGTGAGCGTGCGCTCCTTGCGCTCGAACTCCGACCAGCGCTTGAGCCAGTCCCCGTAGGGCGACTCCAGGCCGCGCTCGAGCAGCGCGTTGTGCAGCGCCTCCGTGCGGGGGCGGTTGAAGCCCTGGTTGTAGTAGACCTTCAGCGGCTGGTAGGCCGCCCCGTACTCCGCCTCCGGGTACTTCTCGGTGTCCGCCGCGCCCTCGAAGGCCACCATCGTGATCTTGTGGGTCATGATGTGGTCGGGGTGCGGGTAGCCGCCGTTCTCGTCGTAGGTGGTGATCACCTGGGGGCGGAAGGCGCGGATCTTGCGCACCAGCTCGCCGGCCGCCTTGTCGACGTCCTCCAGGGCGAAGCAGCCCTCCGGCAGCGGCGGCAGCGGGTCGCCCTCGGGCAGTCCGGAGTCGACGAAGCCGAGCCACTCCTGCTTGACGCCGAGGATCTCCCGGGCCTCGTCCATCTCCTTCTTGCGCACCTCGTGGATGTGCTCCTCGATGTACGCGTCGCCCTGGAGCTTGGGGTTGAGGATGGAGCCGCGTTCCCCGCCCGTGCAGGTCACCACCAGCACGTCCACCCCCTCGGACACGTACTTCGCCATGGTGGCCGCGCCCTTGCTCGACTCGTCGTCGGGGTGGGCGTGGACGGCCATCAGTCGCAGCTGGTCAGTCAAGACTCATTCCTCGGTCAGTCGGCGCCCTGGTGCATCGGCGCGATCCAATGGGTGCCGCCCCGTAGGGGCGTCCGTGAGGGGCGGCGGTCGGGTGGCGGGTGGGCGGCTTCTATAGTGACCGAATCGGGCGCGGAATAATTCCACGGCCCGGCGGACCCGCTCCAGCGGAGAGGACGATCATGAGTACGGCGAGCACACGAGCGCCCGAGAGCCGGTACGGCCGCTCCTCGGACGAACGGGCCGACCGCACGCTCAAGATCGTCGGTGCCGTGCTCGGGGCCGTCCTGCTCGCCGTCATCGGCTGGTTCGGCTACCACTACGTCGGCCAGAACAAGATCAGTGGCGAGCTGATCGGGTTCGAGCTGGCCGAGGACTCGGTGCAGGTGCACCTGGAGGTCCGCAAGGACGCGGGGGTCACCGGCTACTGCACGGTCCGCTCCCAGGCGGAGGACGGCGACGAGGTGGGCCGGGCGGACTTCCGCTTCGAGGACGACGACACGCGCATCGACCGGGTCGTCACCCTGCGCACCAAGGCGGCGGGCACGACGGCCGAGCTGCTCGGCTGCCACGCGGACTGATCCCACGGGCGTCCGCCGCCACCAATCCACAGGCCCTGACCTGCGGACTCACGATTCTGGTGGCTTATGTCCTCCCCCTTTGGGCAGTCAATTGTTAGGCTCGTGGTTTCGCCCTTCCGTGAAGGAACATCCTTCTGGGTAGGGCGTTGATTTGTATTCCCAGTACCAACGAGGAGCACCCGTGACCCAGACCAGCGAGAACGTCACCTGGCTGACCCAGGAGGCGTACAACAAGCTCAAGGAGGAGCTTGCATACCTTACTGGTCCTGCGCGCACCGAGATCTCTGCCAAGATCGCCGCGGCGCGTGAGGAGGGGGACCTGCGCGAGAACGGCGGGTACCACGCGGCGAAGGAGGAGCAGGGCAAGCAGGAGCTCCGCGTGCGCCAGCTGACCCAGCTGCTCGAGAGCGCCAAGGTGGGTGAGGCTCCGGCCGCCGACGGCGCGGTGGCGCCCGGCATGGTGGTCACGATCGCCTTCGACGGTGACGAGGACGACACGCTGACCTTCCTGCTCGCCTCGCGCGAGTACGCGAGCTCGGACATCGAGACCTACTCGCCGCAGTCCCCGCTGGGCTCGGGCGTCATCGGCCACAAGGTCGGCGAGGACGCCGAGTACGAGCTGCCGAACGGCAAGATGGCCTCCGTGAAGATCCTGAAGGCCGAGCCGTACAACGGCTGACCCGGCCGACGGCCCGGGCCCCCGCGGGGCCGGGCCGGTATCCGTGCTGTGCGGGCCCCCGGCGTCCTGGTGACGCCGGGGGCTTCGTCATGCGGCGGCCGAGCGGTACTTGCGCACCGCCAGCGTGCGGAAGACCGCGATGATCAGTACGGACCAGATCAGCGAGGCCCAGACGGGGTGCTGCATGGGCCAGGCGTCGGACTGCACGACACCCGGGTTGCCGAACAGCTCGCGCGTGGCCTGCACGGTCGCGCTGAACGGGTTCCACTCGGCGATGTGGCGCAGCCAGGGGGTCATCTGGCTGGAGTCCACGAACGCGTTCGACACGAAGGTCACCGGGAACAGCCAGATGATCCCGCCCGAGGTCGCCGCCTCCGGGGTGCGGACCGACAGCCCGATCAGGGCGCCGATCCACGTGAACGCGTACCCGAGCAGGAGGAGCAGGCCGAAGGCGCCCAGCACCTTCCCGGCGTTGGTCGGCTCGGCGGACCCCACGCGCCAGCCGACGAGGAGCGCGACGACGGCGAGGACCAGCACCGTGACGCAGGTCTGCGCGAGGTCGGCGACGGTCCGGCCGGTCAGCACGGCGCCGCGGGCCATCGGCAGCGACCGGAAGCGGTCGACCAGCCCCTTCTGCATGTCGTCGGCGATGCCGGCGGCCGATCCGGCGGTGGCGAAGGTGACGGTCTGGGCGAAGATGCCGGCCATCAGGAAGTCCTTGTAGACGTCCGCGTCGGTGGTGTTCCCGATCTTCATCGAGCCACCGAAGACGTAGGTGAAGAGGACCACGAACATGACCGGCTGGATGACCCCGAAGAGGACCATCTCCGGGATCCGGGTCATCCGGATCAGATTCCTGCGGGCGATGACCAGCGAGTCCCGCACGGACTGGCCCACGGAACCGACGGAACCGGTGTGTGCCGCGGTCCGCGCGGCGTCGGTGGCGGCGCTCACTTGGCGGCCTCCTTCTCGGGC
The DNA here is from genome assembly GCA_002155895.1 of Streptomyces rochei. Lineage (GTDB taxonomy): Bacteria > Actinomycetota > Actinomycetes > Streptomycetales > Streptomycetaceae > Streptomyces > Streptomyces rochei. Next base: position 32,748 of record MUMD01000165.1, read on the forward strand.
TGGTGACCGGGGTCTGTCTCGGGGTCGTCGTCCTCCGCCTTGGTCTCGGCCGCGTGGCCGGTGAGGGAGAGGAAGACGTCGTCGAGGGTGGGGCGGCGCAGGCCGATGTCGTCGATCTCGATGCCGCGCGTGTCCAGCTCGCGGATCACCTCGGCGAGCAGCTTGGCACCGCCGGTGACGGGGACGGTGAGCTTGCGGGTGTGGTCCTCGACGGTGGTGGCGCCCTTGCCGAAGCCGGTGAGCACCTCGGCGGCCGTCGCCATGTGCTCGCGCTCGTGCACCACGACCTCGACGCGCTCCCCGCCGGTGCGCGCCTTGAGCTCGTCCGAGGTGCCGCGGGCGATGACGTGTCCGCGGTCGACGACCGCGATGTCGTGCGCGAGGTGGTCGGCCTCCTCCAGGTACTGGGTGGTGAGCAGCAGGGTCGTACCGCCGGAGACCAGCTGCTTGATGACTTCCCAGAGCTGCTGGCGGTTGCGCGGGTCCAGGCCGGTCGTCGGCTCGTCCATGAACATGACGGGCGGGGAGACGACCAGGGCGGCGGCGAGGTCGAGCCGCCGGCGCATGCCGCCGGAGTAGGTCTTGGCGGGGCGGTCGGCGGCGTCCGAGAGGTGGAACTGCTCCAGCAGCTCGACGGCGCGGGCCTTCGCCGCCCTGGCCCGCATCTGGTAGAGCTGGCCGACCATCTGGAGGTTCTCACGGCCGGTCAGGTACTCGTCGACCGCGGCGAACTGGCCGGAGAGGCCGATCGAGCGGCGGACCTCGTTGGGGTGTGCGAGGACGTCGATGCCCGCGACGAACGCCCTGCCGCTGTCCGGGCGCAGCAGCGTCGTCAGGCAGCGGACGGCGGTGGTCTTGCCCGCGCCGTTCGGCCCGAGGAGGCCGAGGACGGTGCCTTCGGGGACGTCCAGGTCGACGCCGTCCAGTGCCCTTACGTCACCGAAGGTCTTCACCAGGCCTTCGGCATAGATGGCGCCCGGCATATGAGTCTCCACGTCTTCGGGGAATCTTCGGAAAGCCTAGGTTTGTACGTTTCGCGGCGCCCGGCGAGCGATTTACGGCGAGCGATCCACGTCACACCATAACGCGATGTATCGCGTTTTACAACGCACGGGCGCGCATGCGTCCGCCCGCGCCGTCGGGGCCGGTGGTCCCGTGGTGCCGGTGGTGCCGGTGGTCCCGTGGTGCCGGTGGTCCCGTGGTGCCGGTGGTCCCGTGGTGCCGGTGGTGCCGTAGTGCCGCGCCGGCGCCTCTCAGCCGATGACCGGGTAGCCGGCCTCCCGCAGAGCGCGCCCGACCTCGACGCAGTGCTCCGGGCCCTTCGTCTCCAGGTGGAGCTCGACCTCCGCCTCCGTGAGCCCGAGCCGCGGGTCGGTCCGTACGTGGCTCACGTCCAACACGTTCGCGTCCACCACCGACAGCACCCCCAGCAGCGTGGCCAGCGCCCCCGGCCGGTCCGTCAGACGCAGGCGAACGGCCAGGTAGCGGCCCTGGGCGGCCATGCCGTGCCGCAGCACGCCCTGCATCAGCACCGGGTCCACGTTCCCGCCGGACAGCACCGCCACCACCGGGCCCGCGAAGGCGCCGGGCTCGCTCAGCAGCGCCGCCACCGGGCTCGCGCCGGCCGGCTCCACCACCAGCTTGGCCCGCTCCAGGCACAGCAGCAGGGCGGTGGACAGCTCGTCCTCGGAGACCGTGCGCACCTCGTCCACCAGATCGCCGACGATCCCGAACGGCACGTCACCGGGCCGCCCGACCTTGATGCCGTCGGCCATCGTCGAGGGGTGCTCGACGGCCACCGGGCGCCCCGCGGCGAGCGAGGGCGGGTACGCCGCCGCGCCCTCGGCCTGCACGCCCACGATCCGCACGTCCGGCCGCAGCGCCTTCACCGCGACCGCGATCCCGGCCGCCAGCCCTCCCCCGCCGATGCCGACCACGACGGTCCGCACCTCGGGGCACTGCTCCAGGATCTCCAGCCCGACCGTGCCCTGCCCCGCGATGACGTCCGGGTGGTCGAAGGGGTGGATGAACACCGCGCCCGTCCGCTCGGCGTACTCCTGCGCGGCGGCCAGCGTCTCGTCGACCACCTGGCCGTGCAGCCGCACCTCGGCGCCGTAGTCGCGGGTCGCGCTGATCTTGGGCAGCGGGGCGCCCTTCGGCATGAACACCGTCGCGTGCACCCCGAGCAGCGACGACGCCAGCGCCACGCCCTGCGCGTGGTTGCCCGCGCTCGCCGCGACCACGCCGGCGGCCCGCTGCTCGGGCAGCAGGCCGGCGATCCGGACGTAGGCGCCGCGCAGCTTGAACGAACCGGTCCGCTGGAGGTTCTCGCACTTGAGGTGCACCGGCGCGCCGACCAGTTGGGACAGGTGCCGGCTGCCCTCCATCGCGGTCACCCGCGCCACACCCGAGAGCATCTTCTGCGCCCCGCGCACGTCGTCGAGGGTGACGGGTGCGACAGGGGCGGCCGTGCGGTAGCTCATGTCTCCAGCATCGCAGTTCACGGGCGCCCGAGGCCGTTGTGACCAACCTCCGAGACCCGCTTTGCCCGGCGCGGGCCCGGCTCGCCGCCCGGCCGCGTACCCTGTCCCCCAATTAGCAGCCCTCCACGAAGTGAGCCCCCGGCCATGCCCACAACACCTGAAATGTCGATGGACATGACGACCGCCGGTGACACCGGTCTTCTCGAGACGCTCCAGCACGAGGTGGCGCTCTTCGCCCGTCGTGCCGAACAGACCCGGCTCGGTGGCGTCGGGCAGGTGCGCAACACCATGGACCGCGCCGCCTACCTGCTGCTCAACCGCCTCGACAAAGAGGGCCCGATGGGCGTGAAGGCGCTCGCGGCGAGCATGGGCATCGACTCCTCCACCGTCACCCGGCAGGTGGCCCCGCTCGTCGACACCGGCCTGGTCAAGCGGACCTCGCACCCCGAGGACGGCCGCGCGGTGGTCCTCCAGCTGTCCCCGCGCGGCGTGTCGCGGCTGGAGGAGGTCCGCTCCTCCCGGCGTCAGCTCATGGCCGAGCTGACACACGACTGGGCGCCGGAGGAGCGCGAGGCGTTCTGCACGCTCCTCGCGCGCTTCAACGGCGCCCTGTCCGCCCGTATGGCCCCCTCGGGCGCGGCGGCGGGCCAGGACTCGCCCGCCTCCTCCTGAGCCTCGCTCCCGGGCCCCGCCGGACGGCCGCCGGGCTCACGGGTGCCGGGCTCACGGGCCGGCCGGGCTTTCGCGAGCGGATCGCACCGGACTCTTGACCGACGGGCCGCCCCTGGCCTGATATGAGACCTCAGGGGTCGTCGTCGAATCCCGGAGGCCGTCGCTCTCCGGGCGGGAGGCGCGGTGCGAGACAGGCAGGTGTCCCCCGGCGCCCGCCGTGCCCGGGAGTTCCAGGCGTTCGTCGCGGGCGCGGCAGGGCGGCTGCTGCATGCCGCCACCCTGCTCACGGCCGAGGCGCCGGACGACAATCCGCGCGCGCGGCGCCTGCTCGCCGTCTCCCTCGCCCACACGTACGCGTACTGGGACCAGTTGCACGGCGACGATCCGTACGACCGCACCCGCCAGTACCTGGCCACCCGCTTCGCCCGCGAGGCGTGGCACCGCCACGGCGGCGGCCTGGGCCGGGGTCGCAGACGCCCCGCCGGCCGGCTGGGCGGGCTCACGCCGCAGGAGCGCCTGATCCTGGTGCTCAGGCTCTACGAGGGTGTCGCGGAGGAACAGGCGGCGGCCCTGCTGGGCCTGCCCGTGGAACGCGTACGGACGATCTGCGACCGGGCGACGGCCACGCTGCTGCACCCGCCCGCCGAACCGTCCCGTCCGGTGGCGGAGCCGAAGGCGGCGACGTCGTGACGGCCGCGCGCGCGAGGAGTGCGGGGAGGCGGTGCCGGTGAACCGTCCGCAGCGGGAGGCGGCGGCCCGGCGGATCATGGAGCAGTCGCCGCCGCGGGTGCCGCCGGAGCTGTACGCGGACGCCGTGCGCCGCGGCGGCCGGGTGCTGCGGCGCAGGACCGCCGTGCGCCGCCTGCTGTGGGTGGTGCTGGCAGCCGTGGTCGTGGCCTTCACGGTGTGGGCGCTGACCGTCCGGCCGTGGGTGGAGCCGCCGTCGGAGACGACCCCACCCGTGACCGGCTGGGAGGGCTGGTGAGCCGTCCGGGCTAGCCGAGCGCCTGCTGGAGGTCGGCGAGCAGGTCGTCGACGTTCTCGATGCCGACGGACAGGCGCACCAGGTCGGCGGGCACCTCCAGGGCCGAGCCGGCGGCGGAGGCGTGCGTCATGCGGCCCGGGTGCTCGATCAGCGACTCGACGCCGCCCAGGGACTCGCCGAGGGTGAACACCTGCGCGCGGTTGCAGACCTCGACGGCCGCCTCCTCGCCGCCCTCGACGCGGAAGGACACCATGCCGCCGAACGCCTTCATCTGCTTGGCGGCGACCTCGTGGCCCGGGTGGTCCGGCAGCCCCGGGTACAGCACGCTCGTCACGCGCGCGTGCCGGGTGAGCATCTCGGCGACCTTGGTCGCGTTCTCGCTGTGCCGGTCCATGCGGACCGCGAGGGTCTTGGTGCCGCGCAGCACCAGCCAGGAGTCGAAGGGACCGGCGACCGCGCCCATCGCGTTCTGGTGGAACGCCAGCTCCTCGCCCAGCTCCTGGTCGTTCACGATCAGCGCGCCGCCGACGACGTCCGAGTGACCGCCCATGTACTTGGTCAGGGAGTGCACGACGACGTCCGCGCCGAGCGCCAGCGGCTGCTGGAGGTACGGCGTGGCGAAGGTGTTGTCGACGACGAGCCGGGCGCCGGCGTCCCGGGCGACCTGGGAGAGGGCGGCGATGTCGGTGATGCCGAGCAGCGGGTTGGACGGCGTCTCCACCCATACGGCCTTGGTCTTCGGGGTGATCGCCGCCCGCACGGCCGCGGGGTCGCTCGAGTCGGCCACCGACCACTCCACGCCCCACCGGGTGGCGACCTTGGCGAACAGCCGGAAGGTGCCGCCGTACGCGTCGTTGGGGATGACCACGTGGTCGCCGGGGCGCAGCAGCGTGCGCAACAGGCAGTCCTCGGCCGCCAGTCCGGACGCGAACGCGAGGCCGCGACGGCCGCCCTCCAGGGCGGCGAGGTTCTCCTCCAGGGCCGTGCGCGTCGGGTTCGCGCTGCGGCTGTACTCGTATCCGCCGCGCAGCCCGCCGACGCCGTCCTGCTTGTACGTCGACACCTGGTAGATCGGCGGGACGACCGCGCCGGTCTGCGGATCTGCGGTGTTGCCCGCGTGGATCGCGAGCGTCTCGAAGTGCTGACTGATGTGCCTGTCGCTCATGGAGCCCGAGCGTAGCGGCGCGGACGGCCGCGTGCGTTTTCCACAGGCCCGGGGCCCAGGTTGGCCAATTGTCGGCGCGGTCTGGTTCGCTTGAGGCATGGAGATTCTCTGGGTCCTGATGGCACTGGCCATGCTGGCCGTGGTGCTGGTCCCCCTTCTGCGGCGCCGGCGGGGCGCGGTCGGCCTGGTCCCGCCCGGCCACCCCGACGCGGCGGATCCCGCGAACTACGGCTTCGCCCGCGAGGAGGAGCTGGACATCCGCATGCCCGGTCCCGACCAGGACCTGCTGGACGTCCTGGACCTGGTGCAGCGCACCCAGGACTACCGGGGGGCGCAGCAGCTGCTGGCCGGCACGGAGGCCCGGGGCGAGCGGCGCTGGCAGCGCGTGCAGGCCTTCGCGGGCGCCGCGTCGCTGGAGCTGGCGCGGCGGCCCGGCGGGGTCGGCGAGACGCCGGGCGGGCAGTGGCTGC